>DASYWT010000073.1:0-2622 GCA_035935775.1 Terriglobales bacterium
GGGCGATGAGCTGGGAGTGAGCATGTTCGAGCGAAGCGCCCGCGGGCTCGCCGTGGTTCTTGAAGATGAGAATGTACTTGAAGCGGCGGTCTTTTTTCAGGTCGAGGATGCGGTCGCGGAAAGTCCAGAGCACGTCTTCCACGCGCTTGGCGGGAAGGGTGGCCAGGGTGGCATTGTGGTCGGGAGTTTCGATGATGACCTCGTGAGCGCCGATGCCATTCATCTTGTCGAACATGCCTTCGGCCTGGCGGTTGAGGTTGCCCTCGATGCCCAGGGCGGGAAACTTGTTGGGCACCACGCGCACGGTCCAGCCGGAGGTGTCGCGCTGCGGCGGCGGGCCGCCGTTATGGCTGGGGCGGTAGGCCTGGATTTCAGGCGGGGTCTTGTCTTCGTTGCCGTAGCAGAAGGGGCAGAAGCCGCCTTTGATTTTTACTTGCTCGCGGGCAAAATCGGTGGGCCGCTTGGCGCGGTCGGTGGAGATGATGACCCACCGGCCGACTACTGGGTCTTTTCTTAACTCAGGCAATTTATGTATTTATCCTTTCCCAAATTCTTGATTTTACGATACTGAGAACGCATTTTTAAATAAGGTGATTTGCGGAGCCACGCCGGGCCGGTCGTAATAGAGGCTGAGTACGTCGAAACGCCAAGAAGGCGAGCCGGCAACGTGGCGCAGGTACTCCCCGGCCATACCTCCCAGTTCGTTCTGTTTTTCCGCATCAACAGCGGCTTCGGCGGGCTTTACGTCGCGGGTGGTGCGCGATTTTACTTCCACAAAACAGAGCACATCGCCGTCCCAGCCGATCAGGTCAACCTCTCCGCGACGGCGTGGGGAGCGCCAGTTGCGCGCCACCATCACGTAGCCCAGGCGGCGCAGGTAGAAATAGGCTTCCTCCTCGCCCCGGCCACCTACCATTTGATGAGCGGGGGCCGCCGGCGGGTGCAGGAGCAACGCGGCGATGCGGTCCAGAGCCCGCAGGGTAAACCGGGTCACACGGCCAGACATGCGCACATCCTGATGGGCGTTAAATCGAGTTTAGCGCCTGGGGTGCGGTCTGTCATTAAGAACCCGAGGCAGGACGTGGTTTCGGCAGGAAGAAAGCGTTCGCAGGCGAGGGCGCCGGGGCCACAAGCGCTGAGGGCGAGACGCCCTCAGGACAGCCGGCGAGACGCCGGCGCTACAAGATCCACTTACCCGTCGAGGGTGGATTCGATGGCGAAGAGCAGGGCGCCGGGGCCGTCGAAGGGATCAATGACGGCATCGGCGTGGGCCGGCATTTCATGGATCCGGCAGTACATCACCACATGGGTGGCGGGCCAGTTTTTTTTCATTTCCGCGGCCAAAGCGATGCGGTCGTTGTAAGGCAAGGAGGCGCTGAGCACCGCGACATCAAAGCGGCGCGACGCACATTCGTTCACGGCCTGGCTGTAGTCGGCGGCGGAGGAGACGTTGTAACCCGCGTTCTGCAGGACCATGCCACGGGTGCGCAGTACGGAGCCGTCAACGCATACGGAGAGAATCCTGGGCTTGTTTCTGGCGGGAGCAGTGTTGGTGGACTGGTGCGCCATGGCGGGTGGGTGTGTGCACGAGAGCTGCCACGGAAGCCGCAGCATAGAATTCAAGCACTTACGGATGTAATACACAGATCTGCCCTGGCTGGGTAGGCAAAAATTGCCGGGAAAAATTACCGGCGTGAAAAAAGGAAAAGCCGCAGAGGGCTACGGCTCTTCCCTTAAAAAACTCGCCTTGTTAGAGAAGGTTAAGCGCCCTGCGGCTTACCCGGTCCGCCGGCCTTGCGCGGCTTCCCGCCGACCGTCTCGATACACTCTTCGAGCACGTCGAGGGCCTCGTCGGCCTGCTCACGAGTGACCACGAGGGGCGGAGCAATGCGGATCGAGTTGGGGCCGGCGCCCAGGAAAAGCATGCCCCGCTGGAAGGCGAGCTCCACAATCCGGTCGCGCTCCGGACCGGCCGGCGTTCTGCTTTCGTGGTCCTTGACGATCTCGACGCCGATCATCAAGCCCTGGCCGCGGACGTCGCCCACAATGCTGTGCTTCTGAGGCCAACTGCTGAGGCGCTGCATGATATGGCGGCCGACTTCGGCGGCGTTCTTCATGCCTTCGCGCCCGATGACATCCAGCGTGGCCAGGGCGGCCGCGATGCACACCGGATTGCCGCCAAAGGTGGACGCGTGCGAGCCCGGCACCCAGTCCATGATGTTGGCTTTGCTGATGGTCACGCCCAGGGGCATGCCGGAGGCGACGCCCTTGGCGATGCAGACGATGTCGGGTTCCACGCCGGCGTGCTCGATGGCCCACCATTTGCCGGTGCGGCCCACGCCGGACTGGACTTCGTCGGCGACCAGCAGAATGCCGTTCTCGTCGCAAATGCGGCGCAGCTCGCGCAGGAATTCGGGGGGAGCGACCACGTAGCCGCCTTCACCCTGGATAGGCTCGACGAAGATGGCAGCTACTTCTTCGGGAGGCAGCGTGGTCTTGAACAGCTTCTCCTCGATGAAGCGGGCGCAATCAATGGCGTACTGCCTGGCGTCGGAGCCTTTGGGACGACGGTAAAGATTGGGATAGGGGATGTGGGTGACGCCGGGCATGAGCGGGGCGAAG
>DASYWT010000074.1:0-7745 GCA_035935775.1 Terriglobales bacterium
ATCCTGGTGATTCCCGAACGGGCCGCGTACTTGTAGGCGATGGCCCAACGCGGCGCTTTGCCGGTGTAACCCAGCTCGCGCTGCAGGCGGGTTTCGTCCACCTTCACAACTACGCCATCAATTTCATAGGGCAGCGTGTCACGCTTTGGCTCCCAGGAGTTGATGAATTTCCAGACGTCTTCCCCGTTCTGCGCCCGCCGCCAGTTGGGGTTAACTTTGAAGCCCGCGGTCTGAAGGGCTTCCAGAGCTTCAGATTGCCGCGGCATGAACATGCGGCCATCCCTCAACAGAAAGTAGCTGTAGAAGTCGAGGCGGCGCTGCGCGGTGATATTAGGGTCGAGCACGCGCACCGCGCCCGCGCCGGCATTGCGTGGGTTGGCAAATTTCGACAAGCCCAACCGTTCCCGCTCCTCGTTCATTCGCTCGAACGACTTGGTGGGCATGATCACTTCGCCGCGCACTTCGAACTCCGCCGGCAGGCCTGCCTTCTTCATCGTGGCCGCGGGAATGAACAGCGGCACCGAGCGGATGGTCTTGACGTTGGCCGTCACCTCTTCGCCGATGGAGCCATCGCCCCGGGTCAAACCCTGGACCAGGCGCGAGCTGCCGGGGTCCTGCTGGTCGGGCGCATAGCGCAACGCCATGGAGAGGCCGTCCAGCTTGAGCTCGCAGACGTAATCCACCGTGTTGCGCCCGCTGAGCTCGTGCACCCGGCGCTCCCAGTCGCGCAGCTCCTGCTCGTTGTAGGCGTTATCGAGCGAGAGCATGGGCGAGGAGTGCGGCATCTTGACGAAGCCCTCGCGCGGCTTGCCGCCCACGCGCTGGGTGGGCGAATCGGGAGTGATCAGCTCAGGGTGCGCCGCCTCCAGCTTCTTCAGTTCCTGCATAAGGCGGTCGAAGTCGGCATCGCTCAGTTCGGGATCGTCGAGCACGTAGTAGCGGTGCTCGTGGTAGCGGATTTGCTCGCGCAGTTCCTCGATGCGGCGGCTTATGTCCTTCTCGGCAGCAGTGGCCATCATTGAAAATTATAGTGGGTGAGGTGAATTTGCTGGCCGGGCTCTGGTCTGTTTTGTCCGCTCGTCTTCTCCTGTCATCCCGAGCCGCAGTCGAGGGACCTTGCGTTTCAACAAGCGATCAAACGCGAGGTCCTTCGACTCCGCAGGCCGGTCCGCACGGATCGGCCTGCTTTGCTCAGGATGACATTATCTGAGAATGGGTACTTGTCTACGTTCCCAACTCCACTATGGTGAGCTTCATGTCGGCGTGTTTCCAGGCTTCCTGGAACTGGCGCTCCACCATCGCTGCGTCGTAGTTGCGCCCCTGCGCTTTCAGCGCGGTCTGCAGGCCGAAGAGCGAGCGCGCATTGCGCGGATTCTGTTCCAAGTCGGCGCGGAAAACCTTCTCCGCCGCCTGCGCCTGACCTCCTTCCAGCAGCGCCGCTCCGAGCGATTCGCGCACGGGATAGAACCAGTCTGGCGGCTCCCCGTAGTTGAGCGCATCCTGCGTGGCAACCGCGTCCTGCAGCAGTCGAATCTCGCCCGCGTTGTCTTTCCGGGCGCAGGCAAGGCGTGCTGTCAGCACATCGTCGGCAATGCGCAGAATGTTCCGGCTCTTGTTGTTGAAGGGCATGGAGAAGATCGCGTCCGCGGGCGTTGCCGCTTCAATCTCGGCCAGCGCTTTGTGCTCCGCTTCAGCCTCCTGCAGCTTGCCGGTGTTGGCGAAGGCCAGACCGCGCGCGAAATGCCAGAAGCTGGTCACGGTCTTCATGGATGCGTCGGGCTGCGGCATCTGCAGAATATTTGCCCAGCGATGGAAGCGCACCTGCACCGCGATGGGGATGGCCAGGAAAGCCTCCAGCGGCGGAACTTCCTTCACGTGCGGGCGGACGTTCTCCGCCAGTTGGTCAGCCGCCTTCCTTGCCTCCTCATATTGCCCCGTCATGCCGGCTGAAATGGCGATAAAGTGCAGGTTGTGGCTGTAATACATCATGGGATAAATGCCCTGAGCTCCGCTGGCCTGCAGGTAGGCGCGGTCGGCAGCCGCCGCCTTTTCATTGGTCTGAATGGCATCTTCGTAATAGCCGGTGCGGATGTACACGTGCGCCGGCATGTGCACGATGTGCCCGGCGGCCGGCGCCAGCCCCGCCAGCCGGTTGGCCTCCGACAGCGCGCGGTCAGGATTTTGCGATGCTTCCACCGCGTGAATGTAGTAGTGCACCGCCCCCAGGTGATTGGGATCGCGCCGCAGCACTGACTCCAGCACGCTCACAATCTCCGGCGTGTTCTCTTCCGGGCTGCCGTCTGCCTTCCACAGTCCCCAGGGGTGCAGGTTCATGAGCGATTCCGCGAAGAGTACGGAAGCATCCAGGTCATCGGGATACTGTTTCGCCACCTCGCGCATGGCATTGGCATAGTTGACCGCCAGCTGCCGCAAATCGGCTTGCAGGTCATTCGAGTAGCGCTGGGCCAGGGCGTCAATGTAGGCGCGTTCATGGGCGGGACCATTGGCCGCTAGCTGCTTGGCCTTCTGGATGGCCTCGTAAGCCTGCTTGCGGCGTGGCTCATTTCCCGGATCGTTGTAATTAGGGCCCACCGCTTCAGCGATGCCCCAATACGCCATGGCCAGGGTGGGATCGAGCTCCGCGGCATGCTGAAAAGAGCGCGCCGCTTCATCGTGATTGAACGCATACACCAGGCGCAGCCCCTGGTCGAAAAATTGTTGTGCTTCCGGATTGCGTGTGGAAACCGCGTGGTGCAGGTCTCCCAGGCCGCCCATCAGGGTAACGGGCCGGCTCTCAGGCTGCTGCGCGAAAGCCAGGTTGCAGCCGATCAACAGGGCAATAAACAGGGAAGCGCGCTTCATGGAATGGCCTCCTTACAGTGTCTTTTTAGATGGAGTAAATGGGCCCTGATCCGATCAATTAACGAGATGCCCCAAACAAAATTGGTTTAAGCCTAGTCGAAAGGGAAAGCGACCGCAACTTGGGGGGCGGAAGCTGCTAACCTTAAGATAGCCGGCGGTCGGCAGCCAGCCCATGTTTCGCACAGCGGCACTCATCTACAACCCGGCTTCAGGACGGCAGGACGAGCGGCGCCGCGCCCAGGTGGAAGCGGCGGCCGCCGAGCTGCAACGGGGGGGAGTGCGCGCCACCATCGTGGCCAGCAAAGGCCCGCGGCAGGCGGGCGAGCAGGCCCGGCAACTGGTGGCGGATGGCTGCGGCGCCATCTTCGCTTGCGGCGGTGATGGCACTGTGCACGACGTCCTGCAGGGACTGGTGTTCACCGAGGCTGCCCTGGGGGTGATTCCCATGGGCACGGCCAATGCCCTGGCCCACGATCTCGGTCTCCCCCGCCATCCTGCGCGAGCGGCGCGGGCGGCGCTTACCGCCAGCCCCCAGCGCATCGCCGTCGGACGTGTTGCCTATCACGACAGGAACGACCAGCTCTGCACCCGCCACTTCGTAATCGCTGTCGGCGTAGGCGTGGACGCCGATCTCTTCTACCGGTTGCATTCCAGCATCAAGCAACGAATGGGCATGGGCGCTTATTACGCGGAAGCCCTGCGCCTGTGGCTGACCCATGAGCTGGGACAATTCGAGGCCGAGTTCACCGACGCCCGCTCGGGTGAGGCCCGGCGGGAGGCGGTTTCGCAGGCCCTGGCCGTCCGCATCACCCATTTTGGCGGAGTGCTGCGCCGCTTTGCTCCCGGAGCAGCGCTGCGCCGGAACGATGTGCAGTTGGTGCTCTTCAAAACCAGCAGCCGCCTGCCCTACCTGATGTACATTCTGCGGTCGCTCGCGGGCGGGCAGTGGCGCGTGCCGGGGGTGGAACTGGCGCACAGCACGCGCCTCGTCTGCCGTCCTCTCACCTGCGGCAACGGCAGCGGGACGTCCTCGCGGGTATATGTTGAAGCCGACGGCGAGGTCCTGGGCCGTTTGCCGGTTGAAATAACCGTGGTTCCAAACGCGCTGACTTTGCTTGTGCCGCAAACATTGGCCGCAGAAAAAGTTCTCGATCACGTAATGACCACGGCCCCGCGCGTCGGCGATGCGGTATCCTGAATGCTGTTCTCCTGACCTTTGGAGCCGCTCACCCATTTCCTGACAGGCGCCTGCATGGGCCGCGCCGGCCTCAATCGCAAGACGGCGCTGGCCACTGTCACCTTGGTGCTCTCGGCGGAAGCGCCAGACCTGGACGTACTGGCCTACTTCCATGGCCCGGTTTATGGCTTCGCTCATCATCGCGGCATCACTCACACCCTGGTAGGCGTGCCCATGATGGCGGCGCTGACTGTGGTGGTTGTGTGGGGCGTCTACAGCCTGTGGCATTGGCGGCGAAAACCGGCGGTCCCGCCACGATGGGGGCTGCTGTTCGGCCTGGCCTGTTTGGGCGGACTCAGCCACATCCTGCTTGATTTCACCAATAACTACGGCGTGCGTCCGTTCGCGCCTTTCTACCCTCGCTGGTATTCCTGGGACATCGTGTTCATTGTCGAGCCCGTGCTCTGGGTCATCCTGATCGCCGGCCTCCTGCTGCCCGCCTTGTTTGGCCTGGTCCACGAGGAAATTGGGGTCAAGACCCGCGGACCGCGCGGGCGACTGGGTGCCACGCTGGCATTGGCCGGCATGCTGGCCGTGTGGGGCTTGCGCGATTTTGAGCACCGCCGCGCCGTGGCCGCCATGCAGGCTCGCCTCTACGACGGTGCCGTGCCGGTTCGCCTCTCCGCTTACCCGTATTGGGTGAATCCCTTCCGGTGGATGGGCGTGGTCGAAACTAAGGACTTCTTTCAGACCATGCACGTGGATTCGCTGGTGCCCGATGTTGACCCGGATAACGAAGTAAAAACCTACTACAAGCCCGAGGAGACGCCAATCACGTTGGCCGCGAAAAAGAGCTACCTGGGCCGGGTGTATCTGGATTGGGCGCACTATCCCATGACGGAAACGGAAAAGGTGGAGAATCCCCCCGGCTACGTGGTGCGCTTTTTTGACCTGCGATTTATGTATCCGGAACGCCGCGAACGGCCTCTAAGTTCCCGCGTGGTGCTCAACGACAAGCTCCAGGTTGTAGCCGAGTACATGGGCTTGCGCCGCCAGCCCAACCGCGGCGAAAGCTCGCGAGGGAAATAACAGGAATCGTGCACGCCGGCACATTCCGAGAGGCTGGGAGCGACGCACGGTTAATTCGTGTGATTATTTTAGTTGGCGGAAGATTTGTATCAGGGTACCCCTTCAGGGGTGCCGACTGGGATCGCCTCAAGGTCGGGCTTCAGCCCCTGTGGAGGCGGATCTAACTCGAATCCAGCATGAGCTGAAGAGTAAAGAAAGTCATTAGGGTGTTCCGCAAGATGTCGAAACACAGGATTTTTCTCAATATAACTTGATTGATTGCGGCACGGCTGAAGCCATGCCCTGATACGAACCTTCTGCCACTCGAGAGTTGTTGTTGCGGTGATGGCAATCACGGCTGCAATGTGCACCAGGGGACTGAGCGCTGCCTTCGGTCGCGCCAACAGGGCTCCTCCCCGACGTGGTGGTCTGATGCAACTGTGCCGCCGGACTTGACTGCCGCGAACGGAAAGAACAGAATCTAAGATTCGCATTGGCGAGGTGACCATGCTGGCAATCCTGTTTGTGCTGTTTGCCGTCGGCTTCCGCTTCCTGCCTCATCCTCTGGCGTTCACACCGGTGGCGGCGTCACTGCTCTACTTCGGCGCGCGCATGCCGCGCAAGTACGTGTGGATTCCGGTCGCGCTCTTTGCCGCCTCGGATGTAATTCTGACCAAAGTGGTGTACGGCTATCCTTTGCCTGCGGACACCTACATCAGCTGGGCGTATTACCTCGCCATTGTCTTGTTCGGCGGCGTTCTAATGACCAACAGCAAGCCCTGGCGGGTTCTGGGCGCTGCTCTGGGCGCTTCCGTTTTCTTCTTTATCATCAGCAACTTCGGGGTCTGGGCCGCTTGGACCATGTATCCCAAAACCCTGGGCGGGCTTACGGCCGCCTACGTAGCCGGCCTGCCCTTCTTTCGCAATGATGTGGCCGGCGACCTGGTCTTCACCGCCCTGTTCTTCGGCATCGGGCACCTGGTGCACGTCATGGCGGAGCGCCGTGCAGACGCGGCAATCTAACAGCCTCCAAAGTCTAAACTGTCATCCTGAGCGGAACAGCCCGATTCGCTGGCGAATCGGGCTGTGCAGTCGAAGGACCCCTGCGTTTTCTCGCTCACCATCGCTGTATTAAGGTGTTCTCACAATAGGTCACAACGGAATCCCTGGAGCGAGAGCGGAAGGGTACGCAGCGTAGCGATCCTTCGACTCGGGCATTCGCCCTCGCTCAGGAAGACAGATCGCTTTTGCGCCTCCGGCGCAGCAGCACGTACCCGGCAATTAGCGCCGCCACGGCAATCAGCAGCGCGGCCAGGTGCTGATGCACCAGCTGGGCGGTAATGCTGACCACCTGCGGCCCGAATTTGATGGTCAACAGCGCCAGAATCAGAAAGCGCGCGAAACGCCCGGCGAAGATCGCCAGCTCGAAGTGCCCGAAATTCATCTCGAAGGCAGCCGCCGCCAACACAAACAGTTTGAAAGGAAACGGCGGCGGCAACATGGCGGGAAACATCAGCGCCCAGAACTCATGGCGATCGAAAGTGCGGCGCATGCTTTCGAACTTCTGCGGCGGCATGCGTTTCTGCAGCAGGACTTCTCCGCCTTTGTAACCAATCACATAAAGCACAATGCTGCCAACGGCTGAGCCTGCCGAAGCCATGATTACGTAGAGCAGGAATTTGTGAGGGTTCTTGTAAACATAGCCCGCCACCACCGGGTCCAGCGGCATGCCCAGCAGCGAGCCGTCAATAGCAGCAATGGCGAACACCCCCCAGGAGCCCAGAGGCTGCAAGAGGCCCCAGATGAATTGCGTGTAACGCGCCAGTGCGTGAGAGATGGTGTGCAAGAAACAAAAATTTTACCTTACGACTGGCGGACGCTAGACCGGGGGTGCCCACGTATACACAGCCATTGGTGTCCTGGCGCGATGGACGCTCGTCTCCACTTAGGCGGCAATTTCCTGTAAGCTAACATTTCATGCCTTCCCGCAACTACACCATGACCCTGGGGTTCCCGCCCTTCACCCGGGCCATCAAGTGGCTGGTCATCATAAACGGGACAATCTTCTTGCTTTATTACCCCCTGGCGGGTTTCGCCCCGTCGTTTGCCGCGGCAAGCTTCCGGTTGCTCGAGTTAGTGCCCGCGGCAGTAACCCACGGTGCCCTGTGGCAACTCGTCACGTATTCCTTTCTCCACCTCGGGCTCTTTCACATCCTGTTTAACATGCTGACCTTGTGGATGTTCGGGGCGCAGCTGGAAACCGACTGGGGGTTCAACCAGTTCCTGGAATTCTATTTTTACTGCGTGGTGTGCGCCGCCCTGGTGACCATTGCTGTCGCTTATATAGGTACGGTTAATGGAGTTACGTTCCTGGGGATTTCGCCGCTCACGCCGACGGCGGGCGCCTCGGGCGGAGTTTTTGGCGTGATGGTGGCCTTCGCCGTGCTTTATGGCAACCAGGAGTTCATGCTCTTTCCCCTGCCCTTCATGATCCGGGCCAAGTACCTGGTGGGGATTTTGATCCTGATTGCGCTCGCCGGCGCCTTCGAGGGATTGGGACCGGCGCATCGCGGTCAATCCGTCGCCTACTTCGCGCACCTGGGCGGCGCGCTCTTCGGGTATCTGTATGTGAAGTTCC
>DASYWT010000075.1:0-18900 GCA_035935775.1 Terriglobales bacterium
GGCAGGTCATATGCTGGCGACCGATCAGCCGGAAGCAACCCACCGCGCCCTGGGGGAATTTCTCTGCCAGGTAGATGGCACTCCCGGCGGAGATTTCGGCCCGCACGTCGAGGCCCGCTCCTAGAGGGAGCAAGGAATTGCTGCGGACTGCCCCGCGGGCGTTCCCATTTTGGGAATTGCAGTGAATCGTCCCGACCGGGTAGATTCCGAACTCCGCCCAGCGCATAATGGTGGTGCGAGTATTCAGGCGCGGTTGCCGCCAACGTCGCTCCCCTGCGCGCCGGCAGGGCGGGACCCTGCGCGGTCCATGGAGAAACGACGATGCAGGCAGCAGCTCTCCCTATCCCACGCCTCTCCGCTAACATAGCCCGGCTGGAAATTGAGAATCTGGAACGGTTCGGGGTTTATCCCCGGCTGCACTATGCCGGCCGCAGCTACACCAACCAGGAAGAACTGCAATACGCGGGCCGGCTGGCGCGTGTGCTCCAGGAGCGCGGCGTAAGCGCGGGCGAGAGGGTGGCGGTTGTTCTCCCCAATTCGCCCGACCTGACCGCTTCCTTTCAGGCAATTTGGACGGTGGGGGCGGTGGTCGTCCCGGTCATTCCGATGTGGACACCGGCCGAGATCGCCCACGTTCTGCGTCACTCGGGCGCCACGGCCGTGCTCACCATGCCGCGGCTGGCCCCGGTGGTGCGCGAGGCTGGGGAGGGCGTCGAAACCCTCAAGCACCGCCTGGTATTTGGCCAGGCCGATGTTCCTGGCATGCAAAACCTTGCTTCGCTCACGAACGACGGGAGTTGGGTGGAAACACCCGTGGATCGCGCGCCCGAAGATCTTGCCATGGTGCTTTATACCTCGGGCACAACCGCGAAGCCTAAAGGTGTAGTGATCACGCACGCCAACCTTGCCGCCGCGCTGGACAGCGCCACACGCCTGAATCCTGACCTGCCCCGGCGCGCCATGCTGCATGTTCTGCCGCTCACCCACGTTTTCGGCCTGCTCATGCTGAAACTGGCCAATGCCTGGGGATTTCCCTCCGTGCTGCTGGGCCAATTCGACCCCCTGAAAGTATTTCAGTTGATTGAGGAGTACGAGGTTGGATACTTGCCCGCGGTGCCTACCATCCTGGTGTACCTGCTGCATCACCCGGAGCGGGCGAAATTCAATTTGTCGAGCTTGTATCGCATGACCATTGGGGGCGCCGCGCTTCCGGAAAAGCTGCGCTCCGACTGCCGGCAGGTTTTCCCCGGGAACATTGATCAGGGGTATGGGCTTTCCGAGTCGGTCGCGGTGGCTACGGCCTACGGCGACCGGGAAGCCTACCGTCAGGGTTCGGCAGGCCGGCCAGAACCGGGAGTGGAGTTGCGAATCGTGGACGAGCGAAACCAGCCTGTGCCGGTGGGGCAAACGGGGGAGATCTGCCTGCGCGGCGCCAACGTTTGCGCGGGTTACTGGCAGGATAAAGAAGCCACGCGGCAAGCCTTCCAGGCGGGATGGTTCCACACCGGCGATGTCGGCCACCTGGACGGGGAGGGATACTTGTACATTACCGACCGCAAGAAGGATCTGATCATCAAGGGAGGAGAGAACATTTCCTCGCGCGAAATCGAGGAGGTGCTCTATCTGCATCCGGCGGTAGCGGAGGCGGCGGTGGTCGGGGTTCCGGACGCAGTGTTCGGGGAAGAAATTTGCGCCGTGATTCAACTGCGGCCGGGGACGGAGGCCAGCGACGAAGAGATACGTCACCACGTGTCCCAGCACCTGGCTAAGTTCAAAGTGCCGCGCCGGGTGGTGTTCCAGGCGGCGTTGCCCAAGAATTGGACAGGGAAAATTCAAAAGCGGGCCCTGCGCGAGCAGTTTGCGTCGAAGACCGCGGTTTAAGCCGTCGCCCGGCGAGGTTTGCGGCGGGTGATTTTCTTCTGCCGCGCTTCCAGTTCCGCCACCCGGCGGCGCAAGGCGTTGAGCTCAGCGTCTGGGGAAGGCGCTTGGGATGGGTTCCCCGCCAGGAAACGCTTCACGGATTCCACCGGCGACAGCAGGGCCGATTGCATGTCGCCGATGCGGTTCTGTACTGCGCTCTGCACCGCCTGGTAGGTGTCGAAGGCGGACTTTAAATACCACATGATGAATTCCTGCCGCGCCTGGTCAGAGGCGACGATCAACTGGCGCAGCAATTCCAAAGGCAGGCCAGTGGGCTTGTCCTTGGCATCTTCCGTGATGATCTGGGTGAGGGTGACGCGGGTCAGGTCGCGTCCCGTCTTGGCGTCCTCCACGCGGACTTCCTTACCTTCCCGGATAAACGCAGCAATGTCGTCGAGATTGACGTAACGGCTGCCGGTGGTGTCGTACATTCTGCGGTTGCCGTATTTCTTGATGATGACGGGCTTCATATGTGCGGCGCAACAAACCTGGTCTTTATATTGACACACCCGGCTCGGCATGTACATGGCGTTTTTTCAGGCGCGATGCAGCATAAGTGGCCCTCCGAACTGGCATCTGGGAGTTCAAGTGGTGCCCTGTCCTTTGAGATTCTATATGCCCAGATTCGCACCCAAAGCAAACCTATGTTTCGATGTATATTATTGATTAAACTTGGCTTATATACCTAATGCGACTTAGGCATGGGAATCCCGGGCGGCGAATCGGCCGGCGAGGTGTCGCGGGGAAACCCTGAGTCCCGATTTGGAACTTAGCTATGCTGCACTGCAAAAAAATTATCCGAGCCCATTGACATGCGGGAGGAAAGTTCCTTACTCTAAAGCTGATGCTGCAATGCAGCATAGGGAGGCAGAATATGCCAGCAGTTGCCAAGATGGAATCCTCCCGAACTCATCCTCGGGAGTCATCTTTCGTTACCCTGCTGTCAGGATGGATGCAGCAGGGAGTCAACAGCTTTTTTGCCACGCAACGAATTCTTCTGGACCTGGCGATGCGGCAGAATGCCAGCGTAATGCACCTGTTGCGGGAACGCCTGGCCGATCCGCATTTTTCACCAGCCAACATTCTCACCGAACTGACGGGGGAAGGAATGTCGAACTTCATTGAAGCGCAAAAAGTGCTGCTCAATCTGGCGCAGGAGCAGAACAAGATCGTCATGACCGGCGTCAAGGAGCGGGTGGGCGGCTACGGTCCGGCCACGGCCATGACCGATCTGCTGCGGCGCAGCGTGGACACCTTCATTGACATGCAGCAGGAGTTCCTGAAGATCGCGGGCAAGCAGACGCACACCTGGATGGAAGCGGCCAAGACAGGCAAAGCTCTCGACGGGAAACATCTGATTGAGCTGGCTCGCGAGGGGATGGAAAACTTCGTGCATGCCCAGAAGCGGTTCCTGGATGTGATTGCCGAGGAGGCCGGCAGGGCCACCAGCGGCAAGCACCCCAACGGGGTGGGCAAGAAGGTGAAGAAGACGGAAATCGCGGAACTGGCGCGGCAGGCGACGGAGTCTTTCATCGAAGCGCAGAAGAGCCTGTTTGATGTAGCCGGCCAGCAGATGAACGTCAACCTGAAGGCCGCCGGCAAAGCCATGGAGCTAATGCGGCCGCTTCCCCTGATGCCTCTGGCGGAGCTGACGCGGGAAGGGGTGAAAAGCTTCGTGGACGCCCAGAAGGAGCTGATGGGCGTCATGCTGAAGCCGCAAAATGGGCACAAGCATCCGAAAAAGACTGCGCGGCATGTGCGCCGTCCGGCGCGGGCAGTGAAAGAAGAAAGCGCTCGCGCGGCGGCGGTTTAAAGGGCGGGCAAATGCCCGTAGCGCGGTGACATAAGGGCGCTGGCGTACCTCGCTTGCCAGGCAGGGTACGCCAGCTCTCTTGTGCCTCTTCCCGTGGTGTGGAGGGCGCTGGCACCGGGCTACGGCCGCATAGCCTTTTGGGAAAATTCAGTGTAGTCTGTAGCCGGTGAGGGCGCGGTGGAACCGGAAACCCGCTCCCACCCGGGATGTTCTCCCGCCCGCCCCCATGCGGCTACGGCGTAGCCGTATGATTCCGTACAACTTGGGGCCTCGAAGTAGCAATTGTACCGTCGAGCTATGGCTGCGGGGCGCAACCACATCCGGGATCGGGCGGAAGCGAAGGTCTCGCTCTGGACTGAGGCGCTGTTCGCCGCGGAGCTGCTTTTGCTCCATGCCACGCCCGTGTACTACGGCTTAGGTGTGCCGCGCGGGGACAAGTCGGGAGTGGTTATTATCCCCGGTTTTCTGGGCACCGACCTGTACCTGCTGGAGCTGCATTCCTGGCTGAAGCGAATCGGGTACCGTCCTTTCTATTCGGGCATTGGAGTCAACGCCGAATGCCCCAACCTGCTTATCCAGCGCCGCCTGAATGAGACCATCACCAGAGCGCGCAAACGGACCAAGGGCAGAGTGCACGTGATCGGGCATAGTCTGGGGGGAATCATCGCGCGCTCGGTGGCGGGGCAGAGGCCCGACGACATCGCCTCCGTGATTACGCTGGCCGCGCCGTTCCGCGGCACCGTGGCCCACCGCAGCGTGCTGCGAGTGGCGGACGCGGTGCGCAAGCGGATTCTGGAGGAGCACGGTCCCGGGGTGCTGCCCGGCTGCTATACCGGGCGCTGTACCTGTGATTTTCTGGATTCGTTGCGGCGGCGCATTCCCGACAGCGTATTGGAGACCGCCGTCTATACCCGCGTGGATGGCATCGTGGACTGGCGCACCTGCATTACTAAAAACCCTGAAGTGAACTTCGAAGTTTCCGGCACCCACGTGGGGATGGCGTTTAATCCCTCCGCATATATCGTGATTGCCGAGCGCCTGGCCAAGGCGCAGGCGCTGGCTTAATCTCCAGATCCATTTAGCAGATGGAAATTCCCCCGTCCACCGCGATGACGGCGCCGTTGACGTAGGCGCCGGCACGAGAAGCCAGGTAAATCACCGCCCCGGCCATGTCCGCGGGTGCGCCGATGCGGCGCAGCGGACAAGTCTGCTCAATCCTGCTTTGGAAATGCTGCAGCATGGCCGCGGTCATCTGACTCTCAAAGGGGCCCGGGGCGATGGCGTTGACGGTAATGTTCTTGCCCGCCAATTTGACCGCCAGGTCGCGGGTGAGATGATGCACCGCCGCTTTGCTGGCAGAGTAGGCGTAAGCCTCGTAGAACGGCGCCTTCAGGCCGTCAATGGAACCGATATTGATGACGCGGGTGGGATCGGCGGCGGTGGCGGCCTTCTCCAGTAAGGGAAGCAGTTCGCGAGTGAGAAAGAAAATGGATTTGACGTTGGTATTCATCACCTTGTCCCAGCCCGATTCCGGATAGTCGGCGAGAGCGGCACCCCAGGCGGCGCCCGCGTTATTGACCAGGACGTGGAGACACGGTTCGCGTCGGGCCAGTTCGCCGGCCAGTTGCCGGCAGCCGCTAGCGGTGGAAACGTCGGCCGGCAGCGAGAAGCACTCCCCGGCCGGACGCAGCAGCTGCGCAGCCTCGTCGCAGGCCGCCTGCTTGCGGGAAGAAATGTAGACTTTGGCGCCACCTTCCAGCAGGCCGCGGGCAATCATCAGCCCGATGCCACGAGAGCCCCCTGTGACCAGGGCAATCTTTCCAGAAACAGAAAAAAGATCGTGAACGCCGATTGCATCTTGCGCTTTCATGGCTGTACCTGCGAGCAGAGAGTCAGTAAAAGCCTGGACCGCCAGCTTACCAGAAGAGAATCCATGGCCTGCGGCTGAGCCTGCCAGAATCTCACGTCACTCCGTGAGGTGAGTCACAGACAGGCGCGGCTCGCCCCATTAAGGTGAACGCGACGGAAAAGTGTTCCCCCCGGACCCTACCCGTTACTCACCCTGTTAGAAGAAACAAATCGTTGAAGTCGGCGCGATCTGAGTAATCTGCCCGCCGCCGGGCAACAGTTTCTTCGGGCTGAACCCCTCACCAGCGGCCAGAAGACATTCTCCAGCGTCGCGCACAGGGCTAAGGAGGCTATCCCATGCGCAGGACGCTGCTCACCCCCTCTATCCTTCTGCTCGTAGCCTTGCTGGCGGCTCCGGCCGGTTTGAGCCAGGTAGACTACTCAACAGGGACATTAGCTGGAACAGTTTTCGATCCGCATCAACTGCTCGTAGCCGGGGCCACGGTGACCGTCAGGAATCCCAGCACGGGGTTCGAGAAAAAGATGGCCACCGGCGCCGACGGCGCCTACCGCTTTCCGCTGCTGCAGCCTGGAACCTATCACCTTCAGGCTGAAGCGCAGGGATTTGCGCGCGCTGCCGGAAACGTTTCCATCTCGGTCGGCCAGATCACCACTTACAACTTTAACCTGCGCCTGGGCGAGGCCAGCGAGACAGTGGAGGTCTCGGCGCAGAACGCGCTGGTGGAAATCGAACAAACCCAGCAGGCCAACACGCTGGACCAGCGGCAGGTGAGCGATCTTCCCAACCTGAGCCGCAGCTTCACGGATTCGATTTACACCTTGCCGGGCGTGTCCAGTTCGGAGACACCGCGGGCCCAGAACCCGGGTTTCTCCGGGTTCCAGAGTTCCGGCTTCTCCATCGGCGGCAGCAACGGCCGCAACAATCTGGTGACCATTGACGGCGGAGAAAACGACTATGGTTCGGGCCAACTCAGGACGCCCAACGTGCCCCTGGATTCGGTGCAGGAGCTGCAAGTCAACCGCAGCTCCTTCGCGGCGGAATTCGGGTTCACTTCGGGGACCGCGGTCAATATCGTGACCAAAACCGGGACCAACGATTTTCATGGCAGCGCCTACGCGTTTTTCAGCAACGAATCCACGAACGCCAGCAACTACTTTGCCCCGCGGACGGGGAGCAAGGCCTTTGAGCAGAACTTCGTGCCGGGCGTGACTTTCGGCGGACCCATCCTCAAGAACAAGATGTTTTTCTTCACAACCTATGAGTACACGCGGACAGACACGCCTCAGTTCCGCAGTTACGCCACCAGCCCGGAGGCGCAGGGAATTCTTTCGAACCTTGCCCAGCAGAATTATGTGGCGGCGTTGGGAAAATCGGGCAATCCGGCGCTGATGGGGCTAGGTCAGGAGCTCAATTTTATTTTGACACCCAGCAATTTTCCCGCCACGGGGGCCCTGCTCGATCACAACACAGGCACCTTCAATGATTGGAAGCGCTACCACAACTGGGTGACGCGGCTGGATTATCAACCCAACAACAGCGATACCATCACCGGTCGGTTCTCGCTGATGAACCACGACCTGAGCCGCATGTATGTGCTCGACCCGCTGAACTCACCGGATGATGCGACCACCCAGATATGGAAGGACTACACCATCCTTGGCGGTTGGAACCACGTGTTCAACACCAACCTGCTGAACCAACTGCGGGTGCAGGCAGTGCCCAGCGATACCGCTAATGTTCCGGTAGTTTCGCCCCACACCGCCTATCTGACTCTGGGCGCCCTGGGCAATTTCCAGGGCGAACACTATGAGCCCTACTATGCGCGGCAGAGGAGGTTTCAATTTGAAGACAGCGTTACTTGGACGCGGGGTCACCACACGTTCAAGTTCGGCGCCTCCTACCGTCCGGTGAGTTACCTGGTAAGCGATCAGCTATGGTTTGGCGGCGAGTTCAATTTTTATGACGGCACCATTCCTTTGCTGGCTCCGGTGGCGCAATTAGCACCCCAGGTCCTGCCGCAACTGGTGCAGTTTAATCTGACGCATGGGCCGAATGGCGCGTGCTCCACCCCGGCTGAGTGCTACATGCAACTGGCGATGGTGAATGGCGTGCCCACGCCGGTGGGAAACCAGGCGCTGGCTGCCACCAATATGAGCGCGATTCAGACTTTTGATCTGGGTATTCCGGTGGCCTATCGCCAGGGCTACGGCAACCCGGTATGGGAAGGCTGGTCGCACAATCTGGGCTCCTACGCGCAGGATTCGTGGAAGGTGAGCCGGAACTTCACACTGGACTTCGGGGGGCGCGTGGACTGGTCGGCGGAAGCATCGCCCATTCCACACCACGTGTATTATTCGCCGCGGCTGGGCTTTGCCTGGAGTCCGGGCGGGAGTGGAAAAACCGTGCTCCGGGGCGGAGGCGGGGTGTTCTACGCGCCGGTTAATTTCTACAACGATTATGTGATGAACCTGCTGGGGCCAAGCGGCAAGTACATCTACCAGTTCGCTACGGACGTGAACCAGATGATTCCGGGAACCAACGTTCCGGCCACGGTGGCCCTCTGGAAACTGGCGGTCAGCCGGGGCATTCCCGTGCCTCAACTCAGCGCCGCTGACGTGCAGCGATTTGGCTTTACGGTGGGACCCGGCCAACCAGGAAGGGTGGAGGTGGTCCCGGGAGAAGATTTTCAGAGCGTGCATTCGGTGCAGGCCAGCCTGAGCGTGCAAAGGGAACTGGTGAGCAACATGGCTGTGGAAGTGGCTTACCAGATGTACCACGGGCTGCATGAGCAAATACCCTTCGACAGCAACGTCACGCAAGTGCCCTGCAACAAGCTGAATCCTGCCGCGTTCAGTTCCGCGGTGGATCCGTTTGTGGGCCCGTGCTATACGCAGATCAATCCGGCGATTGTGCAGCTGGAGACCTATGGCTCCATCGGCAGCTCCATTTATCACGGGATGACGGCGTCGCTGAGCCGGAGATGGACCAAGGGCCTGCAGTTCCAAGCCAATTACACGTTCAGCAAGACGATTGACGACAATACCGACTTTAACAACAACTTCATGCCGTTCCGTCCAACCTATCTGAACCTGGAGCGCTCGCTCTCCACTTTCAACATCACTCACAATTTCGTAGCCAGTGCGGTGTACGCCATGCCGTTCAAGCCCGGCGGCAATGCGCTGGCGCGGGTGCTGGCGGATGTGACCATCTCGCCGGTGGTTTCGATGCGGAGCGGCTTGCCATTCATTATTCGCGTTCCAGGAATGGAGAATGGGACGCTGGGTGAGTCTCTTTACGCGCGGCCGTGGCATGCGGGGCGGAACACCGGAATCGGACCCGGCTACAACAGCCTGGACCTGCGCTTCACCAAATCGTTCTACATTCGGCGCGACCAGGGCACCAAGCTGGATCTGATGGTGGAGGGGACCAACGTTTTGAACCACACTAACTTCAGCGCTGTAAATGATGTGTTTCCGGCGAATCCAGAGCCGTTCCAGATTGGCTCACAGACGGTGGACCTGCTGAATGGCCCCTACAACCTGCATGGCGTTAAGGGCCTGGATCCCTCGCAGCCGCTGGCCTTTAAGGCGGCGAACCCGGCGCGGCATCTGCAATTTGGGTTGAAGTTTGTTTTTTAGAAGCAGACGTCAGTTTGTTTTTTCCTGCGGCCCCGGACTAACCACCCGGGGCTGCACTTTTTTCGCGGCTGCGGGGTTGCGCCTGGTGCGACGCAATTAGCCTGCTACAATCGAGCGCTTGAACCGGCAAAGACTAACTCTCCAGGAACTCCGCAATCTCCTGCGCAAAGTACCTTTCAATGCCTTGCTCGGGATGCGCATGGAGAAAGTGCATGCTGACGGCATTACCGTTGCTTGCGCGCTTCGGAACGATTTGCGCAATAGCTCGGGGGCTGCGCATGGAGGAGTCGCCGCCGCGCTGGCCGACGCGGCGGTCGGCATCGCTATCCAGCGCCACTTTTGCGGCAAGCGGCGCATCACGACGGTGGAAATGAAGATCAACTACTTCCTGCCTGTCACTAGCGGCCGCATCTTCGCCCGCTCGCGCCTGCTGCGAATCGGCTCCACGCTTTGCGTGGGCAGCGTTGAAATCACGGACTCCCGGGCGAGGCTTGTAGGCACCGCGATTGTCACCTACATGTTCCTGGATGCGCGCGGTGGCGCGGGAGGTCCGGAGAATGGCCAGCCAACTGTGAGCCGCAAGCCAGAAAAACGTCGTTGAGGACGAAATCGGGATTCCCATGCCACTTGTTTTACCCACACCGCGGGCCCTGGCGGAGTTTGTCGGGCGCGAGCTTGCCGCCAGCGACTGGTTCGTGGTCGCGCAGGAGCGCATTGATCAGTTCGCGGAGGCAACCGGGGACCATCAGTGGATCCACACAAATCCAGAACGGGCGGGGAGGGAATCGCCTTATAGGACCACCATCGCCCACGGCTTTCTGACGTTATCGTTGCTCAGCCAGATGATGCAGCAGGCGATTGTTGTCCAGGGCGTTCGCTGGGCCATCAATTACGGATTGAACCGCGTGCGCTTTCCCGCACCGGTGCGAGCAGGCTCGAAGATCCGCGCACGTTTTAATCTCCATTCGCTCAAGAATGTTGATGGAGGAGTCGAAGCTGTTTATGAGGTGACCGTCGAAGCGCAGGGCGAAGAGAAGCCGTGCTGCGCAGCCGAGTGGATTGTGCGCTACTACGTTTAGATTCCTGGTCCCACAGCCAGCGCGGCTCCTGCGTCCCGCCAGGACGACATAAAAAGCGCACCCTTCAGCGGCGCGCGGACTGTACCTTGCCCCATTTGCGCAGCTCCAGCTTGGCAACTGCTTCTGTGTGTACCTCGTCGGGTCCATCGGCCAGGCGCAGGGTGCGCGCATGCGCCCAGGCGCCGGCCAGGAATGTATCCTGCGAGACTCCGGCACCGCCGTGCGCCTGGATGGCCCGGTCCAGAACGTTCAGCGCCACATTTGGCGCCACCACCTTGATCATGGCGATTTCAGCGCGCGCTTCCTTGTTGCCCACCGTGTCCATCATGTAGGCCGCTTTGAAAGTCAGGAGCCGGGCCTGCTCGATTTCCATGCGTGAGCGGGCGATATCGGCGCGAATGACGCCTTGTTCCGCCAGCGGCTTACCGAAGGCCACCCGCTCCCGCACCCGCTGGCACATGGTTTCCAAGGCGCGCTCGGCCAGCCCGATGCAGCGCATGCAGTGGTGGATGCGTCCCGGCCCCAGCCGTCCCTGCGCGATCTCGAAGCCCCGGCCCTCCCCCAGCAGCATGTTCGCAAGCGGAATGCGCACATCTGTGAAAGCAATTTCCGCATGTCCATGGGGCGCGTGATCGTAGCCGAACACGGTCAGGGTCCGCTCCACCTTGACCCCGGGTGAATCCATTGCAACCAGCACCATGGACTGTTGCCGGTGCACCGGCGCCGAGGGATCGGTCTTACCCATAAAGATCGCCACTTTGCAACGCGGATCAGCGCCGCCTGATGCCCACCACTTGCGTCCGTTAAGCACGTACTCATTTCCGCTGCGCACGATGCTTGCTTGAATGTTGGTAGCATCGGAGGAGGCCACCCCCGGCTCGGTCATGGCGAAACAGGAACGGATTTCGCCTGCCAGCAGCGGCTTCAGCCATCGCTGCTTCTGCTCGGGGCTGCCGTAACGGGCGAGCACTTCCATATTGCCCGTGTCCGGGGCAGAGCAGTTGAACACCTCCGGCGCCAGCTGGCTGCGGCCCATGATTTCGCACAATGGCGCGTACTCCAGATTGGCGAGGCCCGCGCCGTACTCGCGATCGGGCAAGAACAGGTTCCATAGTCCGGCGGCGCGCGCCTTGGGCTTGAGTTCCTCGATGATCCGCGTCGGCGACCAGCGGTGGCGTTCCACTTCTTCGTAAAAGCGCTGTTCGTTGGGATAGATGTGCTCATCCATGAACGCCTGCAGCCGTCGCCGCAACTCTTTCACCTTGTCGCTGAATTCGAAATCCATCTCGCCTATTCCTCCCCCCCTCCTGGCGGTAAGCCCTTGCCCCGGGATAAGGACAGTGAATTCTAACCGAGCCTCAGCGGGGTCTGGCCCGTAGGGTGCTCCGCTGCGACAGCCCTCCCTGGAAGCCGATAGGGGCCAGAGAAGCATTTGTTGACACCCCCATAAACCTTTGTTAGAGTCGCGCGGCATTCGGAGGACGTGTGCAGTATGCGCTCGGCAAGCTGTTGCCGGGGCTGAAGATCGGTCCTGCCTGAACGGAGCGCCCCGTAAGATGGCGACCCAACGAACCGGATTTGAAATACCTCTCATTGATTTCGCAGCCAGCCTTCTGCTCCAGAGGGAGGCGGCAGGGCGCGCGCAGCTGACCGCCGAGCAGGTGGTCCAACTCGACCCCAACTGCGACATCGTCGTGTATGTCATTGAAGATCAAGATGATCCGAGTTGGAGTCCCAAAGGGCTGCAGGGCGACGTCCGGGTCGGCGGCGACCGGCTTGAGTTTCACGCCGGCACCCTGGGCATGCTGGCCGAATCGGGTGCGCCGCCCGTGGCGCTTAACGGTTCGCAACTAAAGCGCGAACATTACGCCCACCTTGACGTCCGTCGCACCGTGGCTTCCCTGGCATATGTCCCCTTGTTGGCCGGCGGAGTGCTGGTGGGGGCCATCGAGCTGATCAGCTACGAGCGGCCGGTTCCCAATTCTCTTCTGCAACGCGTGAGCGCGATTGCCCAGTTGGCCGCTCCCGCCATTGCCAGCGCCGTCTCCTACGAGGGTGAACGCAACAGCAGCCTGCAGTCCATCACCCGGGTCACCCAGATGTATGACCTGGAAAAGGTCTTCAATTCCAACCTGGAGATGGACGAACTGCTGGCCACCATTGCCGCCAAGGTGCAGGAAGTCATGAATGTCCAGGCGGCCAACGTGTGGATGGTCGAGGGCGACACAGTCACCCTGAGCAGCCAGAACGGCTCCGATCCCACCGCCGAGGCTGGCGCGCGACAAGGCCCGGCGGATGGTGTGGCGGGCAAAATTTCAGACGACGGCGAACCCGTCCTGATTGACGACCCCGAAGACGGGCGCTTGCGCGCCCGCAATGCCAACGTGGAAGATGGCGCTGTCTTTTCGCTCCTCGCTCTCCCGCTGATGGACCGCGAATCCCTGGTGGGCGTCATTGAAGTGGTCAACCGCCTGGACGGCGAGCCCTTCGATGAAGACGATCAGTTTGTCCTGTCGAACATCTGCGAGACCGCCAGCAACGCCCTGCACAATGCCAGCCTGCTGCAGGCCGAGCGCAAGCTGGAAATCCTGCACGCGCTGGTCAACGTCAGCACGGAAATCACTTCCACCCTGAACCTGGACCGGGTATTGCAGACCGTGGTCAACGGGCCTTCCGCCGTAATTCCGTACGAGCGCGCGGCCATTGCCCTGGAAGAGCGGGGCAGGACAAAGTTGCGCGCGGTCTCCGGAAAGCTGCAGGTCACGGCCGGCGATCCGGAAACCGCCGGCCTGACTGAACTCCTGGAATGGGCGGCCTTTCTCGATGGGGAAATGCAGGTCGCGCAGCACGGGGACGACATTGACAACGAGCGGGAGGAAACGCGCCAAAAGTTCCGTCAGTATTTCCTCAGTACCGGAATGCGCGCGTTCTATTGCCTTCCCTTGCGCGATGACCAGGGTGCAGTAGGAATCCTGGCTCTTGAGAGTTCGGATCCGGACTTTCTGAACGAGGCACACTTGGAGATGATCCGTGTGCTGGCCGCCCAGGCCACGGTCGCGATCCGCAATGCCTCGCTCTATCGTGAGGTTCCTTTCATTGATGTCCTGGAACCGCTGATCCATAAGAAAAAGAAGTTTTTGGCCCTGGAAAGGCGCCGCCGTGTCACTCTCATCGCAGCCGCAATCGCGGTGGTAGTGTTTCTGGCGGTGTTTCCCTTTCCCATGCGGGTGGATGGAGGGGCGACCGTTTCACCTTCGCACCTGGCAAAAATTGAGCCCGAGGTCGCGGGCGTGGTTCGCCAGGTCTACGTTCGCGAAGGTCAACACGTGACTCGCGGCCAGGTGCTGGCCGACCTGGAAGATTGGGATTACCGGGCCGCCCTGGCCGGCGCTCAAGCCAAGTATCAGGCCGCGCTCTCGGAGATGAATCGCGCCCTGGCCCGCAATGACGGGAGCGAAGCAGGCGTCCGGCGGGTGCAGGCCGACTATTGGGAATCGGAGGTCCAGCGCGATCAGGTTCGTCTGCAGAAAACCCACCTGAGCTCCCCCATTGAAGGTGTGGTCGTGACCCCGCTGGTGCAGGATTTCGTGGGCCGGGAGTTGAAACCGGGCGACGAATTTGCCCAAGTGGCCGACCAATCCGTGGTCAGGGTTGATGTTGCTGTCGAAGAACCCGATCTTACGCTGTTGCGCCGTGGGGCGCGGGGCTGGGTCAAACTGGACGGCTATCCGGCCCGAACCTTCCGCGGCGCGGTAGACATCATCAGCCCGCGCAGTGACCCGGCGGGCGACGAACGGGTTTTCTATGCTCGCGTGGACGTCCCCAACCCGGGCAATCTGATGCGCTCCGGCATGCGCGGCCGCGCCAAACTGGCGGTGGGATGGCACCCCGTCGGCTATGTTTTGTTCCGCCGGCCGGCGATGTGGACGTATTCCAAACTGTGGTCCTGGTTCGGATGGTAAGGAGAATGAATATGCGCCTCGCGAGCAACGTCTTACTGGCCGCGGCCTTTGCGGCGAGCATGCTGGGCTGCGGCAACTCCGGTCCACAGGCGGTCACACCGGTGCTGGCGGCATCCGAACCGGCTTCGGCCTCGCCACGGCCTGCGGCCACGCCCGTTCAAGACTCGGCTTTCGTAGCCTCCGGCCCGCTGCTGGTGGAAAAACAGGTGGACTTGGCGGCGCAGCGCGCCGGGGTAGTGACGAAAATCCTGGTGGACGTGGGCCGGCAGGTTCGCCAGGGCCAGCTGCTGGCTGCGCTCGACGACCGCCAACTGCTCGCCCAGCGCGACGCCGCGCAAGCCGCCACGCGCAGCGCCCAGGCCAACCTGCAGGACTGGCAGGCGGAAACCAGAATGGCGCAAGCAGATTTCCGCCGCGCCGACGCCATGTTCAAGGCCCAGCTCAACACCCAGGAAGAACTCGACCACGCCCGCTATAAGTGGCAGGGCTCCGAGTTTGAGGTGGAAAAGGGCAAGCAGGACCTGCTGCATGCTCAGGCCGCTCTGCAAGCAGCTTCCTTGGAACTGGAGAAGGCCTACTTTCGCGCCCCTTTCGACGGGATAGTAGCCCGGCGTTACGTGCGCCTTGGCCAGGAACTCGCCCCGGGCGATCGCGTATTTTGGATCACCACTGTTCGTCCCTTGCAGGTAAAGTTCACGGTGCCGGAAAGACTCATCGGTCGCATCAGGAGCGGCCAGATGCTGGAAATCACATGCGGCGATGAGCCAGGTGTAAAGCATGCGGCCAAGGTGCTGCAGGTCAGCCCGGTCGTCGATCCCTCCAGCGGGACTCTTGAAGTGCTCGCGCAGCTAGTAAATCCCGGCCGCGACCTGCGCCCGGGAATGACAGTTGATGTACGCTTTGGCGGCATGAAATGAACCTCGCCGAGGCCTTACAGGTGGCCTTGCCGCCGCTGCCGGCAAGCCATGCCAGCAGCCGTTTGCCGCGCCTAACCGATAACCTGCTTACCCGTGAAGAAATTGACACCGGCGTCACGACTGTCCTGGTCATGAAGTCTGGCTCCGACGGTTTTTACCGCCTCACTCCCCGGCAGTGGCAAATCGCGCGGCTTTTCGATGGCAAGCGGTCCTTTGCTGCGGTTGCCGAACAGGCCCGTCTTCATCGAATTCAGTGTGACGAAACAGAAGTCAGAGAACTGGCCGAAACCCTGTCCGATACCGACATGCTGGATAAACCCGCCGCCGAAAAAGTGACGGCCATGGCGGAGTATTTGCGCCGCGACCGCCGCCGTCGCAGCAAGTTCCGCTTGGGCGACTTTTCCGAGATTACTATCTTCTCCTTCGACCCCGACGCCTGGCTGACTCGTCTCTATCCCTACCTCCGCTTTATTTACACGCCCTGGTTCACGGTAGTGACTCTGTTGGCATTTGCCTGGATGGCGTTGGTGCTGGTTGGGCACGGGTCCGAAATCCTGCGCGACACCGGAACCTATTACACCTTCTCCCAAAAAGGAGTCCGAGATCTGGCGGAATTTTGGGTGTTGCTGTTGATTGTCGGTGCCATCCATGAAACCGCGCACGGGCTGACCTGCAAGCACTATGGAGGCGGCGTGCATCGCATGGGTTTTCTGCTGATGTATTCGCTTCCCTGTTTTTTTTGCGATACCAGCGAGGCGTGGCTTTACACAGGCCGCTTCGGACGGATCCTGACCATGTTTGCCGGCATGTGGATTGAACTCACGCTTTGCGTGTTCGCCACCACGGCTTGGTGGGCGACAGCGCCTGGAACCTGGGTACACGACATGGCTTACAAGGTAATCCTGTTCACCGGGATTGCGGTTGTGGTCATGAACATCAATCCTTTGGTCAAGCTGGATGGTTACTTTCTGCTCTGCGAATTTCTGCGCATTGGCGATCTGAAGGAAAAATCCACCGCCTACACCTCCAGTTGGGTTCGTAATAAGCTGTTTCGCTTGCCCGTGGACTTGGAGTACGTACCTCCTCGCCGGCGGCCGCTTTTTATCGGCTATGCGCTCGCCTCCGGTGCTTACAGTTATGTTCTGTTATTCATAATTGTTGGCTTTTCCGACAACGTATTTTCCAGGCTGACACCGGACTGGGCCTTTCTCCCAGTGCTGGGCATCATTTTCGTCCTGTTCAAATCTCGTCTCGTCTTGCTGGAAAAATTCATGCGAACCGTCTATCTCGACAAAAAAGAGCGCTTGCGCAGCTATTTGCTAAGTCGGCGAGCCGCTATCGTGGCGGCGCTGGCAACACTCCTGTTGTTCCTTCCGGTATGGCCTCACTTCGTTGAAGGGCGATTCGAACTTTACGCCCACAACCGTGCTGTCATGCGCACCGAGGTGGGAGGCACGGTGAGTGGTGTTTTTGCCGGCGAGGGACAGCAGGTGCAGGCGGGGGCGCCCCTCGTGCGCCTGGAAAACCTTACTCTGGAATCGGAAGCAGCACAGGCACAGGCCGATCTCAGAGTCGCCCAAGCCCGCTCCGTTCAGGCTGAACTTCGCTACAGCGGCTGGGCGCCCGCGGAGCAGCGCCGTCAGCAACTGGCCCAGCGCAATCGCCTTGTCCAGGAGCAGCTGGCGAAACTGCGGATTAGCAGTCCCATGGCTGGCACCGTCACTACTCCCCGGGTGGGTGATCTGGCTGGATCCTACCTGCCCGCCGGCACTCCTGTGCTCGAAATCGCCGATTTCTCGACCTTGGAAGCCCGGGTTTATCTGCCGGAGTATGAGGTACGCGATTTGCGCCCTTACGCTCGCTCGGAATTGCTGCTGGATTCCGCTTCAGGCTTCGTGCCCGGCACATTGCGGGCACTGGCGTCGGTTTCGTCCCAACCTCCCACCCAACTGGTGCCACAGCAGCAATCCTTTAAGGGCCTGCAGTCCTCTCCGTACTACGTGGCTTGGGTCAAGATTAGCGACACCCGGGGACTACGCGAAAACATGTCGGGAACTGCGAAGATTTTTGTACGCCGCCAGAGCCTTGCGGAAGCAACCTGGAGGGCGATTTCCGATGCCGTGCAGCGCAAGATCTGGTAAAGCAAAAAGGGCTGCCCGGAGGGCAGCCCCGATCAGCTGGCTGTAAACCTTAAAACGCCTGCATCTTCGGAAGATTGGCTCGCTTCGGCAGGTTGGCCCGCTTCGGGAGGTGGGCTCGCTTCGGGAGGTGGGCAGACTTTGCGAACGTATTCGTCTTCTGCATTTCGCCTTCCGCCGGAGTCACGTTGCTGGCCACGATCGCTTTCTTTACTGTCTCCCGGCTGCTGATCAAGGACTTTTTCTGCACTGACATTCGATCCTCCATTGCGGACCGTTCGGTCCGAATCTTTTCTCGCCGCGGCCAGTTTGTCTCTGCGTCCGTCGGTCTCGTCCTCGGATATTGCAAACCCCGTGCCAAACTCGCCCTGCTTACCGTTTTACGTGCTCCCTATTCATTTTCAGCGACTTACGGGCGGATGATACTTCGGGCCGCCGCCACCGCCAAACCCACCTTCCACGCCTAGATTAAATTTTCAAGCTGAACGGGATTAAATTTTAAACCTACATGCCAAACGTATAAATTTTTAATCTCGCCCGACGCCGTATTTGCGGCATAAGTAATGCATTTTCTGCTTGTCTATCTGCAGCAGGCGCGCCGCCGCGATCTTGCTGCCTTCGGAACGGCGCAACGCCGCCGTCAGGTAAGCCACCTCGATGCGCGCCATCTCCTGGTCGAAATTCACGCCCCCCTCCGGGATGAGCAGTGATTCCTGGCTGGCGGTGCTGTTATACAGAATGCGCTGCGGCAGGTGGTTCACCTTGATAACCGGGCCGTCCACCATCAGCACCAGCCGCTGCACCAGGTTTTCCAGTTCCCGTACGTTGCCCGGCCACGAATCCTCCTCCAGGATGGCCATCACCTCGGGCTCCACCCGCTTCGGTTCCACCCCATTCGCGGCGCAATAGCGCCGCAGGAAGTGGTCTACCAGCAAGGGGATATCTCCCTGCCGCTCCCGCAGGGCAGGCAAGACAAGGGGCACTACGTGGATGCGGTAGTAAAGGTCTTCCCGGAAGCGTCCGGCCTGGACCATGTGCTCCAGGTCCTCATTGGTCGCGGTGACTAGCCGGAAATCAATCTTTTTAGGGCTTTTTCCTCCTATGCGCTGCACCGCCCGGTCTTCGAGCACACGCAGCAGCTTGGACTGCAGGGGAAGGCCGAGAGTGGCAATTTCATCCAGGAACAGGGTGCCGCCGTCAGCCATCTCAATGTGCCCGGCGCGGGCATTGCTCGCATCGGTGAAAGCGCCCTTCTCGTGCCCAAACAGTTCGGCCTCGATCAGGTTGTCGGGCAGGGCGGCACAATTCAGGCTGATGAAGGGTTTGTCCGCCCGCGGGCTCATGGACACAATGGCGCGCGCCACCAGTTCCTTCCCGGTGCCGCTCTCGCCGCGTATCAGGACCGTGCTGGTACTGCCCGCTACCCGGCGGATGGCGTCGTATACGCGCTGCATGGGCTCGCTCAGGCCGATCAGCCCGCAGAAAGAAGGCTGCGGGACTTCCTTGTCCTTGCGTGAGCGGTACTCGATTTCCGCCAGCCGCTTTTCCAGGGCCCTGGCTAGA
>DASYWT010000076.1:0-15083 GCA_035935775.1 Terriglobales bacterium
ATCCAGCAAGACATACGGTAGAGACGTAAACATTGTCACGTTCTCGCCAGGGGCAAGGTTGTTGTGGACGCACCTGCATCAGATTTCATGGAGGTGACTTATGCCGGAGAAGGAAACCATAGAACGCGCTCATGAAGATGAAAGGGAAGGCAAGGCGCCCAGCACACAAGCCGGCGAATTTGTACGGGAAGAGATGGATCACATCCGCGAGGGGAAGCATGGCGCCCGCTCACCGCAACAGGCGATCGCCATCGGGCTCTCCAAGGCGCGCCGCGCCGGCGTGAAGCTGCGGGCTCCCCGTAAAGGTAAAGCCAGCGCGCGGACCCGGGCGCAGGCCAAGCGCGATTTGCGCAAAGGCAGGACGTCGCGCCGCCGCAAGCCTTCCGCCCGGCGCTCTCGAGCGACTTCGCGAGCCCTCAGGCGGGAAGGCCGCAAGGCGGCCTCGCGCAAGGCGCTGGGGAGGCAGGCTCGCCGCACGGCAAAGGCTCGAGGGCGCGCTTCGCGGCGCAGGGCGGCCCGGAAAGCAGTTCGTACCAAGGGCAGGACTGGCCTGAGACTGGCAGCACGCAAGGCGGCAAGGACACGCCAGACACACCGCAAAGCCGCGTGAAAGCCTCGCCTGTGGAGCGAGCGAAAGAGAGCCAGCCGCGACTTCGGTTGCGGCTCTCTTACGCTGGCATAACCCGGCGGCGCCATCGCCGTTGACTATGACCGTGCGCTCTCTCCACAATTGACCTATGCGTGCTTTGGGTACGCCGGGCGCTGTGCTGGTGACCGGCGCGTGCGGGCATGTCGGGCGGGAAGTGTGTCGCGCGTTGCGGGCGGACGCCGAGGTCGTGGCCCTGGATCTGAGAGCGGACGCGTCCCGTGGCGTCCTTGCCTGCGATCTGCGCGTCCCGGAACAGATCGCCGGCATCTTCCGGCGTTACTCCATAAGTGTGGTGATCCACCTTGCGGCCCTATTGCCCACGGCATTTCTGGCCGATCCTGTGCAGGGCGCCGAGGTGAATCTGATCGGCTCCTCCTATCTTTTGCGTGAAGCCGTCCGCCACGGCGTCCAACGCCTGGTGTTTGCCAGCTCCATGAGCGTGTACGGGTCCGCGGCTCGCGACCGGCCACTGAATGAAGGCGATGCGGCCGTCCCCGATCATCCCTACGGAGCGTGCAAGCGCGCGATTGAGACGGTGGGAGAAACTCTCGCGAGAAACGGCGCTCTACAGTTTGTGTCGCTTCGAATTGCGCGGGTGGTGGGGCCGGGCGCGAACAGCACATCTTCACCGTGGCGGTCGCAGATTTTCGAGCCATCTTCCACCCTCATCTCGCTCCCGTTTGCTCCGGAGGCGCTTCTATCGCTGGTCCACGCAGAAGATGTTGCCCGCATGCTGATTACCCTGGCGCAGGCGGGTGAAGTTCACGAGACGGTTTACAACAGCCCGGCGGAGATCTGGCAGGCAAAACAACTGCAGGAAACCGTCCAGGAACTGACCGGGGCGCGGGTTGAGCTTGCGCCCACCGCAGCGCAGCCTGGACCCACTTCGGACGGCAGCCGTTTCACGCGCGATTTCCAATTCCAGACAGTCGGCTTGGCCGCACGCCTGGCGGCCGTCGGCCGGGGGGCAGGCGCTGCCCGCAACCGGAAGTAGGGCAGGGTTACTTCATCTGGTACAGCAGAGCGACGGCTCCCGCTTCCCAGTGTGTTTCCAGTCGCTTGCCGGCGCGGTCGAATGCCTGTAACACCAGCACGAATTCGTCGGCGCCGCCCATCCTGCCGGGATTGGAAATGATCACCCAGACGCGCCGGCCATGCAGCCGGGCAGCATCCTGATCGAATACCTCGCGATGAATGCCGTCAAAGTAGGTGCTGTGGACGGCATTGTTGCCGCGCAAACCATAAACCTGGGCATAGTACTGATAGGCAATCTGAGTGTGCCAGTAGATGTACCAGACGTCGCCGGGCTGTTGGCGCCGTTGTACATAAGCCAGCGCCTGGCGGACTTCCTCGGCTTGTATGGGATGCGCGATCACTTCTTGTGCCGACAACACCGGCTGTAGGAACAGAAGAACGATCAGCACCGCAGCCAAAGGCATCCTCTGTGACTTCCCAGCCTGTATCACGACTTCTACCCCGGCTCCGATCAAGATGACCAAGGCCGGCGTGAAAAAGTTGAAGAAGCGTCCCACCGGGGGATACAGGTGCAGGCTGGAGGCCAGCAAAGCGAAGAGCAGGGGAGTCAGCAGCAGGCAAAAGGCCAGGCGATTCCGCCGCCAGTAATAGGCACAGCCGACGCAAAATGCGAAGAGGGCCACGCCCAGCAGGATGGTGAACGGAGTCTGCTGCAAAGCGAAAACCATCTCCAGCATTTTCTCCAGGTCCGCAAAACGCCACAGCGTAGGCCCCAGCGGCTTGTAGTTGTTGAGCAGCATGGGATCGTGGCTGCTGGCACGCAGGAAAAACCAGTAATTGCTCCCGAAGCTGGCGGCCCAGGCCAGCAGGGCGGGAATGAAGGGAGCCAAGCGCGGCCAGCCACCCTCCGCCAGCGTCCACCACAGGATGGTGAGGCCCAGACCGGAAAGCACGAACAGGGCAGGATAGGAGTACCAGACGCCGATTGCCCCGGCGAGGGCCAGCACCGCGATTCTAGTTTTGTTGGGTTTGGCCAGAGTCCAGAATGCCGCCAGCCACAGCAACGCCGAGACGGCGGGATCGCTGCCATAAGGTTTCAATTCCGAGGAGTAGTAAATCAGGGGGCGGGAGAGCGCAAACCAGCCCACGGCCACGCACAGCGCCGCCGGGGAGAGCAGTCGCTTGCCGAGAACCAGCACCAGCACCACGGCGATCGCGCCGGCGACGATTTCCGGCAGGCGCAATGCCAGTTCTCGCCCGCCTAACAGCAGATAACAGATCTTGCCCGTGAACAGCCACAGGAGCGGCTCGGTTACGTGGAAATCCAGGAGGTGGTCGGTGAGGTGTCCAAAGGAGCGCTGAATGAGGTTCAGCCCCACCATGGCCTCGTCCATCCACAAGGAGCGGTTGTAAAAGTACTGTTCCAGGCGGAGGGCAATACCCAACAAGGCTAATGCCCAGGTGAGCTCACGGTATCCCCATCGTAGGCCGCCGGGAGTGGAGCCAAGAGAAGTGCTGGCAGCGCGGTCGGGAGGGGATTCAGCTTTGGACAACAAGGGAATGTTCGAAGGAGAAATTTTCGAACAGTCTACCCCGCGTGTCGGGAGCAGGCAACTCGTCCGGGTCGCGTCTGGGTGATTTGAGCCGGCGAGGGCGGGCAATAGACCCCACAGTGCGATGGCACGTTCGTGCCAATCGCCATAAGCAGGCTTGTCCGCCTGGCAGGCGCAGCATGGTACTGACTGCGGCGGCCGGCTACACCGAGGGTCCAACACCTCGGTAACGAGGTTTTTGAGCGATTTTGAACCCGACTTATAAACACTACTATCCGTAGTGGTTTTTGGCCGATAATCCACTCAGTATAGTAGCTTTGTTGAAATCATAACTTCGGTGTTTTCCGGCGAAACCGGCCATCCAGCGGGCAAAACCCGAACAGTAACCTTGACACTTCTGGCGTAGCGGTTGAAATAGACGCAGCAACACACGCAACAGCTCCCCCAAAAAGTATTGGAAGAGGGATTTTCCCTCTGGTCCGTTATTGGCCGGCTTGGCCGGAGTGTAGGCGAAGCAGGAGGGCACTGCTGTGAACGAAGGTCAAAACCACATGACTGACGCCCCTGAGGTCATGAATATTCGCCAGGCTTCGCAGTACCTGGGTGTGAGCGCAGACACGCTCTACAAGTACGTGTACGAAGAGAGAATTCCCGCTTTCAAGCTGGGGAACCGCTGGAAGTTCAAGAAAACCATCCTCGATGCCTGGATGGAGCGGAAGAGCACCCAGGGCGAAGGGCGGGGGCGGAAAAAAATCAAGGCGCACGTGGCAGGAGCGCAACTGTAAAGGCGGGGAGCATGTTTGGAAAACAATCCATAGTCGGCCTGGATGTGGGTTCCAGCAGCATCAAGGCGGTGGAACTCAAGCGCGGGCGTAAGGGCATTGAGGTGGCTCACGTCGGCCTGGAAGCCCTGCCCGCCGACATCGTGGTGGATTCCATGATCGTGGACAGCGGCACGGTCTCCAGCGCCATCTCCAAGCTGTTCACGGAAAACGAAATCAAGTCGCGGGCGGTGGCCACCTCGGTGAGCGGCCACTCGGTGATCGTGAAGAAGATCCCCCTGCCCATGATGAGCGATCAGGAACTGGCGGAAACCATTCAGAAGGAAGCCGCGCAGGCCATTCCCTTCGACATTGCCGACGTCAGCATTGATTACCAGATTCTCTCCGAGGATCCCTCCAGCCCCACCATGGACGTGCTGCTGGTGGCGGTGAAGAAGGACAAGATTCTCAACTACACCAACGTGCTTTCCATGGCGGGCAAGTCGCCGGCCATCGTGGACATTGACGCCTTCGCGCTGCAGAACTGCTACGAGTACAACTACGAGCCCGCTCCCAACTCCACCGTGGCCCTGCTCAACCTGGGGGCCAGCGTGATGAACATCAACATCGTCAAGGGCACGGTGCCGCTGTTTACCCGCGATGTGAGCGTGGGCGGGCACCAGTACACCGACTCGCTGCAGAAGGAACTGGACCTCAGCTTCGACGACGCGGAAGCGCTCAAGCTGGGCAAGAAGGTGGGCACGGTCAGCGAAGATGCCAAGCTGCCGATTCTGCAGCAGGTGACGGAAATCATCGTGCTCGAAATCCAGAAGACCTTTGACTTCTTCCGCGCCACCGCTGCCGGCGAGCACATCGAGAAGATCTACCTGGCCGGCGGCTCCTGCAAGGTGCCTGGCCTGATCGAGTCGCTGCGGCAGGAGTTTTCCCTGCCCGTGGAAGAGCTGAACCCGTTCCAGAAGGTTCTTCCTCCCATGGGCCCGGGAATGGAACTGGTGGAACAGAATGCCGGCCAGCTGGCGGTGGCGGTAGGCCTGGCCCTGAGGAGTTTTGACGACCTATGATCCGCATCAACCTGCTCGGTGTTCCAAAATCGAAAGGCAAACGCGGTCCCAGCCTGGCGTCCGTAATGCCCGGCGCCGGAGTGAGCGTGGTGATGAAGGTGCTGCTGGTGTTTGCCCTGGCGGCCGCCATGAACTTCGGCTACTGGTACCACCTGAACGCCGAAAAGGCGCGCCTGGCCACGGAACTGGCGCAGGCGGAGCGCAAGAACCGCGAGCTCTCCGAGGTCAAGGCCAAGTACCTGGAGCGGGAAAAGCAGATGCAGCAGTACAAGCGCCGCGTGGACGTGATTGATGAGCTGCGCTCGCAGCAGTTTGGCCCGGTGAAGCTCATGGCCACCCTGGGCGGAACGGTGGACAACACGGAGGCGGTGTGGCTGAGCGTGGTCAGTGATCAGGGCGGCAGTATTGACATCCAGGGCCGGGCGCTGAGCGAGACGGCGGTGGCCAACCTGATCACCAATCTGCAGAAGACCGGATTTTTTAAATCGGTGGAGATGAAGGAAAGCTACCAGGACGATCAGGTCAAGAACATGCAGGCTTTCATCTTCACCATTACTTGCCAGAAGCAGAAGAGCTAAAGGCGCAATTATGGCGAACCTGACTGATTTGCCGGAAGGAAAACAGTGGGCGGCGATTGCCGGCATGGCGTTGTTGCTCACCCTGGCTGCTTACTTTGGCGTGTTCCGCAGCATGAGCACGGCCAACGATGAGGATGCCCAGAAACTGGCCACCAAGAATTCGGAGAACGCCGAGCTGGAGCGTTACCGGCCCAAGCTGGTGCAGATTGAGCAGCAGATTGAAAACCTGAAGTTGCAGCTGGCCATCCAGGAGCGCATCGTGCCCGACGAAAAGCAGGCCGACAAGTTCATGCGCATGATGCAGGGAGAAGCGGAGAAGTCGGGGGTGGAGATCCGCCGTTACACGTCCAATCCCACCAGTACCCGCGAGTTCTACACCGAGGTGCCTTTCGAGATGGAACTGGACGGGCCCTATTACTCGGTGCTCAATTTCTTTGACCGCGTCGCCCACCTGGAACGCATTATCAACATTTCCAACTTGCAGATGGCATCCGTGAGCAAGCCTTCCGACGCCAAGGCAAAGCACAACTACCAGTACGCGCCGGGGGAGAGTGTGGTGGCCACCTGCGTGGCGACCACGTTTTTCAGCCACGACCAGCAAACCGTGGCCGGCAAGCCCGGAGTACGGCCGGTGGCGGGGCGCCACTAGGGAGCGGATATGAAGCGAACAGCAATCATGGCCATGGTGCTGCTGGGGGCGGCCGCGGTATGGGCGCAGTCGCCGCAGATCATTCAGTCCACCCGAGCCAAGCTGAAAACGGCGCAGAAGACCTGGAACGCGCAGCAAAGCGTGGTGGATGCGGCCACGCCTGCCCCGGCCGGCAAGGCGGCCGCACCGGCGGCTTCCTCGCCCGACGCCAATAGGCTCCTGCCCAAGGATGCAGTGGGCACGGAAGCCGGCGAACGACGCATGACCGAGGCCGCCAAGCGTGATTCCTACAAGCGCGATCCCTTTATCAGCCCGGTGGTGACCCGGGTAGGCGGTTCCGGCTGCAGCAGCGTCAAACGCTGCCTGTCGGCCGATTCCATCAGCCTGCGCGGCGTCGTCCGCTCGCACGAGGGCATGATCGCGGTGGTGGTGAACTCAGCCAACAAGGCTTATTTCCTGCGGGAGAATGACCCCATCTTTAACGGTTACGTGGCCAAGATCACCGACGACTCCATGGTGCTGCGGGAAACGGTGGAGGATGTGCTGGGGCGCAAGAGTACCCGCGACGTGGTGAAGAAGCTTTTTGTACCGGCGGTGTAGCCGCCGGGAAACCGGGCTGGAAATCAGCCCGCCAAAACGAATTGCACTGCACGCGCCACCCGGCCGCCGCCGTTAGCAGCTGGCATGGCTGAGCCGGGCGCGGGCGTGAGGGAGACGCAAATGAGGCGAACGCAATTGCTGGCAATCATTCCCCTGCTGATGTTTTCTCTGGCCGCGGCCCAGACGTCGGGCCAGCAGGCGGGGACGGCAGCGGAGCACCCGCTCATCCAAAAGGTGAACGTGCTCAAGAGCGGGGACGGAATCAGCGTGGAAATTACGGGCAGCGGCAAGCTGTCCGCTACCGCCATGATGGTTCCCAACCCCGACCGGGTGGTGGTGGATGTGCCCGGCGCGGTGGTGTCCCGGTCCCAGCACATTGCCATTGGCACGGACGGCATTAAGGCGGTGCGCCTGGGTCAGAACAGCGCTCATCCGCCGGTGGCCCGGATGGTGGTGGACCTGGCGGGAGCGCGAGACTACCAGTTGGTGCCGGAAGGCAACAAGGTCGTCCTGAAGCTGAGCCCGGCCCGCTTGGCGAAGGCGCCCGCAAAGCGAGCACTACAAGTGGCGGTTGCGCCCGCCGCGCATCCTGTCGCTGCCGCTGCCCTGCGTCCGGCAGCAGCTCCCGCGTCCCCTGCGCCGGCCACAGCCACGGCTGCCTCGGCGAAAGATTTTGTTATGGTCGAGCCGCAATACAGTTCTCGACCGGCGGACAATATCCAGCCCCCGCAGCGCGCCCTGCAGGCCGCGGCCACCATGGCAGCCAGCCTGCCCCAGAGCCTGCTGATCCCGCACGAGAGCGCCTCGATGGATGCGGCGTCGCAAACCCCGCAGCCCAGCCAGGCAGCGGCGACTCCGGCGCCTGCAACTCCGGCTCCTGCGCCCGCGGCACAAGCCTCTACCGGGGTCAACATTAAACCGGCGGAGAATCTGGCCGCCGAACAGCAGCAGCAATTTGCCAAGGGGATTCAGCCTTCCGGCAAGGTGCGCTACACCGGCGAGCCCATCTCTGTGAACCTGAAGGATGTGGATCTGAAGGACTTTTTCCGCCTCATCCATGAGATCAGCGGCCTCAACATTGTCCTCGATCCCGAGGTGCACGGTTCGCTCACTATCGTGCTGGACGATGTGCCCTGGGACCAGGCGCTGGACATCGTGTTGAAGAACAACGGCCTCGATCGGCAGCTGGAGGGCAACGTTCTGCGCATCGCCACCATTGACACCTTGCGCAAGGAAGCAGAAGCCCGCCGGGCGCAGATTGAAGCCGAGGCGCTGGCTGTGGACAAGGTTACGGTAACCCGCTACCTCAGCTATGCGCACTCCAAGGATGTAGTGCCCACGCTGAAGAAACTGCTCACCTCGCGCGGCGACATCATCTCGGATGACCGTACGAACGCAGTCATCATTCAGGACATTCCCAGCGTGATCCCGCAAGTTGACCGTCTGATCACGCAACTGGATCGCAAAACGCAGGAAGTAGAGATAGAGGCCCGTGTGGTCGCCGCCACGCGCACCTTCGCCCGCGATCTGGGCACGCAGTTCGCCTTTGGTTGGGGCAACAGCGCGACCGCGGTGGGGGGCACGGGAGCGGTCGGCAGTACGCCTTCGCAGGTCGGCTACATAGGGCCGCCTGCCTATTTCACCATCCCCGGCGTGCCGACACAGACGATCACACCCGGGCAGGTGCCGAAAGCAACTCCTGCCGGCATACCGCTGTTTTCCAATTTCGCGTTGCCCAGCCCGACCAGCGGCTTTGGAATCACCAACGCGACCTCCACCTACCGGCTTGACTTCGTGCTGACCATGGCGGAATCGCGCGGGTTGCTCAAGATTCTGTCGCGCCCGCGGGTAGTGACGCAGAACAACATCCAGGCGGTGGTGCGGCAGGGCTTCCGCATCCCGATCGTGACCCAGGCGCAATTGGGCGGTCCGCCCACCACCACGTATGTGGACGCGTTCCTGCGGCTGACGGTCACGCCGCAGATCACGGCGGAGAACACCATCTTCCTGAACGTGGACGTGGAAAACACCACACCCGACTTCAGCCGCACGGTGCAGGGAAACCCCACCCTGATTACACAGCAGGCGACTACGCAGGTGCTGGTCACCGACGGCGGCACGGTGGTGATCGGCGGCGTCATTCAGACCCAGAACTCGCTCAACGTGCTGCAGGTGCCTTTGCTGGGCAACATTCCGGTGTTCGGCAACCTGTTCAAGCGCACCACGGTGTCCACCTCGACGCAGGAGCTGATCTTCTTCATTACTCCCAAGATCATGCAAACTTAATCCGGCGAACCAGTCGGCAATCCACGAGGCCCTCGGCGACGAGGGCCTTTGTGTTGCCGGTCGGGTTGCCTGATTCGCAGGCCGATAATGTATCTTGGAGCGGAGATCGTTCTCTTTCAGCACGAACCTTGCCCGGCATGGATTATCGAACTCGCCAAAACCAAGTGTGGCAATCCAGTGAAGTCTCGAAGTGCGACATCTTCCTGGTTACGCACCTGCCCAACGTGCTCTATCTGTGTGGCTTTACCGGCAGCAGCGCCGTGCTGCTGCTGTCGCCTTCCGGTCCTGTGTTTTTCACCGACGGCCGCTACACGGAGCAAGCCAGGGCCGAAGTCGTGGGAGCCCGGGTAGCCATTGTCCGCAAATCCCCGCTGGTGGCCGCCGCCGAGTGGTTGCGAAATGGAGCCGGGCTGCGAAAACGGCTGGCAGTTGCCATTGAAGGCGAACATCTGACGGTATCGTCTCGCGCCCTGCTGCTGCGTCTGCTTTCTCCCCGCCTCCGCCTGCGCGACACAGCGGGCGTGGTGGAACGCCTGCGCATGGTGAAGGACAAAGAAGAACTGGCGCGCATTCGTGCCGCGGCGAACTTGGGGGCATCCCTGTTCCAGGCGGCCTTGCCGCTGGTTCGCCCCGGCGCCACGGAAAGCGCCCTGGCCGCCGAAATGGAGTACGCGGCCCGGCGCGGAGGAGCGGAGGCGATGTCGTTTTCCACTATCGTGGCGGCCGGGCCCCGTTCCGCCCTGCCGCACGCGCGTGCTTCCTCCAATCCGGTTCCCCGCCGCGGATTCGTGCTCTTCGACTTCGGTGTTATACTCGCAGGTTATTGTTCGGATATGACTCGCACTGTGTGTGTGGGTCGCCCGACAGCGGAAGCCCGCCGCGTTTACCAGGCAGTACTGGAGGCGCAGCAGGCAGCCCTCGCAGCAGTTCGGCCTGGAGTTGCAGTTGGCGAAGTGGACCGGGCAGCTCGTAGCGTGCTGCGCCGGGCCGGGTTGGCGCGCTACTTTACTCATTCCACGGGTCACGGTGTGGGCTTGGAAATCCACGAACCCCCGCGCGTGGCCGCCGGGCAACAGGAGCGCTTACAGCCGGGCATGGTGATCACCGTGGAGCCAGGAGTTTATCTGGCAAAGCGGGGCGGAGTGCGGATCGAGGACATGGCGGTTGTGACCGGCTCCGGTTGCGAAGTGCTCACCTCCACGGACAGGGACCTGATCGTGCTGTAAGGCAAATTCGCAGGCGGTTCACGGATCAGCCCACTGCGGATAGACAGCCGCCGGCGCCAAGTGGCGGCGGGACGCAGTCCCTCCAACTAAATCATGAATCAAAAAGAGCTCAAAGAACTCATCGAGTTCTTAATCGAGAAAGACGTTACCGAGTTTGAACTGGAGCGTGGTGACGTCAAGGTGCGCATCCGGCGCGGCGTTGAAGCTGCCGCCGGGCATGACGTTCATTATGTGACCGTACCGCCACCTTCCGCTTCTCCGGTAGACCCACGCACCGCGCCATCGGCTTCAGCCTCAGCGCCAATAGCCCCTTCCCCCCCTGTCGCAGCCAAAGAGGAAGGGCTGCACATCATCACGTCGCCGATCGTAGGGACGTTTTATGAGGCGCCCTCGCCCGGTTCGCCGCCCTTCGTCAAGCCTGGGGACACGGTAGAAGTGGGCCAGGTGCTGTGCATTATCGAAGCCATGAAGCTGATGAACGAAATCGAATGCGACGTGGCCGGGGAAGTCGTCAAGCGAGTGGTAAACAACGGTCAGCCGGTGGAGTATGGTCAGCCCCTGTTTGAAGTCCGCCCGCGCAAATAGCTGCACTCATAATGTTCAAGAAGATCCTGATAGCCAATCGCGGTGAAATTGCCCTGCGGGTGATCTGCGCCTGTAAAGAGCTGGGCATCAAGGCGGTGGCCATCTACAGCGAGGCTGACCGCCATTCTCTGCACGTGCGCTTCGCCGACGAGGCCATCTGTATTGGCCCGCCCCAGCTTTCCCAGAGCTATCTCAACATTCCCGCGGTGATCAGCGCGGCGGAAATCGCCAATGTGGACGCCATTCACCCCGGCTACGGGTTGCTTGCGGAAAACGCTAATTTCGCCGAGGTCTGCGAAACCTGTCACATCAAGTTCATCGGGCCGCCTCCGGAGATTACCCGCCTGATGGGAGAGAAGGAAAAGGCGCGGGCCGCCATGAAGGCGGCGGGCGTGCCCATCCTGCCCGGGTCCGATGGCGTAATCAGCTCGGAGGGCGAAGCCCAGGAATTCGCGCGGCAAATCGGCTACCCGGTGATCGTGAAGGCCTCCGCCGGCGGCGGCGGGCGTGGCATGCGCGTTATCCGCAGCGACCACGAACTGCCCAACCTGTTTCGCGCGGCGCAGTCGGAGGCGGCCGCGGCTTTCGGCAACGGCGACCTCTACCTGGAAAAATTCCTGGAACGGCCCCGTCACATCGAGTTTCAGGTGTTGGCGGATTCCTACGGCAAGGTGATCAGCCTGGGCGAGCGCGAGTGCAGCATCCAGCGCCGCCACCAGAAGCTGCTGGAGGAATCGCCCTCCACCCAGGTGACCCCGGAACTGCGCGAGCGCATCGGTTCCATGCTGGCAGCCACCTTGTCGAAAATCGGCTACGTCAATGCGGGCACGGTCGAATTTCTCATGGACGAGGACCGCAGCCTCTATTTCATTGAGATGAACACCCGTATCCAGGTGGAGCATGCGGTCACCGAAATGGTCACCGATGTTGACCTGGTCAAGAGCCAGATTCTGCTGGCCATAGGCGGGCGCATGGATGAGGTGCTGCAGGGCAAGGTGTTGACCCGCGGCCACGCCATCGAGTGCCGCATCAATGCCGAGCATCCGGAAAAGTTCACGCCCTCGGCGGGCAAGATTACCGCCTTCCATCCCCCGGGCGGCACCGGGGTCCGCGTGGATACGGCCGCCTATGCCGAAGGCGTAATCCCGCCCTACTACGATTCGCTCATCGCCAAGCTGATCGTGCGCGGCAAAGACCGCCCGGAGGCCATTTCCCGCATGTCCCGAGCGCTGGAAATGTTCATCGTGGAAGGCATCTACACCACCATTCCGCTGCACCGGCGCCTGCTGGCAGACTCTGACTTCCGCGCCGGCCGCTTCGACACCAACTTTCTGGGCCGCTTTTTGAGCGCGGGCAAAGAGGAAGAAGCGCGCAAAGTAGTCAGCGGCTGATTCTTCGCCAACCAAATTCCCATCAGAATGTTGGAAGGGTACCGCTTCAGCCATGCAGCGGCGAGTAAGCCGGCGTTCATCGGCCACACAGCATTGTCCGGCTGGAAACCTCCGTAGGCGGAACAGCGACCTTGGTAACCTTTTGTCCCTCAACTCCGGCAGCGCACAATTTCTGTTCTTGAGCCCTTGCTCAGGCCCCCAACGCTAAATGATTACTATCATCATCATCGGAGCTGTGACCGCGCTGGCAATGTTCGCTATCCTCATGAAATTCTGCGCCAGCGAGCCCAAAAGTACTGAAAAGCTGGATAAGGGCGACATCATTAAGCAGCTGCTGGCTTTATCGGAGCTGGAAAACCGCACGGTGAAAGCAAAAACCGCCGTCCCCCGTGCAAAACCACAGCCGGAAAACGCCGCTCGGCCTGCCAAGTCCCCTGAAATCAAGCCCGCTGAGAAGACCTCCGAGTGCCTGGGCTGCTAGAACGCGTGCGAACAGCGGCCCATCCCTGCATAAGCCATCACAGCAGCTAACGCCTTAGCCTTAGGTGCTATTGAAATTGTCAGCGGCATCTTTCGGTAGACTGAGTCGGTTGGCCGGTGACAACTGACTCCCGACTACTGAGAAGCGTCTCATAAATCCAGAAACCGCGAACGCTACGCCCCTCAGGGGCTAAAGCCCGCATATTTTGAGGCTTGGACGGCACGGCTGAAGCCGTGCCCTTCCGAAAGACATTTATGAGATAGCATCTTCGACTACTGACTCCTGACTACCGGTTCTATGCTTCCGCGCTTGTATGCCATTATCGACGCCGCCCTCTTCCCCGATACGCCCGCCCTGCTGGCCTTTGCCGGGGAGCTGCGCGCCGCTGGCGTTACCCTCTTCCAATACAGGAATAAGCAAGGCCGTGCCCGCCAGATGCTCAGCCAGGCCCGCGAATTACGCCGCAAACTCGAAGGCGCGCGCCTTATCATGAATGACCGCGCCGACCTGTGCCTGGCCGCCGGTTTCGACGGCGTGCATGTGGGCCAGGAGGATATGTCGGTGGAAGGAGCGCGGCGCGTTGTTGGCAAAGGGCTGTGGGTCGGCGTTTCCACTCACGTGCCCGATCAGGTCCAAGCCGCTGCCGGTGGTTCTGCGGACTATGTCGCCGTCGGGCCCGTATTCGCCACCAGTTCCAAAGCCAATCCCGACCCCGTAATCGGGCTTGAAGGCGTGCGAGTGGCGCGCGGGTTGACCACCAAACCCCTGGTGGCCATTGGCGGCATTACCCGTAAGAACTGCCGTTCGGTGCTGGAGGCGGGAGCGGATTCCGTAGCCGTCATCTCTGATCTGCTGGGTTCCCCCGGCAAATCAGCAGAGGAATTTCTCCGCCAGTTAGGTTAAAGTCATGGCCGTGATGGCAGGCGAAGGCGATAAGGTCCTCGCGAATCGCCGGCGGAATGCCGGCGCCGCAGCAATTTTGGGGTTATGAGGTAATTTCTGAGCACTGAGATAAGGAACTCCGCGCCCGCGATAACGCCCCCTACCGAGTGGGAGACCGCCACCCACCAGGACAAAGAACTGGTTAAGGGTCTGGGCCTGACCAGCGCTACGACCCTGGTTATGGGCTCCATGATCGGCTCGGGCATCTTCATTGTCTCCGCCGACATTGGCCGGGAAGTGAATTCCCCCGGCTTGCTCATTCTTGCCTGGGTGGTCACCGGCTTCATGACCATCACCGGGGCCCTCTGCTATGGCGAACTGGCGGCCATGATGCCCCGGGCCGGGGGCCAGTATGTGTACCTGCGGGAGTCGCTGGGGCCTCTCTTTGGCTTCCTTTATGGCTGGACGCTGTTCCTGGTGATCCAGACCGGGACTATCGCGGCCGTAGGAGTGGCCTTTGGCAAATTCCTGGGCTATTTCTTTCCCCCCGTCTCGTCCACCACATGGATCGTGCACATCGCCAAGATACCGCCCATCCATCTCGGTCCCATGGTCCTGGGAAACATGGATGTGGGCCTGAACACCCAAAACCTGATCGCCATAGTCATCATCGTGTTTTTATCGGTGGTGAATATTTTCGGGCTCAAAACCGGCGCCCTGATCCAGAACGTGTTTACGATCGCCAAGGCTTCCGCCCTGTTCGGCCTGGTGGTCCTGGGGTTGGTCATCGGCCGCAACGCCACGGCGATTGCCGCCAACTTCACCGACTTCTGGCGCAATGCCGGCTGGCATGCCCATCACGCGGTGCAGGTGGGCATAGGCGGACCGGTTGCGATTGTCGGCACCCTCACCATCGTTGCGGTCGCCCAGGTGGGCTCGCTGTTTTCCGCCGACGCCTGGAATAACGTGACCTTCACTGCCGGCGAGGTCCAGAATCCGAAGCGGAATCTGCCCCTGTCGCTGGCCATGGGTACCGGCATCGTCATTCTGCTCTATATCGCCACCAATTTCATTTACCTGATGGTGTTGCCGCTGAATGGCGATCCCCACGGCCTTACCGTCCTGGCCCGTGGGATCAAGTACGCCGCCGAAGACCGGGTGGGCAGCGCGGCGATGTTCCAGATGTTCGGGCAGGCGGGGGGAGCAGCTATGGCCATCGCCATCATGCTCTCCAGCTTCGGCTGCGATAACGGGCTGATCCTGGCGGGGGCGCGCGTCTACTACGCCATGGCGAAGGACAAGCTGTTCTTCCGCGGCGCGGCCCGGCTGCATCCCAAGTACCGCACGCCCGCGCACTCGCTGATGATGCAGTGCATCTGGACCTG
>DASYWT010000077.1:0-4475 GCA_035935775.1 Terriglobales bacterium
AGCGAAGAATACGGTGAGAGGATTTGGTTCCGCGCTACCACGCGAGAGATCGTGCCTGAGGCATCCTGATAGAGAATGCCGATAACATTGGGCGAGCAGCCCGTGATCATGTTGTTGACCCCGTCCACGGTCAGATTGCTGATATTGACGCCAGTCGTGTCGTGCACCCAAATCTGCGCTGCGATGGGATTGCCGCTCGTCAGGCTGGTAGCGTTGGCTGTAAGCCCAGTGCCTGTCGGGGGCACTATCACCGGTGCATCCTGCGAACCGAAGGACACCCCCGTAAGTATTAGGGGCTTGGCGATTTTAACTTGTTCGGGGTAAGTACCCGGGCATACGAAGATGGTGGTGCCGCTCGCCGAGTGATCCACCGCGTCCTGAATTGTGGTGAAGCTGAAGAGGCTGGGCTTGCAGGTGCCAACTGCCGCCGACGCGGCCCAGGAGATTTGGCTGGCCAGCAGGATGCCGGCAGCCGCGATCAAAGCTAACCTTGTTCTGCTCATTGCAACTCCTTTTGGATTAATTTTCTTGAACTGGAACGGTTATATCGTTACCCGACATTTATTGAAAAAAATTGCCGGGCAGGGTCTGGCTGAGGTCCTTCGGGGGTCTTTACCGCCGACTTGCTTGTTGCGCCTGGTGAAAAGGGAACCGCGAGCAATTTATAAAACTGGGCCGCTGAAAGCTGTGACCGCAATCACAACGCCGGCGGACATTAGGAAAGCGGAACTATACCATCCTGATCCTTTTTTGCGAATAAAAAACCAGAGCTGCTGGTAAAGATGAGAATGTTTTAATTCTCGAAAATTGCCCGCCCTGCCCGGCTGAAAAATTTGCCTCAGCTTCAAAGCGGGAATCAAGGGACTCGGCGGCAGGCGCGCGCCGGCCAGCCCAGGCCGTTTCCCGGATGGGCAACCAACTTGCCTAATCTGAGCAAGAGTTTTGCGCAGGCGCGCCGCTCCGCCGCCGCAAGTTGCTGGTTTCTAACTCCTGGCCCTGGCAGGCAAATTGCGCTTTCCGGTCGTGCGGCGCCGCTCTCCCGCGCCGCTCCCAGGAACACGATGAAGCGCTTTGTATTGACCCTCTGCGCCGCGATCCTCTCTCTCGCGTCGCTGGCCCCGGCCATGACCCTGCCCGTTCAGCAGCCTCTTAAGCCACGCCAACTCGCCACCCGGTACCACCCACCCCAGCCGAAAGGCAAATGGTTTATGGCCAGCAGCGGCCATGCCGTTTACTGCTACGGTCCGGTGATGATCGTCGGCAACTGGGATGGCGGCTTCGCCCGTGTGGCCACCATCTGCCGCGGTGGCGTGCCCATGGTCAAACTGAAGGATTAGACGGCCGACGGCTGACGGCTTTGGTCCCGCAGGAGTCCATGAGTATTTCGGGGGCTAAAGCCCGTATTACTACTTCCCCACTTTATGCAGGCCTGAAGGCCTGCTCCACCCACTTGTTTTATGCAGGCCTGCCGGCCTGCTTCACTCACTTCTTTTATACGGCCTGAAGGCCTGCCTCACTACCTCCGGTTCCGTCATCACCCAGGGTCGTGACCACGGTCACTGGTCTTCGGTGAGACCTCGGCCTAGAGTTCTTGCTTAAGATAACGACCCAGCAGCGTCTCGCATGTTCTAATGAGAAAGAACACCGGATTGGGGAGGCGGGCGGCGGGTTGCCTGCCCTTTCGGCGGCTAAAAATGTGACGCGGGAGATGCTGGTTGCATCAAATTGAGAAGCCCGATTTACTCCGGGTGGAGGGCCTCAAGAAGGTTTTCCGTTCCGGCACGGCCGACCTGGTGCTCTTTGAGAATTTGTCCTTCCGCGTGGGGAAGGGTGAGATGCTGGCCATTGTCGGGGAGTCCGGCGCCGGCAAGAGTACCTTGCTGCACATCCTCGGGGCGCTTGATGCTGCCTCCGAGGGTGACGTATACTGCGGCCACTTGCGGCTGGGATCGCTTTCCGACGAGGCCGCGGCCGAGTTTCGCAATCGCGAGATCGGGTTTGTGTGGCAGTTTCATTACCTGCTGCCGGAGTTCACGGCCCTGGAAAACGTTGCTATGCCGCTGTTATTGCGGGGCGGAAAGCAGCGGGATGCGGAACAGGAATCGGTCGGCTGGTTGCGCGAAGTCGGGCTGGAAGCACGGGCCCATCACCGCGCCGGGGAGTTGTCCGGCGGGGAACAACAGCGGGTAGCGTTGGCTCGTGCTTTAATCACCAGGCCGCAGTTGCTGCTCGCCGATGAGCCCACCGGCGACCTGGATAACCGAACGGCGGAGTCGGTTTTTGCGTTGATTACCAGGTTACATACCGATTATCGGCTCACTTCTCTCCTTGTCACCCACAATTTTGCTTTTGCGCGCCGCTGTGACCGCGTTTTGCGCCTGCAGCAGGGACGGGTGGAGGAGGTTACGCCGGAGTCACTACCCGCATGATCAGCAGGGCTGGACGGCGGGGTTAGAATGACAGCAGAGAAGGAAAATTTGGGTTCTACCGCGCACGCTGCGAAGACTCGGAGAGTGGTGAAGTTCGGCTATCTGTTACGGGGACAGGGGTTACTGACTTATAGGGTTCGTAAACGCAGCATTGGCAGTCGGATTGCTTTAGTTTTCTAGGTTCAGGGCTCCCGGGGAGCTTCGGGCGGCGCTCAGGTCGAGGTCGCTGGCCTTGGCGAGCTTGGGAGAGGGCAGAACATGTTTGAACGGTACACGGAAAAAGCCAGGCGCGTAATCTTCTTTGCGCGCTACGAAGCCAGCCAGTTCGGCTCGCCTTACATCGAGACCGAGCATCTGCTGTTGGGCTTGCTTCGCGAAGACAAGGCCCTCACCAACCGCTTCCTGCGGTCGCACGCCTCGGTGGAATCCATCCGCAAACAGATTGAGGGGCACACCACGATTCGGGAGAAGGTATCCACTTCCGTGGATCTTCCCCTCAGCAATGAGTGCAAGCGCGTGCTGGCTTACGCCGCAGAGGAGGCTGAGCGCCTCTCCCACAAGCACATAGGGACCGAGCACCTGCTCCTGGGCCTGCTGCGCGAAGAAAAGTGCTTTGCCGCGGAAATTCTGCACGAGCGCGGCCTGCGCCTTTCCACCATTCGGGAAGAGCTGGCCCGCACCACCCAGGAAAAGGCTCAGCCGCAGCGTTCGCGCGAATCTTCCCTGCTGACCGAGTTCTCCCGCGACCTGACCCAGGCCGCCATGGACAGTCAGCTCGATCCCCTGGTGGGGCGCGAGCAGGAACTGGAGCGCGTGGTCCAGATCCTCTGCCGCCGCACCAAGAACAATCCCGTACTTATTGGCGAGCCGGGCGTAGGCAAGACGGCCATTGTGGAAGGCCTGGCCCAGCGCATCGCTGACGGCGACGTGCCCTCCTTCCTGGCCGACAAGCGCATCCTGGCCCTCGACCTTTCCCTGATCGTGGCCGGCACCAAGTACCGCGGCCAGTTCGAAGAGCGGCTTAAGACCATCATGAAAGAGCTGATGGAGTCGCAGAACGCCATCATATTCATAGACGAGCTGCACACCCTGGTGGGCGCCGGCTCCGCCGAAGGTTCGCTGGATGCGGCCAACATCCTGAAGCCGGCCCTTTCGCGGGGCGAGATCCAGTGCATTGGCGCCACCACTCCGGGCGAATATCGCAAGTCCATCGAGAAGGACCGCTCCCTGGAGCGCCGCTTCCAGTCGGTGAAGGTGCCGCCGCCCAACGAGTCCGACGCCACCAAGATTCTGTATGGCATCAAGGACCGCTATGAGAAGTTTCACGCGGTCAGCTACACCGATGAAGCCATCGGCTTTGCCGTAGCCCACTCCAACCGCTACATACCCGACCGCTTCCTGCCCGATAAGGCCATTGACCTGATTGACGAGGCGGGCGCCCGGGTGAAGCTGCGCCAGACCTCGCTGCCGGAGGAAATTGTCGAAGCTCAGAAGCGGGTGAAGTTCATCGTCCACCGCATGGAAAACGCCATCGCCAACCACGAGTTCGAGAAGGCTCGCTTCTACTCCGACGAGGAGCGGAAGGAGCGCGAGAACCTGCGTGGCCTGCGCGAAAAGTACCACCTGGACGATTCCACCACCGGGGTGGTCAACCGCGAGGACATCGAGGAAGTGGTTTCGCGCTGGACCGGCGTGCCCATCTCCTCCATCAAGGAAGAGGAATCACAGAAGCTGCTGCGCATCGAGGAAGAGCTGCACAAGCGGGTGATTTCGCAGGACAAGGCCATCATCGCGCTGGCGCGGGCCATTCGCCGTTCGCGCGCCGGCCTGAAGAATCCGAACCGGCCCATCGGTTCCTTCCTGTTCCTTGGCCCCACCGGCGTGGGCAAAACCGAAGTCGCCCGCACCCTGGCGCAGTTCATGTTCGGCACGGAGAAGTCGCTCATCCGCTTCGATATGTCGGAATTCATGGAGAAGCACTCGGTCAGCAAGCTGATCGGCTCGCCTCCGGGATATGTGGGCTATGAAGAGGGCGGCCAGCTCACC
>DASYWT010000078.1:0-5598 GCA_035935775.1 Terriglobales bacterium
AACTACACAACCTTCGACGCCGGTGTAGCTGGCAGTTTCTTCGGCTCCCAGGTGGACTTCAGCCGCATGCTGGCAAAGAACACTACCTACTTTCCTTTCGGCTCCAAGCACAGCAAGAACAAGTGGGTTTTCGCCCGTTCCACCACCATCGGCATCGAGAGACTGTTTGGCAATGACCAGGTGATCCCGCTGCCGGAACGATTCCTGGCCGGCGGCAGCAACACCTTGCGCGGTTTTTCCATCAATCAGGCGGGCCCGCGTGATCCCGCGACGGGCGCTCCCGTGGGCGGCGACGCCTTGTTCATTAACAACCTGGAGCTGCGCACTCCGCCGGTGTCCCTGCCGTTCTTGGGCAATAACATGGGATTTGTCATTTTCAACGACGCGGGCAACGTTTTCTCCACGCCCAACGACATGCTCAAGGGGTTAACGCGCTTCAATCAGGACACCAGCCATTGCACCGTGGGCAGCGTGACCTGCAATTTCAATTACGTGTCGCAGAACGTGGGCGGCGGCATCCGTTACAGAACGCCAATCGGCCCGCTTCGCTTCGATGTTGGCTACAACGTGAATCCGCCGGTTTTTCCAGTTAACCAACCGAGTGGGGATCAGGCGTTTCCTTTCCCCCACGTGGAGACCGCGCGGCGTATAAACTTTTTCTTTAGTATTGGGCAGACATTCTGATGTGGCGACGCTGCTTACAGATCGGACTGATGTTGATGTTAGCCGGGAACACTGTTCTTGCCGGCGACATCATCGAGCGGGTGGTGGCGACAGTAAACAACCGTCCCATTCTGCAAAGCGACTGGGATGAGGAGGTGCGTTACGAGGCCTTCGTCAATCAGCGTCCGCTCTCCAGCCTGACCGCGGCCGACCGCAAAGCCGCCCTGGACCGCCTGATTGACCAGCAGTTGTTGCGCCAGCAGATCAAGGAAGACGAAGAAGAGGGTGTGCTCAAGCCCTCCTCGCCCAACATCGAAAAACGGCTGGAGGAAATACGCAAACAGTATGCGGGAGCGGAGAAGCAATCCGTATGGCTGACGGACCTGCAACGGTACGGCCTGAGTGAGGCAGATCTGGCCCGCCACGTTGCGCTGCAGGCCCAACTGGAACGCCTGATTGAGGTGCGGCTGCGGCCAACGGTCCACATCAGCCACAGCAGTATTGAAGCCTATTACCGGGAACAGCTGTTGCCGGAATTGCGCAAGGCCGGGGTCAAGGATGTTCCCCTGGTGGAGGTCTCTCCCAAGATCGAAGAGTTGCTTACCCAGCGCAAGGTAAACGAGTTGCTGGCGGCCTGGCTGCACGATCTGCGTTCCCAAAGCGATATCAGGATGGGGGCCCCTGAGCCCGGAGTCAGCCAGCGATGAGCGTAAGCGAAAATCGCGGTCCGACAACACCCGGAGGCAATGCGAGCCGGCGCAACCGCATCCTTCTTCCTGCCGTGGTAGGCATTCTCATCCTGCTCACTTTCCTGCTGGCGGGATGGTATTTCACCAGCCCGGGATTTCAGGAGCGGGTGCGGGCTCACGTTATCGCGCAGCTGCAGCGTTCTACCGGGGGGCGCGTCGAGCTCGGCGCCTTCACTTGGAATCTCTCGCAGCTGCAGTTTGAAGCCCACGACTTGACCATTCACGGACGGGAAGCGCCCGGTGAGCTGCCCTTTTTTCATGCCGGCCGGGTTGTGGTACGGATGCGCATCGCGTCCGTGGTGGGCGAACGCGTAGCTTTGAGCTATCTCGGGGTGGAACGCCCCGTCATTCACCTGGTCTCCTACCCTGACGGCACCACCAACCAGCCCCAGCCCAGCGTCAGTACCCCGACGCTGCAGGCCGATGTGGCAGAGCTCTTTCGCCTCGCGGTGCAAAGGCTTGACGTGCAACAGGGGCGGCTCGTGCTCAATGACCGCACTCTTCCGCTCGATCTCACCGCGGACGATGTTGTGGCCAGCGTGGACTATGCCTTGAATCCCCGCCACTACCAGGGCAAGGTGCGCCTGGGTAAGCTGGACACGTACCTCCCGGGCATGCGCCCCTTTGCTTCGACCGCCGATCTGGAGTTCACCCTCTGGCCCACCTCGGCGCAAGTGAATACATTGAGCTGGAGGTCAGGCAAGTCGCGGCTCACCGCCAGCGGCCACCTGGATAACTTCAGCCATCCAACCATCACCGCGGCTTACCAGGGTTCGCTGGATGTGGCCGAGCTAGGCGTGATTTTGCGGCGGCAAGAACTGCGCGGGGGCACTGCCAAGGTCGACGGGCGGGCCACCTATGAGCTAGGCAATTATCAGGCAAGGGGACGCATAGATGCCGCTGATCTCACCCTTACTGCCCCTTCCGGAGCGCTGCGCCACGCTACCCTGGGTGGAGAATATTCCCTCAACAATGATCGCATTGCTCTCTCGAGTGTCTCCGGCCGCGCCCTGGGCGGCAAGCTTAGCGGTGACCTGGAAATCGTGCACCGCGTCGAGCCCACGGTGCGAGCTCCGCATCGCCACCCGGTGGCGCCGCCTCCCCGCCAGGAAACCGGCGTTGCTCACTTGAAGCTGGACGGCATTTCTGTCACGCAGCTGGCGGAAAGTGTTTCTACGCGATCTTTTCCGGCGGCTCGCTTGCACTTTGGTGGAACCGCATCGGGCACCGTGCAGGGCGCCTGGCGCGGTTCAGCCAGCAACATGGAAGCGAAGATGGACTTTGTGGTGCTGCCACCGGCGCGGCCTCAGCCGGGCCTGCTGCCGTTGAGCGGAAGAGTGCAGGCCAGCTACAGCGGTTCCCGGCGAGTTCTGAATTTCTCCCGGCTGCAGGCGGCCAGCCCGGCAGGCAGCGTGATGGCCAGCGGGACTCTGGGCTCATCCTCTGCCAACCTGAGCCTGAATCTTGAGACCAGCAATGTGGCCGAATTGCAGCCCATTCTGGCCGCCTTCCAGGGCCCCAGGCACATCCCGCTGGTAGTGCATGGCAAAGCCGCCTTCAACGGCACTGTGGCGGGCCGAATTACCGCCCCTACGCTCACCGGCCACCTGCAAATAACCGACTTTGATACCGTGCTCCGTCCCGCGACGCAAAATCGGGGATCCAATGTACCCCCTCAGATCCACTGGGACCTGCTCAGCACGGATCTGCAGCTTTCGCCCTCCAGCTTGATGCTCCACCATGGCTTGCTGCGTCGCGGTCCGGCAGAACTGGATTTTGAGGGCACCACAGGCCTCAGAAACTATCGCGAGATCCCTTCCGCCCCTCTCTCCGCGCACCTGGGAGTGCGCCGGGCCGAGCTGGCGGATCTCGTCGCCCTGGCGGGCTATAGCTACCTGCTGGCGGGGCAGGTGGATGGCAGTCTGCGCGCTGAGGGAACCTGGCAATCACCCCGCGGCACGGGCTTCCTCCAGGTCAGTCATCCCGCCTTTGGCGCCAGGAAGTTCGACAGCCTGAGCGCGAACTTGCGTTTCACCGGAAACCAGGCGCTGTTAGATAATGTGATTCTTACCCAAGGCCCGGCCAGGATTATCGGCGTTGCGGGGTACGATTTCGGGAGCAAGCAGTTCCAGTTCAACCTGCAGGGCAGCGATTTTGATTTGGCTAAATTCTCCAGCTTGCAGGGCGGCCACCTCAGTGTGGCCGGCAAGATGGACTTTTCCGTGCAAGGCTCGGGAACGGAGCAGGCGCCTGCCATTAACGGCACATTGCGCTTGCGGAAGCTGGTGTTTGACAGCGAACCCGAAGGCGACTTTACTCTCAACGCCACTACCCGCGCTGGTCACACCTATCTGGTAGGCCGATCGCAGTTCGCTCAAGCCAGCCTTGACCTGGATGGAGATCTGCGCCTGCAGGGAGATTTGCCGATTCAGGCGACACTGCGCTTCTCACGCCTTGACGTGGACCCGTTACTGCAGGCGTACCTCAGAGGCCGGATTAGCGGCCACTCTTCCAGCGCGGGTACTATCAGCGTGAATGGTCCGCTGCTGCGACCCCGCGACCTCGAGGTACGGGGCAATGTGGCAGAGTTTCGGGCCAACATCGAGAATCTCAAAATTCAGAACAGCGGCCCGTTGCAATTTACCGTGCTGCATCGCACGTTGACCCTGCAGAAGTTCCATGTGGTGGGTGACGGCACTGATTTCGAGGCTACCGGCAGCGCCGAGTTGGCTCCGCCGGGCGTCCTGAGCCTGGTCGCCAACGGAACCATCAATCTTAAAATTGTGCAAACCCTGAACCCGGATTACATGTCCTCGGGGATGATGACGGTGGCGCTGCGCGTGGGGGGCTCTACGGCGGCTCCCGACCTGCGGGGGCGGGTGCAGATCAGCGATGGATCGCTGGCCAACATCAACCTGCCCAGCGGACTCAGCAACATCAATGGCACATTCGGATTCAGCCAGGGTCGCCTGCGGGTGCAGAAGCTGACGGCCATGACGGGTGGTGGACTGTTGAATCTGGGTGGCTTCATCACCTACAGCCGCACACTGAATTTTGACCTCACCGCCGAGGGCAAGAACATCCGCCTGCGCTATCCCCCGGGTATGAGCACGACCGCCAACGTCAACCTGCACCTGGTGGGCGGTCTGGCGCGATCTACTCTATCGGGCGACATTCTGGTCACGCGTTTTCAGCTTGCCCGTAACTTCGATTTCGCCAGCTATCTGGCGCGCGCACGCTCCCCGGCCACGCTGCCCAACCCGCAGTCGCCGCTGAACAACCTGCGGCTGGACGTGCACGTCACCACCACCCCGGAGCTTGACGTGCAAACAGCGATTGCCCGGGTTGCCGGCGATGCTGACCTCCGCTTGCGGGGCACGGCCAGCAAGCCCGTAGTCCTGGGCCGGGTGGACATTGCCCGCGGCGACGTCAACTTCAGCGGCACCAAGTACCACCTGGAACGGGGCGACATCACCTTCAGCAATCCGGTGCGGATCGAGCCCATCCTGGACCTGGAGGCCAGCGCCCGGGTCCGCGATTACGACATCACTCTGGGTTTTCACGGGCAGATTGATAAGCTCAATGCCACCTACAGCTCGGAGCCGCCCTTGCCCACGGCCGACATCATCGCCCTGCTGGCCATGGGGCGAACCCGGGCGGAATCGGCGGTTCTGCAGCAGCAAGTGGACACCGGCTACACCCGTACTGCTTCCAACGCCATCCTCAGCGAGGCTCTCAACAGCGCCAACAATAATCGTCTGGAAAAGATTTTTGGCGTCAGCCGCGTGAAGATTGACCCCGAGGCGGGGAGCGCCGAAAACAACCCCAGCTGGACCCGGGTCACGATCGAGCAACAAATTTCCAACACACTCACCCTTACCTACATCACCAATGTTTCCCAGGCCCAGGAGCAGATCATTCAGGCGGAGTATTACCTGACCCGCAATATTTCCCTCATCGGCCTGCGGGACCAGAACGGCGTGATCAGCTTCGTTATCAGCATTCGCCAACGTAAGAAATAACCTCGGGTACCCGCAGAAAGGAGCGGGGGTGACGAGTGCGCGGGCCGCTGCCTTGGCTTCGTTCCAAAGTGGGAAGGAGTGAGATCAACTAGGACGTGCCGGCGGAGGCTTCTGCTGCCGCAAGATTACTCTAAAGGTTGGACAGAACAACCGCTGCTTTATCG
>DASYWT010000079.1:0-7905 GCA_035935775.1 Terriglobales bacterium
GCAGGAACATGGAGGTCAGGATGGGCACCAATGCGGTTTCGGCGGAGACATGAGGCGCCCCGCTCATCAGGCCGGTAATGCGGGCCGGCACAATACCAAACTGGAACATCAGCTGGTTGCGCGCGTGGGGCCCGAACCCCAGCACTTCATAGAGAAACACCACCGTGTTCAACGCGATCAGAAAATAGGTGATGTACGGCGTGCTGAACCGCGGCGTATCGTCCTTGAGAGGAATCATGCGTAGCGCGTTGACCGGCGGCTTCGGCTTCGGCGGCAGGGAAGTCTCCTCCCGGTTGACCGAAGGGGCTGGCCGCCTTCACGATAGCAGAGACACCGTTATGGATGGAGTGCTGATAACCGACAAGCCGGCGGGCCTGACCTCCCACGATGTGGTCAACCGCGTGCGCCATATTCTGCACGAGCGCTCCGTCGGCCACCTGGGAACCCTCGACCCCCTGGCCACCGGTGTCCTGCCCCTGGTGGTGGGGCGCATGACGCGGTTAGCCCAGTTCTATAACACCTCGGAAAAGACCTACGAGGGCGTGATCCGCTTTGGCTTCGCCACCGACACCTATGACGCCGAAGGCGAGCCCCTGACAGAGCCGCGAACAATTCAAGTAACACTTGAAGAATTGGGCGAGCTTTCCGCCCGCTACCGGGGACGCATCCGGCAGATGCCGCCCCCATTTTCAGCCAAGAAGATCCATGGCGTGCCCGCCTACAAGCTGGCCCGCAAGCACAAGGAGGTGGAGCTTCAGCCGGTGGAGGTCGAAATCAAAGAGTTTGAGGTCCTGGACTGGGATGGCGAACGAGCCTGTTTTCGTGCCCGCGTGGCCTCCGGCACCTATATGCGCTCAGTAGCCCACGAGATGGGCCAGGTTCTGGGCTGTGGGGCACATTTAGCGTCGTTGCGCCGGACTGCGCTGGGAGAATTCGCGGTAAGCGATGCCCGTAGCCTCGAGGAATTGGAGGAAGCCGCCCAGCAAGGCCGGGCGGAGGAACTGTTTGTCCATCCCAGGAAGCTCCTGCCAGAAATGCCCAGCGTCACCGCTAACGAGGAAAACGTAGCCCGTATTCGCGTCGGCCGCGCGGTCAACCTGCCCGAGCTCTCCCGCGCCCGCCAGGTCAAGGTATTTCAGGGTCAAAGCGAGCTCATCGCCATCGCCACCCGAGTCGCCGGTACGCTATTTCATCCCAAGATCGTGTTGGCGGTCGAACCCCAGCCAACGGGGAACCGAGCGCGGTAAGGAGCGACAGTGCGCACTGGGCTTTGGTACCTGGTGGTCCCATCTAGCCCCATATCTAATGTCCGATAACAGGTATTATGTAAAGTCCAGCAGACTGCCCGCACCGTGCCGCTTTGGATCTGTCCCGGCGCACCTTGCTGTCGCCGACCTTCCGGCCTAAGCTTTACCTCAACCCAAGGAACCCGACCTTATGAGTAGACTTCCCGTGGTACTGGCTTTGGCAGTAGTTTTAGGCGGCTGTGGAGGTGGACTCAACGTGGGCCCGCCGCCTCCGCCTCCGCCGCCTCCACCCACGGCTACGCCCGCCTTTGTGTACATAAGCAACACCAACGCCAACAAGCTTAGCGGGGTCAATGTAGCCGGCGGAAAAGCGGCTCAGTTTGCTGCCAGTTTGCCAAGCCCTGGTGGGACCGCCCCCCTCGGGATGGTAGCCACGGGCAAATTGCTGTACATCGCCAATTCAGGTTCGGGCACGGTCAGCGGCTTCAGCTTTGACGCCAATACCGGCGCGTTGACCCCTTTGCCCGACTCACCCTTCGTTGCCGGTCCCGGTGTGAGCCAAATGGCTCTTTGTCCAGGCAACGGCGGACCCACAGCGCCACGGTTCATCTACGCGGCTACCACTTCCGCCGTAGTGGGCTTTAACATTCTCAGCACTGGCCAACTCACTCCCATACCCGGCTCACCTTTTCCTGCCGGAGCCGAACCCGCTGCCGTACTGGTGGATTCCGCCTGCAACTTCATCTTCATCGCGAACAAGGGTTCCAACAATATTTCTGTGTTTTCGGTGAATTCCAGCAACGGATTCCTGACGCCCGTATTCGGCTCGCCTTTTCCGGCGGGCGCGGCCCCGGTAGCCCTGGCCGCGGGCGATGGCTTCCTATTTGCCGCCAACTCGGCGTCGAACAATGTTTCCGTTTACAACATCAACACCGGCGTCGGGTCGGGAGGGTTCCTGACCCAGGTTGCGGCCTCGCCCGTTGCCACCGGCGCGACGCCGAGTGCCCTGGTTTACTTGAGTCCCACGCTTTATGTGGCCAATTCCGGCTCCAACGATGTTTCCGCCTTCACGGTCACGCTGAGTGTCGGCCGTCTCACGCCGCTGACCGCGTCCCCCTTCCTGGTGGGCGCTCAACCCAAGGCTATGATTGCCTTTTCTTCGCCGGCCAGCAACGTGGCGCAGCAAATGTTCCTGTATGTCGCCAACGCCGCCTCCAACAATCTGAGCGGCTTCACCATCGGCTCGGGCGGGATGTTGACTGTGGTGCAGGGCTTCCCCTTCCCTGCTGGAATCAATCCCCAGGCACTGGTCTTTGCCTGCGGTCAGTGCGGATATCCGTGATTGAAGATTGAAGAATGAAGAATGAAGAATGACGAGTGAAAACCTAGAGCGTGGAGAGTGCGCCAGTCGTCATCCCTTGCGATCTCTGCGTTAAGATCTTTGTCCCAGCAAATTTTCCAGCTCCTCGCGCACCCGCCGCACTGTCTCCAACTTTTCCGGGGTGGCCTCCACGATCTCCTGCTTGTATTGGAAAACTTGCCGGCCGCCCATCTGGATGAGCACGCCCATGGCCTCGCCCATGCGCCAGCCGGGGGTGCCGATCATGCGCAGGCCGTCGGGCGTGGCCTCCAGCAGCGCAATCACGTTGTCGCGCACCGCGCCGATGGCCTTGGGAAAACGCTCGAAAGTTTCCAGTTGGAATCCGGCCAGGTAGATTCGTTGCAGCTGTTGGGCCGGATCAGGCATGAATAATTGACGATTGATGAATGAAGAATGACGAATGAAACCCTTTATAGTGAGATGGCGTGACTCGCGGCGTGTAACCGGGCTTGGATAAATTCCTCATTCAACATTCATAATTCTTCAATTACTCACATTTTGTAGCGCCCCAGGTCCTCGTCGTTCAGGTTCTCCAGCCACTTGCGCAGCTCCTCGCTGGAGACGCGATCGGAAACCGAACTGGCCAGTTTGGAAGACTTGAGCACGTCATCTTCGACGAAGATGGGGCAATCCACGCGCAGCGCCAGGGCAAGCGCGTCCGAGGGCCGCGAATCCACGCTGATAATACGGCCATCCCGTTCCAGCCAGATCACGGCAAAGAAGGTATCTTCGCGCAGCTCCGTGACCACTACTTTGTGAACCGCTGTGTCCAGGCCGGTCAGAACATTCTTGAGCAGGTCGTGGGTCATGGGCCGAGGGGTGGTGACTTTCTCAATTTCCAGTGCGATGGCGTTGGCCTCGTAAATACCCACCCAGATAGGTAGCACCGAGTCTCCCGCCACATCCTTGAGGATCACGATGGGCATATTGGTAACCGGGTCCATCATCAACCCGCGAATTTTCATCTCCACTTCCATCGTGTCCTCCTGGCCACCAGACTGCCCAGATTCCTCCTACATTAGAACGCCAATTGCTGCGATTGGCTGTTTAAAAAGTGATTTACTCCCTGGTCGGCGCCCGGAGTCGCCAGTTCTCCCACCAGGCTATTGGGAAACGCCTGCGTAACACGCACCTTTACATAGCTTCCGCTGACTAGAGCCTCCCCCTCGCCGGCGGTGAAGTTTAGCACTTTATTCTGCGAAGTGCGCCCAATCCACTGGCCACGGGCGGGGTTACGTCCTTCGACCATGACCTCCAGCACTTCCCTTACGTGCTTCTGGTTGCGGCGGTTCTGGATCTGCTTCTGCTTTTCCTGCAGCACCGCCAGCCGCCGCCCCTTTTCCTGATCGGGAATGTGATCCATGAACTTCAGCGCCGGGGTGTTAGGCCGCGGCGAATACTTGAACGAAAACACGCTGTCATAACCCACTTCATCCAGCAGCGACAGCGTCTGCTGAAAATCTTCTTCGTTCTCGCCCGGAAAACCGACAATGATGTCGGTGCTGATGCTGATCGGCCGCCGCGCCGCCTTCATCCACCCTATGCGCTCCAGGTATTGCTCGCGCGTGTATAAGCGCTGCATCAGGCCCAGCACGCGGCTGGAGCCGCTTTGCACCGGCAAGTGCACCTGGTCGCAAAGCGCGGGAACGGCATCAATGGCTTCTACAATGTCGCGTCCAAAATCCCGCGGATGGGAAGTAGTAAAGCGCACCCGGCGGACGCCCGCCACTTCCCCGACCGCCGCCAGCAGCTCAGCAAAGCTCTTTTTTTCTGATGGATCGCGGTAAGAGTTCACGTTTTGCCCGAGCAACTGGATTTCCGTGTAGCCAGAGTCGGCCATCCGCCGTGCTTCCTCCAGCACGGAGGCGGACGTGCGGCTGCGTTCCTTGCCGCGTGTGTAGGGCACCACGCAGAAGGCGCAGAACTTGTCGCAGCCCTCGATGATGGTGATGTAGCCGCGGTGCGGGTTGGAGCGCGAGGTGAACTCGGTTTCAAAGCACTCTTCGGTCTCGCGGTCGTCCAGACCGGTAACGCGCTGCTTCCCTGCCTCGATCTGCGCCAGCATTTCCGGCAGATTGCGATAGGAAGCCGAGCCGCAGACCAGGGAGACATGCGGCGCGCGCTCGAAGATCTTTTCCCCTTCCTGCTGCGCCACGCAGCCCAGTACCCCGAACTTCTTGCCCTGCTGGGCCATTTTTTTGAAGTCGGCCAGGCGGTGGAAAACCTTCTGCTCGGCTTTGTCCCGGATGGAGCAGGTGTTGTACAGGATAAGGTCCGCTTCCTGTACGTTTTCAACCTGGCGGTAGCCCTCGGCCAGGAGCGTGCCAATGACCTTTTCGGAGTCATGGACGTTCATCTGGCAGCCGAAGGTTTCGATGTAAAAAGTCTTGTCCGGGGCCTGCGGCATCAAGGGAAAGTATAACGCAGGAAGTACAAGCACTCAGCAGTCAGCAATCAGCATTCAGCCCGCGGACGTGACTCAGACACTGCCGGACGAGCAATTAGCACTTAGCAATTAGCACTTGGCCCGTCACGTTCTGCGCCATCCCACAATCGAGGTTTAAGGGCTAAATGCTAATTGCTAATTGCTAAAGGCTAATTACTTGTTGATGGGCTGAATGCTGATTGCTGAGTGCTGAATGCTAGCTCTTTCTCACCAGCTCTAAAAACGCCGCGTGCACTCGCTTGTCTTCGCTGAGTTCAGGATGGAAGGTGGCGGCCATAGCCTTGCCCTGGCGTACCAGCACGGGGTCATTGCCTTCGCGGGCCAGCACCTCAACTTCTTTGCCCACACGCTCGATTTTGGGGGCACGAATGAACACCATCTCCAGCGGGTCGCCGCCCAGCTTGGTTTCTGACTGGCGGATGGAGCTGTCAATTTGCCGCCCGTAGGCGTTTCGGCGCACGGTGATGTCGAGCGCGCCCAGGCCCGGCTGATGCGGATTCTCTACCTGATTGGCGAGCAGGATGGCTCCCGCGCAGGTGCCGAAGGTGGGCTTGGCGCGCACAAACTGCTTCAGCTTTTCGAATCCCTTTTCGCCCAGCAGTTTTAGAAAGGTGCTGGATTCACCGCCGGGGATCACCAGCGCTTCCACTTCGTCGAGTTGTTCCGGCTTGCGCACCAGAACCACTTCCGCACCGAGCTCTTCCAGCCGCTTGCGGTGCGCGTCGAAATCGCCTTGTAACGCCAGGACGCCGATTCTCATGGTTTCTTAAAGAAGCGCTCAGCCGTCAGCACTCAGCATTCAGTCCCGGTAACGCCCACTCAATGGCTGAATGCTGATTGCTGACTGCTGAATGCTGAATGCCTATCCACATGCGAGCAATCTTCACTTTCCCTGATGTCTCCGCGAGTACTTTGCCACGTACTCCGGCACCTCATGCACTGCGCTGGCCTCATGTTCCACGGGTTTGCCCGGAACCAGGCTCAGGGGCAGCACGCCTGCCCAAACCGGAAAGCTGAGGTCTTCGTCTTTATCCTTCGGCCCGCCGGTACGAATCTTCGCCGAAGCCTCGGCCAGGGGCAGCTTGAGCACGCTGGTCGCTTTCAGTTCCTGTTCCGTTGGCCACCTTGTTTCCGCCCAGCGCCCCGGCACAATGTGCTCCGTAATCGCCTGCAGGGCGGCCATCTTTTCCTTCTGGTCCTCCACCAAACGTGCCTTGCCCAGCACCACTACCGAGCGATAGTTCATGGAATGGCTGAAGGCAGCGCGCGCCATCACCAGCCCATCCAGCAGGGTGACGGTGACGCACATCTCAATTCCCTTCTCCAGGTTGCGAAGCATGCGGCTGGCCGCCGAACCGTGGATGTAAAGCTCGTCACCAACCCGTGCGTAGCCGGTCGGAATAACGTACGGTTGGCCGTCGCTGACAAATCCCACGTGGCAGACGAAGCCCTCATCCAGAATCTGCTTAATGGTTTCGCGCTCGTGGTGACCGCGTTCCGGATGGCGGCCAAGGGTGGTGCGTTGCGTGAGCAAAGGTTCGGTGTGTGGTGTGGTCATGTTTGTGCGTAGCACTTAGCACTCAGCAATCAGCCCTCAGCATTCAGCCCTGGAGACTGACGTTCAGGGACTGAGTGCTGAATGCTGAGTGCTGACAGCTGTTTTTTCTACCAGCCTCTTTTCTGCAGCATCTCCGATTCTGCAATCGCCGCCACTGCCAGCCCTTTCATGGCGCCGACCAGATCCTCGGAAACTTCAAGCAATACTTTAGGGTCGTTGTAGTGCGTGGTGGCACGCACAATCGCACGCGCGCGGCGCTCAGCTTCGTCAGCCGGCGCGAAGTTGACGGAATCTTTCATGAAGATGCCGGAGCCGACGAATACGGACTCCGCCCCCAACTGCATTACCAGGGAGGCGTCCGCCGGGGTGGCAATGCCGCCGGCCGAGAAATTGGGCACAGGCAGCTTCCCTTCCCGCGCCACCAGCCGCACCAGCTCGTACGGAGCCTGCAAGTCCTTGGCGCGGGCATAGAGTTCTTCGTCGCGCAACACGGTGAGCTCGCGCATCCCCTGCATGATCTGACGCATGTGTTTCACCGCGTGCACCACGTCGCCGGTACCGGCCTCGCCCTTGGTGCGGATCATCGCCGCGCCTTCGGCAATCCGCCGCAGGGCTTCGCCCAGGTTGCGCGCGCCGCATACGAAGGGCACGGTGAAGGCGTGTTTATCCACGTGGTGGGCTTCGTCGGCCGGGGTGAGCACCTCCGATTCGTCAATGTAATCCACGCCCAGCGCCTGCAGGATTTGCGCCTCGGCGAAGTGGCCGATGCGGCACTTGGCCATCACCGGAATGTCCACCGTCTCCATAATTTCGCGAATCTTCTTGGGTGAAGCCATGCGGGCCACCCCGCCCTCGGCGCGAATCTGCGCCGGCACCCGCTCCAGCGCCATTACCGCCACCGCCCCCGCGCGCTCGGCGATTTCCGCCTGCTCGGCATTGGTGACGTCCATGATCACGCCGCCCTTCAGCATTTCCGCCAGTCCGGTCTTCAACCGCAGGCTGCCGCTTCCGTTCTTCTCAGACATGTTGGTGCTCCTCGCCTCAAGCCTTAGGATAAATGAAATATTGGTCCTCTAAGAAGGTCCATTTAGACGATTATTGCTGTACCATTTACAGGTGCCCAAGAAGGCCACTACGCTGCCTCTGCCCCTGCCCCAACCGCCGCCGCGGGCGCCACGGTTTCGCTGGTTCTACGACGAACTGCGCTCCGCCATCCTCGCCGGGCGCCTGCAGCCGGGTTCACGTCTGCCTGCCACCCGCGACCTGGCCCGGG
>DASYWT010000080.1:0-21792 GCA_035935775.1 Terriglobales bacterium
CTCCTTATTTTTTTTTGAACTCAAAATTAATGCGTGGTTGCGGAGACTACGGGGCGCAGATCGCTGCGCTTAAGAAACGACTCTGAGTGCGCCTCATTGGCAATGTCCTGCAGCATCTGCCGAGCCTGCTGAAACTGGGTAGTAGCGTCGGCGGGTTTGCCGCTTCTGACCAGGATTTCTCCCTGGGTGTAGCGGCTCAGGGCCGCGGCATATTTGAAGCCCAATCGTTCGCTGGTGCGACGTGCCTGATCGGCCTGCTCCTGGGCAGAGCTGTATTGTTTTGTGTCCACCAGTGCCTGGGCCAGATAAAGTGAGCACTGTACGGATGAGTACTTCAGCCCCAGGCTATCGGCCTCTTTTGCCAGTTTCTTCAATTCGGGAATAAGTTCCCGCCCACGTCCCTCGCTGACAGCCAGTTGGGCTAGGCTGATTTTCACCAGCAGCACGGTCTCGGGGTCGCGGCTGCGAGTGGCGGACTGCAAGGCTTCGTTCAGCGGCGGCCGCGCCCCTTTCAGGTCACCATCGTAGAAGAGGCGTTGCCCCTGGCGGTTGAGGGCTCGCGCCAAGTTAGTGTTGTCTTTGAGTTCACGCGCCAGGCTCACCGCTTCGTCCAGAATCTTTTTGGCGTCACTGCTTTGACCCAACAAGCTCAGGGTATGCCCGTATCCACTCAGGGCCTCCGCCATGGCGCCCGTCCGGTCCTGCATCTTGCGATAGGTGTTGACAGCATCACGTTGCGCGCTCAGGGCGGCGCCGTAGCGCCCCTGGTATTCGAATGCATTGCCCAAGCTGAAAGAAGCAAGCGCCACGAACGGTTTAGAACCGCTGTTGCGGGCCAATTCCAGGCTGCGCAGGTAATAAGACTCCGCCTGGTCATACTGGCCCAGCCGGGTGGACGTATCCCCGAGGTTATTGAGGGCGACCGGAATCGCACTGGTGGCATTTAGCTTCTGGAAAAGATCAAGAGCCTGCTGGTAGTAGGTGAGCGCGTCATCATAGCGTGCGGTGGACAAATAAACATTTCCGATGTTGTTCAGGCACATGGCCTCATAGTTCTGGTCGTGCAACTCGCGTTGCAGTTGCAGCGATTCCTTCAAGTAGCCCAGGGCTTCCTCGTACTGACCGCGGTCGCTGTAGATACCGCCCAAGTTGAGCAGGGTATGGGAAAGGTAGGTCTTATCGCCGATATCGCGCTGCAATTGCAAGGCTTCCTTATAGTGGGCGATGGCGTCCTCGGGCTTGCCCTGGCTGTATTCAACCTCACCCATTTCGGCAAGCGTTTGGGCAACGCCTGCCTTCTGGCCGAGGCGGCGGCGAATAACCAGAGACTCCTGATAGTTACGCAGGGCCTCCTCGGGTTTGTTCAGCAGGCGATAGGTCCAGCCCATTCCATAGGACACGCGCCCGCGCAGTTCATCACTGTCAAGTTGCACCGCCAGTTGGTTGGCACGGCCCAGGTTGTCAAGGGCGCCTTGCGGATTGCGGCTCTCGCCTTCCACGTGAGCCAGCGTGATAAGTGCCTCTGTGTTATTGGGCTCACGCGCCAGCAGCTTGCGCAGGTGATCCCGCGCAGTATCGTAGGCACCGGTTTTTTCATAGAGCTGAGCCAAAGTGAGCTGGATTTCGGAATCACTGGGCGAGACCTTGGCCAGGTTTTCGTAGTATTCGATAGCCTTTTTGTTGTCGTTCGAAACCACCGCCTGATTGGCTAAAATGCGGTAGCGCTCCTGGGCCGGCAACTGCTGACTCAGATCCACCGCTTTCTGTGAAAACTCTTCCGCCTTATCCCCATACCCCAAGCGCGAGTAGCTCTCTCCCAGGTTGGCATAGGCCAGCGCGAAGTTGGGATCTTCCTGCGTGGCCGACTGGAAGTGCTTCACCGCCTCCAAATTGTTGCCCTGCCGCATCAGATCCAAGCCTTGGGTATAGTCGCGCAGGGCATCCAGAGAAGCGGTACTAGGCTTAAAGGATTGCTCCCGCAATTGCTTGACGATATCCGGAGCCAGAGCAAGGTTCTGGCGGATGGCATCAGCCAGGCGACCAACCGCCGCCGCCAAGTCCTTGTCAGCTGGAGCATCCACGGACAGTGGAATGTCGCTATCGTGTTTCAGGTCCTGTACTCTCGCCTCGATGTGCAACTGGTTCCCGAGCCTGGCGTACCGGCCCGAGATCACCGTATCGGCGCTGCTGAACTCTGCTACCCGCCGGATAGTAGCCGGGTCCAGGCTAGTTTCCGGGGTTATCTTCAGGTCAGCAAGAACCTGGTGGAGATGATCGGGCGAAACGGTGCTCAGTTGCGATGACTGTCCCACTCCAGCGCTCAGCATATCGGCCAGACTTGATCCCAGCCAGTCGAGCGAACTGTCCCCGGAGGCGTTGCGGAAGGGCAAAATGGCCAGCGACACTACAGGTCCCGTGGGGGCTTTAGCGCCCGGCCCGAATAATTTCCCGCGCAGCAGGAAGCCTGTAACCGCCAGAATTACCACCACCGCGGCCACGCTGATCCACACCCAGGGAATGTCCTGCCCCCAGGGCTGCACGGAGGGCAGGCGGATGGAGGCGGCGGCGCTCTTGCCCTGCCAGGCCTCCAAGTCGGTAAGCAGTTCTTTAGCGGTGCTGTAGCGCAGCTTGGGATCGCGCTCCAGACACTTAGCAACGATGTTGCTGAGCACCCGCGGCACCTGGTTGTCCAACTGGGAGATGGGCGCCGCCCGCTCCTGGGTGCGCTTGAGCAGGCTGGCCAAGGCGCTATCCGCCTTGTAGGGTACCTGGCCGGTGAGCAACTCGTAGAAGATCAGTCCCAGGGTGAACAGGTCAGAGCGCTGGTCCAATTCCTGGCCCAGGCCCTGCTCCGGCGACATGTACTCCATGGTGCCGATGAGGGCGCCGGTCTGGGTCATGCCGTCGCTTTCCAGGGAGCGGGCCAGGCCGAAATCCATCACCACGATGCGGCCCTGGGCGTCGCGCATGATGTTCTGCGGCTTCAGGTCGCGGTGGATAACTCCCTCGGTATGAGCCGTATCGAGGGCAAGGCAGACCTGGCGAATGACTTCCGCCGCCTCCTCGGGCGAGAACTTCTTGTGCTCCAGCAGCAGGGAGCGCAGGTCCTTGCCCTCGATGAACTCCATGGTGATGAACTTGATGCCGTCGGCCTCGCCCAAATCAAAAATGCGGACCACGTTGCGGTGGGTGACCTGGCGGGCCAGGATCAGTTCCTGCTTGAAGCGTTGAATGATGGCGGGATTGCGCGCCAAATCGGGGCGGATGACCTTGAGGGCCACCAGGCGGTCGAGCTCCCGGTCGCGGGCTTTGTAAACCGTGCCCATGCCGCCTTCGCCCAGGGCCTGGAGGATTTCGTAGCGGCCACCCAGGATGGCGCCTGGCTGCAGGCTGGCGGCGGCCCAGGCGTCCCCGGTCGAAGAGACCCCGGCTCCGGTCTGCCCCGCCCCGCTGGGGGACTGCGGCACCATGGTTGGCGCGTCCGCACTGCTGCTTTCCGGCACCAGGGTGGGGGAATCGGCCGATGAGGGAGGCGGCGTCAGAGTTTGGGCAGGCGCCTGGGACCGGCCGGGAGCTGAGCTCTCCGGCACCAGGGTTGGGCTGTCAGAAGGATCGGGAAGCTTTTCCATGTCCGCTGGGTTCGGCGCCAAACCGCAGCTTCAGGGCCCCAAAAAGTCGCCCCTTGGCGGCCTAGTATATACCTCCAATTACATGAAATTGCTTCTATAAATTGGAGAAAATACGGTGCTTTGGGTGAGTCGGGAGCTACAAAATCAATAGCCCCAGGGCCAAAGGCCTCCAGGGCAACTTCCGGAGAAGAATTGGGGTTTTATTGCGTTGGGTCAGCCAGCCGTTTTGCGCTACTCGATATACTGCCTTAGCATTCGTGTATCTTTAAAATTAATCAAGGAAACGGACTCGTGAAGCTATTTCAATTCCTGGGATTCCTGTCGGTCCTGCTAACCCTCGCCGCCGCCGGATGCAAGTCAGCCTCAACGATTGTGTCAAATGCCCAATTTCGGGTGATGAACGCTTCCGTGGAACAGCCCAGCCTGAACTTCCTGCTGACCACTACCACCCTGGCGACCGCTCTGGCATACCCGACGGCTACAGCCTACAACTCGGAAGCGCCCGGCCCCTACACCGTACACGTTGAACCAGCAGGCACCACCACCACGCTGATTAACCAGGGATTGGTATTGCAGCCCGCCACGTCTTATACCTTCATCGCCGCCGAGGCTGGTTTTGCGTCGCCGGCCCTCACTCCCATTCTTCTGACTGACGACAACAGCGCTCCCACCAGCGGTCAGATGAAGCTGCGGGTGGTCAACGCTTCGCCCGATGTGGGCAACCTTGATGTTTATGTGGTTTCGCCGGGAAAGAGCATTCAGAACATTAACCCGACCTTTACGAACCTGGCGTTTCAGTCGGCGTCCAGCTATCAGAACCTGGTTCCGGGGAACTATGAGCTTTTCTTTACGCCGCCCAACAACCCAAACAAAATTCTGATTGACAGCGGCGTGCTTTCATTTTCCGCCGGTCAGATTCGCACGGTAGTGGCGCTGGACAGCACCGGGGGATACACCAGCAGCACCCTTGATGATGTGAACTGAAACATTTTTTGCATTCGGAACGGGCCAAACCGCATTCCGTATCGGCAGGCGTACTGGATTGGGTCGAGTGTCACACTCAAGCTGACATTTGCGGGATAACCCCTCAACCGGACGTTTTTCCCACACTACCGCGGGTTTACGGGCAAACACCTTAGTGCACCTGTCTTAAAAAGCCTACTCATTCATTTTTGAAATTGAGCTATTCGGCCGATTGGGCTGCTTCCTGTGCCCTGTTATTGTCTCTCCCACCTATAGGACACGTTCAAGGTCGAAGCGGGCTACTGGCCGAGCCTGCATAAGCTGCTTCATAAATTCCCAAAAAAGGAAATCATCTGTGAGAACCGCATTCATCGCAGCAGCGTGGTTGTTGCTGACAGTTTCGCCAAGCCTGGCAACGGTGAGCGTTTACGCGAAAGCTTCCGGATCATCCTCTCCCATCAGCATTTCCGGCACTGCCAGTTCGAACTACGGCATCACCGGGTGGGACATCTATGTAGATTCCAACCTGGTTTTCCGGCAAAACACTTCGGCCAAAAGTATTACGGAATCGGTCAGCATGAGTTCCGGCACACACAACGTAGTGGTAAAGGCCTGGGATGCCTCTGGGGCGAACGGCAGCGCGTCCTTGACCGTCACTGCCGGCAACTACGGCACCAGCGGCACCAGCAGCAGTGGCGGCCTGATTCCTGCGCCGCCTTCCTGGGCCAAATATTTCACAAACATTGACCAGATGGGGGGGTGGATTGCCTGTTCGGTCTGCACCGGAACGAGCCCAGCCTCCTCTTATTGGTTCAAGCAATGGGTGGGCAATCCTTCGCTGGATGGGCACAGCATGGAAACCTACGTCCAAGGCCGCTATGACGCCTGGGCCGACGACCTGTTCGTCAAGAAGTTCGGTGACCAGACCTGGGCGAGGAACATCGAGTTTTCCATGAACTTCCTGTGGAACGCTCCAAAAACAAAACAGGCTAACGGCAGCTACGTGGTGCAGGCCATTGAATTTGATGCCCGCATGCTGATTGGCGACTTCAAGTACCTGTTCGGCACGCAGTGCAACTACGCGCGTGGCACCTGGGACATCTGGAGCAACACAGGATGGTACTGGCAGCACACATCCATTCCCTGCCAGAAGTGGGGACCGAACACCTGGCACAAAGTCACCTGGTATTTCACCATTGATAACACTCACAAATACCTCCACTACGCCGCGCTGCAGGTAGACGGAGTGCAGTACAAGGTAGACAAGTGGGTAGCCGCCGGGGCAGTCCCCTACAACAAAGAGTTTCTTATCCAGTTTGAGCAGGACACGGACCAGAACGGGGACCCGTGGTACTTGTGGGCGGACCGGATTCAGGTTGCGCTTTGGTAAGCACGACTGGAGATGGGGCGCCGGTTGGACACTTCAAATGCGCCCCGCTTCGCCTACGCCGCGATCTTGTCCTGCCTTGCCTTGGCAGATAAATCCGCGTGGCAGTAAGGACAAAGAGGCTCCTCCCTCTTCACGATGCCCGAACAGGTAGGGCAGCGCTGGTGTCCGGCGGGAACCAGGTCAGCCACCGAGGGCAACACCCCGACAACGAAAAATCCGAGCAGCGGAGTGAAAAACAAAGAGAACAGGTACCACAGCGTTGCGCTGTGTCCTCTCTTGTCCGCGAACTCGCCTACCAGCGCGCAGAGAAACATCCAGACAAAGGCAAGTCCAATGGTGATAAACAGCAAAGTCATGCCACACCGCCGCACGAGGGCGCCTCAGTTCAGCCCACCGGCTCCGCTTCTATGATCGGCGGCGCGCCAGTGCTATCCAATGACTCTCATCACGCTCGCGTGTGATGCCGGCAATGCCGGCGCTGAGAACCGGTTTCACTCAGGATTGTTTGGAAAGGAAGGCGGGTCTTCGCTTCGCGAAGCGGCCGGCTGAGGACGGGAAAGGATCATGAGCAGGCCGGCCGTTCGCGAAGGGCCTCTCGCAGCCGGCGAACCAGACGCCTCTCGCGTGATCTCAGCTGCGAAACCGCGAATGTCATTCAAACACGAATTGAGCTGATGGAAGGTAAAGAGTTGTAAAGGTTTGTAAAGTTGACGCGGATGACCAAGCCCAGGATGCCAGCAGCTCCTCCATGTCATTGGCGCTGGCCAGCCTCCGCAGTTCGACGCCCGACTTACAATGGGGGTAGCGAGTGAAGTGGCCTCGGATCGCTTCGGTGCGAGGATACTACCAGCGAATTGCCGACATGCTCGACCTCGACCGGATGGGGGAGCGTTTGCCCGGTCCTCCTGCGGTTGGGTTCCTTGCCCAGCACGGCAAGCGGATGAGGCGCGCTCTGGTTTGGGGCGTGCTCCTGCTGGCGGGCTTGACGGCTGTCGCGTTTGCTGCCGACTATGCCGTCATCCGCTACCGCATCGGCACGCAGAGGGCCCCGTTTGGCACGGTCCTGGTGCGGCCCTACTACGCCGTGCGGCTGAAGAGCGGCAAGACAGAGTTCCTTTTCCAACAGCCGCAGCCTGAAACCTGCGTCAATTCATGGTTCCCGCACTTTGGCAGAACCCCGTGCTGGTATCTGCGGCGTCATCCGGAAAAGCGCACCGATATTTGATCGCCCTGCGTACACCGCACTATTTCCTGCCCGCCTCCGCTTTTGGCTTCTCTGCTGCCCGCGCCAGGAACTGGGCCACCGCCGCAGCATCGAAATAAAACATTTGCGCCCGAGCCAGCTTTCCGTCCCGCAGCCGATAAAGACCTAGTACTTCCCCTTCAAATCGCTCTCCGGAGGGACTCAGCCCTCGCTGGGTCCAATGGACAACCACCTCAGTGTCGCTCGCCGCCACCACTCGCGGATCCAGGCGACGTTCGGCTTCCGTGGGCTGCAGCGGGGCCCAGGTTTCGCCCCACCCCGGGCCGCGGCTCGCCAAGGTACCAACCTCGCGGCCGTAAGGAAGTGACTTCGGCCAGTGGAATTCCACGTCTGGCGCGCACAAGTCGAGCATGAGTTTCTGGTCCCGCTGCTCTACCGCTTGAAAAACGCCGAGCATAGTCTGGACATTGATATCAGGACGGTTCATCGCTCCTCCCTCTCTCGAGGTAGAGGTGCGCACGAGACCGAAGGGTGCATTTATCAGCATTGTGCGATGAGCCCGCCTTCCCGAAAACCGGCCCGCTTTGCGACAATAGACACAACCCATGATTCAGCTATCCTCGGCCGGGAAACGCTTCGGCGGCAAAATCCTGTTTGAAGAACTGGATTGGCTGATAACGGCGCACGACCGCGTGGGCCTGGTGGGCGCCAACGGCACCGGGAAAACCACATTGCTCAAAGTGCTGGCGGGGCTGGAAACGCTCGACTACGGCAGCATGACGGTGATGAAGGGTTGCAGCGCCGGCTACCTGCCGCAGGACGGGCTGAGCCTTTCCGGGCGCAGCGTGTTTCAAGAGTGCATGTCGGTGTTTGACGAAGTGCGCGACATGGAACGCGAGATGGAGTCGCTGGCGGAGCGCATGGCCGAGGTGGACCACACCAGCGCCGAATACGAGCAGATTGCCGACCGCTATCACCACCTGCAGGGCCAGTTCGCCGCCCACGACGGTTATGCCCTGGAGGCGCAGGTGGGCACCGTGCTCACCGGACTGGGCTTCCACAAAGAGGACTGGGGGCGCCGCACCGAAGAGTTCAGCGGCGGGTGGCAAATGCGCGTGGCCATGGCCAAGCTCCTGCTCCAGAAGCCCAACCTGCTGCTGCTCGACGAACCCACCAACCACCTTGACCTGGAAGCGCGCAACTGGCTGGAGGAGTACCTGGCGGAGTATCCGCACGCCTACGTAGTCATCTCTCACGACCGTTATTTTTTGGATGTTACGGTGAGCAAGACGGCGGACATCTGGAACCGGCGGGTTACGTTCTACACCGGAAACTACGAACAGTTCCTGAAGCAGAAGAACGAGCGCAAAGAGCAATTGCAGGCCGCTTATCGCAACCAGCGCGAGCGCATTGAGCAAGTGGAGGCGTTTATTAATCGCTTCCGCTACCAGGCCACCAAGGCCAAGCAGGTGCAGAGCCGCATCAAGGAATTAGAGCGCATGGAACGCATCGAGATTCCGCCGGAGGAGAAGACCATCCACTTCTCCTTTCCCCAGCCCAAGGCCAGCGGGCGCATGGTGGCGGAGTTCAAGGACGTGGCCAAGAACTACGGCGAAAATCAGGTATTTCGCTCCGTCAGTTTTGTGATTGACCGCGGCGACCGCGTAGCCCTGGTGGGGGTGAACGGCGCGGGAAAATCAACCCTGATCAAGCTGCTGGCGGGCATTGAGCCGGTGACCGGAGGCGAACTTCGCCTCGGCCACAACGTCGAAGCTGACTACTTTGCGCAAGACCAGTACAAGGAACTGGATCCTGAGTCGCGCATGCTGGATGACCTGTGGAATCTGGCGCCCACGCACACACAAACCCAATTGCGCAGCCTGCTGGGGGCGTTCCTGTTTTCCGAGGATGACGTATTCAAGCGCCTGGGAGTGCTCTCTGGCGGCGAGCGTAACCGCTATGCTCTGGCGCGCATGCTGCTGCGGCCGTCAAACTTCCTCCTGCTCGATGAGCCCACCAACCACCTGGATATGCGCGCCAAAGACATGCTGCTGGAGGCGCTGGAGCAATACACCGGTACGGTGGTGTTCGTTTCTCACGACCGCTACTTTATTGACAAGCTGGCGACCAGGGTGTTCGAGATCGGCGAGGGCGAGGTGCGCGTCTTTCCGGGCAACTACGAGGATTACCTGTGGCGGAAGCAGAACCGGGGCGAACTGCCAGCGGAGGAGAAATCGCCGGTCAGCGCTTCCCTCGCTGGAGGCAATGGCAGCCAGCCGCCGGCGCCCAAACAGAAGAAGATAAACCCCATTAAGCTACGGGAGATGGAACAACGGCGCAACCAACTGGAAACAGACATCGCCAGCGCCGAAAGCGATATTGCCGCATGCGAGCAGGCCCTGCAGGTGTTTGTGAGCGCCGAAGAAAGTCTGCGGCAAACCAATTTGCTGGAACAGCGGCGGCGGGAACTGGCGGAGATGATGGCGAAGTGGGAAAAGGTGTCGCAGGCGCTGGAGGCAGCTACTTAGCCTAAGCCGAGGTTTCAGGCTGCTTCGCTCATCAGGAATTCAGTTATTGGCGGCTCCCACGGCTTGAGGTTGCGGGGCTTCAGCCAATGGTCCCTGTGCCCTGCGGGACGACCGCAGGCCCAAAGCAGCAAGACAGTAGAGGCCCGCGGCCAGCAGCAGCAGCGCGCGCATGCCGGTGAACATGGAAACGTTCTCGAGCAGACCGCCGGCAACCGCTCCCAACATATTGGCGCCGAGCGCGGCACTGGGAGAGTCGGTTACACGGAACTCGCGGGCAAAGAGTAACCCGGCAAAAAATATAGGCACGGAGAAAACGGCGGCGGCAATCCAACCCGCTAACGCGGCGGAATCTCCCAGGCGGTCGAAGGGGAACCAGTAAGCGCCAGCCAGGCCCAGGAGCAAGCAGGCCGGCCACCATCCAGCGTGCCGGCCACGGCTTCCGCTGTCGTTCAATGACGGCATTGGCGACCAGCAATGTTGTGAGCAACGCAGTCAGCACCACCCCGTTTACCTGCCAGGTGGTGCCGAAATAAAGCGCCAGCCGGCTGATGACCTGCGTCTCCAGCAGCAGAAATCCGGCGCCCATGGCAAAGAAGAAGAGAGAAGGGACGCGCTGGCGCGCCTCCGGAATCTGCCAGTACAAGGCCATGGCCAGCAGAATGACCAGAAGTCCCAGAGAATAGTAGGTACGGGGAATCCAACGTCCCTGCTGGTAGAGATAAGGCCAGTCGTCGGTGGTGACCACCACCTTTTCGTCTTTTGGAAAGTGAGGTCCCGGGCTGACGAAGCGCTGCAATTCGGGATCACCGGCCAGAACCGTTTCAACCTGGCCGGAATTGGAAATGACGAAGCAGTTGGCGTCCACGCTGTAGCTGGAGGGGGCAAAGAACATGAGGGGCGGCTTGCCAAAAGTTTGCGTCAGCATGTTCTGCAGGCGCTGACCCAGCCATGGGCGCGCCACATTGAATTTCACAAACAGAACGCCGTGAGGGGTTAGATGACGCCTCGCTTCGCGCAAAGATTCCATGGTGTACACGAAGTTATCAATGCGCATGTTGGAGTAATCAGAAAATTGCGTGTGCGAATCCAGCAGCGCAAACAAAATGAGGTCATAACTCTTGGTGGCGCGCTTAAGGAAAGCGCGGGCATCGCCCAGGTGCACTTTGACGAGCGGGGAATCATAAGGATGTTCGGGATGCTCGCGGCGGCCCAGTTGGATAATGGCCGGGTCAATGTCCACCGCATCCACTGAGCGAGCGCCATAGCGGAGGGCGGCCGCGGCATCATCCCCCGTGCCGGCGCCCACAATCAGCACCGCCGGGTGAGGCGTAGCAAAGCGGAAAGGCAGATTGTAAGGATTATCTTCGGGCGCCTCCTTCATGATTCCGGGGTGACGATGCAGGTATTTAGGGGAAAGATCAACGATGGTCTGATAACCGATGTGGTTGACTTCTACATTGGCGGCAGCAAAATCCCCATTAGGATAGTGAAGACGCGTGAACTCAATCTGCTGGTAGGGAGTCCACAAATCGAAATGATCAACCGTGGCAGGGTCGTGCAACAGCAGCGCCAGAGGCACAATGAGGCCGGCCATCAAAAGGCGCTCCTTAGGCGCGCGCTGCAGAAGGGCAAATCCTACCAGCACCGCGCCTAACCAGAAAGTGGGCGGCAGCATCAAGCGGCAAACACCAAAGAACACCAGGATGCCCGCCAAGCTGCCGGCAAGATTCCAGGAATAGGCAGTCAAGGGGTTGGGCGCAAGATCCATCTGCCGGCTGACTTTCTGCCCGATGGGAATAAAAACGCAGACCAGGAGAAGCAACAGAAGTCCGGCCAGAGCCACCGATGGCAGGAAACGGCCCCAGTTCCAGGCCTCTCCAGTGCGCCAGATGTTGATGTCAGCGGCAGAACCCAGGTTCTGTGACAGGCTTTCCAGGGCCTGCTGATGCGGCCACCGAGCCAGCAGCAGCAGGCCGAATAGAGCCGTGGCTGAACTCAGCCAGCGGATGGGCTTGCGAGCCAGAGCGCAGCCGATGCCAAATCCCAAAAAACAGAGCAACAACGCGAGGTTCTTGAAATAAGCGAAAACGCGAATTTCAACCGCCATTCAACGAATGAAGGCCAGTTCCGCGAAAAGAGTCAGGAAGCTCGCCAGGAGGAGGTCAAACAAGCTCCAGTTATCACTTGTGGTGGCCACCGGCAGAAACAGGCCATGTTTCCGCCTGGCCCAGGAAAGGAAAATGCGGAAGCCCGCCAGCAGGCAGGCGGCAACAATAAAGGCGGATGAGCGCGACATCATGATGGAGGAGTGCTGAAGCCAAAGTGATACGGAGCGGCGTCACAGTCAAGCAAATTGCAAGCAGGGTGACACCGTAGACAAGAGAAGGAAGCCTCGCCAATCATCCCGTGTGGAGATCAGCAAGTTCGGCTGGGTTCTACTGCACGCCGACGCTTCCCCGGTGGGAAGCACCCGGCGCCTGAGCCACAACGCTGGTTACGATGTCCGCGGGTCTGACGGCTTGGTCGTAAATTTCGCTGACGCCGTTATTTATGGCCGATTGCAAGGTCATCACATCCGGGTCCCCAGGGATAAGCACAGCGATAAAGGCGCGCGGAAATACAAGATGCAAGACTCCCGCCAGGGGCCAGCCGTCGCCGCCTTCGCCTAAGCGTGAAGAGACAATGGCCAGATCGAAGTAATGCTGGGTGATGGCCAGCAGGGCAGTGGGCAAATCGCGGGCAATGATGACCACATAGCCATTCCCGGTCAAAGCGGTCTGGAACGCAGTGAGCGCTTCCAGATCGGAGGCCACGACCAGAGCGGTCTTAAGCGGGGCTGAGGTCCGGGCGTTCATTTCCAATCCCTCAGATCGCGCCTGTGGGTGAGCAGGCGGTGGAGCGCCGGCACCAGCTCTTTGAGGTCCACCGGCTTGGTGGCCAGGTAATCCACCCGAAGCTCCAGAGCCTTACGGGAGTTGTCAGAGCTGGCATAACCGGTGCAAATCACCACCACCGGCTTGGGCGTAAGGTTGCCGGCAGCGCTAGCCACGTCGAGGCCGATATCCGGTTGCTCCATGTTCAAATCGGTGATGATGGCGTCAAATCTGCTGCCATTGTTGAGCAGATGCAGGGCTTCGGCACAACTGTGTGCCGCTGCCACCTTGTAGCCCTCCTGCTCAAAGACCATTTGCAGGGTTCGGGCGACGCTAACCTCGTCGTCTACGATCAGGAGTGAGGGCTTACGTGGCATTCGACGATAGGCCGGCCAAGGTGGTTGCCGTAATTGTACACCACTAGAAAAAAACCCAGCAGAAAGGCCCCTAAGCCAGTGCCCGCTCCAAATTGACGGCGCGCCGGGTAACGAGCCGGTGCAGGGCGGCCTTGATCTCTTCCAAGTCCACCGGTTTCAGCGCCAGGTAGTCAACCCGCAGGGCCAAAGCAGCCCGCAACTGCTCCAAAGTGGGATAGCCGGTATAAATGACCACCGCCGGTGGCGGCTTAAGTTCCTTTGCCTGGCGCGCCAGTTCGAGGCCCAAGCCGGTGCGTTCCATGTTGAGGTCTACAATGACGGCATCGTACTTACGAGCCTGCATTCGCTCGTCGGCTTCCGCGTAGGTGCTAGCCGTATCCACCTGATAGCCTTGTTCCTGCAGGATAGCGCTGAAAGTAAACAGGATGCCGGGCTCATCTTCCGCGAGCAGAACCCCCATGCGTTTGGCTCGGATGGAAGTCAACGGGTAACTCCTGGGGACTGAAGGAGAAGATGTGGGAGCGCGGGCGAGGGGTTGCGCAGGCTACTGGCTTGTGAGTGTCCACAGCGCGCCACCCGGGCGATTCGGCGGCGATTTCAGCGATGATCCATCGAAATCGGCCCTTCTTCGGCGGGCAAGCCGGCCAGTTCCCGCTTACGCTTCTGCAGCTCACGCAACTCGCGAATAATGCCGGCTTCCTCGGCCACGTACTCTTCCTCGGAGATTTGGCCTTCCTCCAGCTTCAGCTGCAGCTCCAGCAGGCGTTCTTTGAGGGGAGTGTCGTCGGTGTACTCCTGCTCCGCCACGCGCTGCAGAGTGCGCAAGATGAACTTGAATCCGCTAAGCGGCGAGAGCAAAAGGTCGTCCAGAAGCAGCATCGAAATGATCCCCATGGGGCGCCGCTCAGGAAGCGGTGCCACGCTCCAGCTTCAACCGTATGTTCACGAAATTATAGGGCGGCCATGGCCCCGTGTACTTGAAGTTCAGCAATTCGCCGTAGTGTTTGGCGATTTTGTTGACGGCGGCATCAAAGTCGCGCTCCCGGTCGCGTTCCACCAGGAAAGCGGCATTCATGATCATCTTGTCGCCGATGGGTTTGTTGTCGCGCGAAGCCTCACACACACCGCGCAAGGCTTCATAAATGTCGCGCACGTACTGCGCCGAGCGCTCCGACAGCGCCTTGTCAATCATGCGGCCCAACTGCATGCGGGCAAAATAGGTGGACTGCAGGTGCTTGCGGGTGATCTCCTGGTGGAAGCGGCGGATTTCTTCGTCGGCGTCCTTGAGTTCCTCGATAATACGGTCGCGGTCCCAGTTCACCTTGAGCCCAAACTCGAGCTTGCCTTCCATTTGTTTGAGCACATCCTTCAGGGAAACGTAAATGCTGCGCAGGACCTCGCGAATATCGTTGTCGGTGCGGAAGACGGTGCCAAAACTCATGGGGATGATGGTGTGGGTCTTCATCACGGTTTCGATCACGTGCTCGTGGGCCAGGGCGTTTTCCCGGGTGGGATCAAAGATGTAGACGGAAGTCTTGCTGACGATGGCGGCGATGTCCTGGAAATTTATCGTGTAAACCGGCTCCCCGGCGCCGCCAATTCCCATCTTGCCGAAGGAAAGCGGCTGCTTGGCTTCGATGATGCCGTAAACGTAGCGGCCGCCTTCGGCGCTGGCGGACTCGGCAGGAACGGGAAACTCGGTTATGCGCACGTGAACATCTTCCGCCGGGCTTTTTTCCGCTTTGGCGGCTCTCCTGGGCGCCTTAGTCTCGGTTCGCCTCTGCCGGTTATCCATGCCAGTTCCTCAAGATGGTTTTCAACGTCTGCAAGAACTCATCAATTTCGATAGGCTTAAAGAATACTGTGATGCCTGCCTGCTCTGCCCGCTCGGTCGTTTCCCGGTTAGCATACCCCGTCAGCATCACACAGGGTACTTTGGGGTTGCGCATGCGAACGCGCTCAAACACCTCAAATCCCGTGTGGTTCTGCTCCAAGGACAGGTCGCAAAGCACCAGATCAAAATACTGCCTGGCCAGAACCGCCTCGGCTTCCCGCGAGGAGAGGGCGGTATACACCTTGTAGCCTTGCTCCTCCAGCATAAGGCGATAGGTAAGAAGCACGGAGGCTTCATCTTCTACCACCAGCACCGCGGGCTTCTTCCCTTTCGCCATATCCATCGGAAAAACTAGCGAACAATTGGAAAGCACAGCTTGAACACCGTGCCTCGGCCCTGGCGGCTGCGCACGTGAATGCTGCCACTGTGATTCTCCACGATGCCCTTAACAATCCACAACCCCAGGCCCGTACCTTTTTCTCCTTTGGTACTGACAAAAGGCTCGAACACCGACTGCAACATATCCTGGGGAATGCCGCAGCCGGTATCGGCGAGCACGATGTTGACCGAACCGTGCACTCCATCGGTGGCATGAACGTGACGAGTACGAATGGCCAGTCGGCCGCCCTTGGCCATGCTGTCGCGCGCGTTCACCACCAGGTTGGAGAGTACCTGCCGAAACTGGTCGGCAGAGCCCACAATAGGCGGCAGCTTGCCCAGCTCTGTTTTTACCGCGATGCCCGCAGTGGAGAGCTGGCGGGCGAAGAGGGTCAAAGTGTCTTCGACCACGCTGTTCAGGTCAAACGGTCCCACCTGATCGGTGTTGCGATAGAGACCGAGCATCTGGCGCACGATGCGCGTGACCCGTTCAGTCTCACTTTTCAGAATGTCATACACCGGCTGGGCGGCGGGCTTGAGCTTGCCGGGCAGAAGGTAAATAGCGTTTTTAATCGCCTCCAGCGGGTTGTTGATCTCATGCGCGATGGTGCCGGCCAGCCGTCCCGTGGCCGCGAACTTCTCCACCTCCAGCATGCGGCGCTCGAGCTGCAGTTGCTCCAGTTTTTTCCACGCCGTCAGGTCACGCAGAACGGTCACGGTGTAGGCTACCTGCCCGCGCACGTCGTAGATTTTGCCGGAGCGCGCGGCGTACTCGATCTCGCTATTGGATGCGGGATTATGCAGGCGGAGAGGGCGGTTCTGATTGTCGGCAAAGGAGAAGGTGAAGGCAGTGAGATACGCATCCAGCCGCGCCAGGTTACGCACCACGGCGGGGTGCCGGGGGGCATCGCTCATGCCGAACAGCTCCTTCGCCAGTGGATCGAGCAACACGACCTTAGCGGCGCCATCGGCTACCACGATGGGATCGCCCACGTTCTCAATCACCAGGTTGAGACGATCGCGGTCCTGGCGAACAACTTCTTCGGCATCGCGCAGTTTCTGCAGGTTAGCCCGGACTTCCTGGTCGGCGCGCCGCAGGTCGGTAACGTCGCGCATCACCGTCACCATGCCGCTGCGCACGCCATCGCCGCTGAAGGTTGGAGCGCAGACCGCTTCGAACAGCACCTCCTCTCCTTCCATCACATCCACCAGGGTCAAGTCGCGATGGCCCTCGACTCCACTCACCGCCATGGATGAAAGCGCCGCCGAGAAGTAGAGATTGTTCAACTCCACGGCGCGGGCGCCGCCTTCGGTTACTCCTTCGGGCATTCTGAAAAACCGCTCCGCCGCCTTGTTGAGCATGATCACCCGGTGATGGCTGTCGGTGAGGATTACCGGATCGGCCATGCTCATCATCACGGTATGCATTTGCGAGATGGTGACATCCATCTCCCGCATGCGGTTGTAATAATGTTCCACCTTGAACAGGCGGGAGAGATAGCGGTTGGCGGTCGCGATCAGGTCGCGCAGGTACCGCAGCTGTCCTTCCTCGGCGCCGCGGCCAATTTGCACTACCACCATGGCGGCATAGGCTCGCATGCCGCAGGAAGCGCACACCTGGTCCTGCAGCGCCAGCTTGTGCGGCGAACGGAAGTTCTGCACCGCCAGGCACTCCCTGCGGCGCTCGCGCTCCGCTTCCCAACACTGGTTGCGATTGCGGTAGAGCAGAGGATGACAGTAGAGCGCCTCCCGCTCCCAGCTTCCGGCTGGAATGATGGCCGGCTTCAGCCGGTGCAGGGCAGAAATGAGAGGATTTTCCGCCGCCCAGAGAGAGCTGTGGAATCTCTGCAGCTGGCTCGGCTGATATTTGAGGGCGGCTACCGGCCTCACCGCTCCGGTTTCAAGGTCCACTCCCAGCGTCAGTGCCCGCGGAAATCCCAGGGCAAGGATCTCCTCCAGCAGGATGGGAAAGATTTCTTCGGAACGCTCCGCGGAGAGCAGGCGGAGAGCGGTGGAGTCGCGCACCGCTTTGCGCCTTTCGACGAAATTTCCCTGGTCTGGGAGCTGTTTGCGTAGGAGAGGCGTAGCCATGGGTTCGGATCCCCACTGTGAACTGCGGCTAACGGCGCGCTCCTGTCCGCGGCACGCGAGCCACACGGCGGGTGGTCTCGACTACCTCCGCCGGCTGCTCTGCCAGTTGCGGCCGGGATACCAAGCCGGTCAGACCCACAGCATCCGCATACTTGAGGTAGGTGTCAATCGAGGCCACCACCACGCGCGCTTCGACGGTGATCAGGTCTATGCCCACCAGAGAAATGCGCACCCAGGCGTCAATGACAATACCTTTGTCCAATACCCGGTCGAGTACGTCAATCAGACTTGAGCCGCCAGATACGCGTTCTACCGCCATGAAGAAGTTCCTCCTTAACCCCGCTAACGCGCCCGCTTTGCCCCACGCCGCGCGCGGGGAGGATTGCCGACCGCAGCCGCCCGGGAAGCTCGCGGCAAAACCGGCGTTGCCGCCGGCTCCGTCAGATGGGGATCATACTTCCACCAGTTCAAACCAATTTGTTCGGCCTTGTCCACGGAACAAACCAGCAGCCGGATACGAATGGTGAGCAATTCCACGTTGGCCAGCGAAATGCGAACATCGCCGGCGATAACCAGCCCCTTGTCAAGGACACGATCAAGAATGTCGATCAGGTTCGTTGTTCCGGAGACAGTGGGCACGCGTTCCATAGGTTGGATTGTCGCGAGTACCTCGCACACCAGCAGTTACCCGCTACAGTGAGAACCGCATCCTAAAGCGGCTTGCTCCCACTGTCAAATGTCGCAGAGCGACACTCTTTCGCTAGAGTAACCTGCAGTTGGAAAACCAAATTACCGGCTGGATTTTCGCTTCGCCAACGACCCGAGCTGCTTCGGCCCAGCACACGAAGTAAACAATTAGATTCGACGTGGACCGCCGAATGTTGCCTAGAACACTACTTTTCCAGCAGATTTCCCAGTGGCCCCAGCTCCAGGTTCAGGTCGGCCAGGGTCAGGCCAAAATGCGTCGCCAGTTCTTTAATCTTGGACTCCAGCTTCATGAGGGCCACACCCATGTCTTCTATCTCCTGGTCGCTGAGAGAGCCGCCTTCCATGCGGCGGATGGCCTGCCGTTCCAGCAACCGGTGCAGCAACTCCACAAGGCTCAGGACCAGCCGGGCCAGCCCTTGCTCGATGTTCTCGGGCGAACAGTCAATCCGCTGCGGACCCCCATTGCCGCCGCTTTCGTCCAGGCGCCGCTGCAAGCTGGAGATGGCGGCTTCGATGTCACCGGGCGAAACCTGGCGCGGTTTATTCATTAGGAGGCCTTAATCTCGAGAAACTCAGCCGGCGGCCAGGGGCCGCTTACCCGCGCTCCGGGCAGTGACTGCCGCAGGGTCCGGGCCGCGTTCTGAAAGCCGGCGACGGCCTCGCGGCTCAGCAAGGCGTAACATCGCATTCCCTGTTTGGTCTGGCGTTCCCGCCACTCTGCCACCCAGGGACCAGTGGTCTGACGAAACTGTTTTGCCGCTGTCTTCAGCTCCGCCGCCAGTGCCTGCCGCCCCTGCAGGTACTCGTGCCCGGAGGCAGGTAAGTTTGCAGTTCCCTCCTCTTTCTGGCCGATATGGATCTCCATCTGCACCATATGTCGAAGGCGAGACAAAGCTTCCGCGTACCTCGAAGCATGCGCCTCAACGTGCTGCCGCAACTCCTCCTCGCCGTCCACAACCGTGGGGAAACGAAAAGGGACAATTACCGCCTGCTGGAACAAGGCCTGCAACACCTGGTGGAAAGCCACCGCGGACTCGACGGCTGGAGTGCCGGAAAGCTGCTCGCGGTTTTCGAAGCGAGAAAAAAAACAGCGCAGACCGGAATCCGCCAGTTCATCGATCTTTCTCCCGCCGACTCCTGCAGCGGGCTTCTCCACCATCGTTGCCGCTTCCATCATGCAATAGGCCAGAAGGGCCATATTCAACGCCGTGTAGTGGGAAGTTGCTCCAGCCGCATATGTTGCAGCGCCGTCTCCACAGAGGTGAGCACCACGTTCAGCCCCAGGTAAATCAGATCCACCCCGGCCAGGGAAATTACCAGGCTGCCGTGAATCACCACTCCGGAATTAAGCACGTGGTCGAGGATATCGAGCAGGGAGACTTCCTCCCGTTCGGCCATCCCCGCCAGCAGGTCGTTATCCGCCATAGGTCCGATTCCCTTCCCCCTAGCCGCGGCTGGCCTCCGGTTCAGGGCCGCGCGAAACGAAGGAATAAGGCGGCCAGGGGCCACTCAGCTCAATGCGGCGCGCCCCCTCCCAGTCCCGGGAGAAACGCCCCATCAGCTGCTGCAGTTGGTCACGCTGCAAACGCTTCACCAGCAACGAACCCTGCCACAACAGCCCGCGCTGGCCCCGGCTGACCACCCCGCTGCCGGGCGCAGTCTCGGCGGCCACCTCTTCCAGGGCGCACAGCAGACGCTGCACCTCGGCATCGGCGGGCGGAGGGGCCTGCTCGTGCAAGGCCGCCGCCCGGGCACGCAGATACTCGCGACCGGACTTTGCTGCTGCCGCCGCTTGCGCCTGGGCCCGCACGTGGAACACTTTAACTCCCCACTCCTCACAGCCGCTGATTCGCTTCAAATCGCGCGTGAGATGCGCTTTGTGTTTCTCCACATGAGCAGCCAGAGAGCTGGAATTGCGGAACACGGTGCCAAAACGCGCCGGCAGGATATCGCGCGAAGCGGCAATCGCCGCCACTGCCTGCTGGTGACGCACGCTCACCTCGGCTAGCCATTCCAGGTTCTCCATGTTCCTGGCCAGATTATCGGCGAATTCCGTTTTATTCACGCGGCTGGCCCAGCACACCAGGCCGGCACAGGGTACAGCTTCCACCTCGGCGGCCGCGTCAACCCCCACGACATCGGGAACAATCCCCTCTCCCGCTCGGGATACACCGTAGAGGTACAGCACCTGATTGGTGTCGCGCGACTTCAAGCTGGTTGCCATAGTTCCGCTGTCAGCTGACGCAGGCCCCGCTCGCCCGCAATCTCGGCGGCAAAGTTTTTCAGGACGTAAATCTCTGCTAGGCCGCGCCGGCGCCGCAGCCGGGCCAGGGTCGCAAGCTGCCACTGGCGGGCCCGGCGGCAACGACGGCAGTTTCCCACATCGCCAGCGAACAGAACACGGTTGACCACGACCGGTCCTCCCGCCATTCCCAGGGCCGCCAGATCCGTGCGCAAGCGCTCGGTTTCGCGATCCGGGAGCAGTTCAGGGAGCATCACCGTCCACACCCGGGCGCGTTGGCTGTCTTTAAGGAGAGCCGCCAGTTCGCGGACGCGCTGGCCGAAAGCGGCGATTTCCACCGCCACATCTTGGGCGAGGCCTAGTGTACGGTGGGCTGCCAGGGTTTTCAACAGCAGGCGCGCCCATTGCTGCATCCGCTGCGGCATGCGCAGCAGTTCCAACGCATGGCCGGTAGGCGCCATATCAATGATCACGGTGTGCGTACCGGACGCCAGCAGGTCGAGTATGCGAAACACGGCGAATACCTCGTCCACTCCCGGGGGAACGATATCCAGCAGCGCCGCGAAGAGCCTGCGTTCAAAGGAAAGTTCCACATGCACGCCCGAGTGCTCCGCGGAGAGGGCCTGGTCAACCTTGTCTTTGACGCCCCGTGCCCAGGCGCCGAATTGGGCGGCTGAGTCCATTTCCGCGGCCGTGAAGCGCCCGTCGCCCAGGACGGGCCGCGATGCATCCGTGACTTCCTGCTGGAAGATATCGTCAAGCGAGGGCGCGGGATCCACCGAGCAGATGGTCACCGGTTGTTGGGGACGGGCCCTCCGGCTGCGGAAACCCAGGCCGGCAGAGAAGGTGGTCTTGCCCACTCCGCCCTTACCCAGGACCAGGGTGAGCTTGGCGTCCAGAGTGGGCCACCACACGCGCCGCAGGCGAAGCTCCGGCGCTCGAGGAGGTGGGGCATCCGGTACCGGAACCCGCTTCCGAGAAAAGACTTGCTGGGCAAAGACGTAGAGCGCATCTGTTCCCTCGACCGGGACGCCCCAGTCTTGCCCCACAAGCAACGGACGCTCAGGAAAATGTTTGCGCAGCACAGCCTGCGCTGCTCGGGTCATAGCCGAGCGTTTTTGGCAAAGGGAGCATTTGCCGGGGCGCAGCACCGCCCGATTGAGCACCACAGCGGAAACCTCAACCGGCAGAGGGGATTCCCGCAGCGCGGCGGTTACGCGCAAAGCCTCATTCAGGGAGAACTTTTCCGGGGTAGTGACCAGAAAGAGCTGGGCGTCGCGTCTGATGGCCTGCCTCACCCCTTCGACAATGGCCCGCCAGTCCCGCAGGAAACGCTGTGGGCCAGCCTCCACCCTGCCTCCAAAATGGGCGGCCAAAATCTGGTCGCGGCTGCCGGCTATCTCCAGAAAATCCAGGAAGCGGGCAAACTGCTCGGGCAATTGCAACAGGCGCAGGGTGTGCCCGAAGGGAGCCGTGTCCAGGACGATGTGGTCGTACTTTTCAGAGGAGAGGGCCTGCTCAACCGCCAGCAGGGCAGATATTTCCGCCAGCCCGGGCAAAGCGGTGTCCAACAGC
>DASYWT010000081.1:0-3084 GCA_035935775.1 Terriglobales bacterium
CTTGCTTACTGTCGTGGTATTTTTGATGTGGGCGTAGGCTGTCCCAGAGGCACTGTTGGTTTCTCTGGTTACCGGGCGCCAAATGAGGGCAATTTCCTTGTAGGCTATAGGGCGCCGCCGTTACAATTTGCGACAACAGGAGCGGGTTCAGGTGTCGGTGCACGCGGTCCCACAATCGGAGAAAGCCATCAGCGTCCTGGTGGCCGACGAGAACCGCATGGCCTGCCAGCTACTTACCAGTTCCCTGCAGCGCAATAATAATTTTCGCGTGGTGGGTTGTGCCACCAGCATGAGCGAAGTGATGGGCCTGCTCAAGCAGGAAGAAGCTCATGTGGCGGTTATTAGCGCCAACCTGCAGGATGGCCCGCTCAGTGGTTTCCAGTTGCTGCGCGAATTGCGCGCCTCCCATCCTCGCACCCGCACCATCCTGTTGCTCGATTCCTCCGACCGCGATCTGGTGGTGGACGCCTTCCGCGGCGGAGCCCGCGGCATTTTCTGCCGTTCGCAATCCTTCAAGATGCTGTGCAAGTGCATTGTGTGCGTGCACCAGGGCCAGATCTGGGCCAACAATGGCGAGTTGCAGTTCGTGCTCGAAGCTCTGGGCCAGGTGGCGCCGCTGCATATAGTCAACGCCAAGGGCAAGAGCCTGCTCAGCAAGCGCGAGGAACAGGTCGTCTCTTGCGTGGCCGAGGGACTTACCAACCGCGAAATCGCCAAGCAGCTCAACCTCAGCGAGCACACGGTTAAAAATTATCTCTTCCGTATCTTTGACAAGCTGGGCATCTCTGGCCGCGTGGAGCTCGTACTCTACGCCCTCAGCCACCGGGAAACGGAAACCGAAAGCCCCGCCTCCCCTCCCCAGGGCGGGCGAAAGAATCCCGCCCGCGAGCAGGCCGAGGAAGTGCGCGGCACTCTCGTCGTCGACTAACCTGCGCCTCGCCCGCCGCCCCCAGCTCCCGAGTCTTTCCCGAATCTTTCTAATTACTTACAGCGTGACTCTCAAAGCATCATAATGGTCCCTGGGCAATTTAGCACTGGACGCAGCACCCTGCCCGGTAACATCATGATTAAGCTCTGGCCTGTGTAAGGTGCAGGAGTGCAGCACAGCTCACATGCACGACCCGGAACGTCGCAAAAGCCGCCGCTTCCCTTTGAGACAGCCCGCTTTTATTCGCCCGCTGGAGGGCGAAGGCGATGGCTTGTCCGCCGTGACGCAAAACGTCAGCAAAGATGGCGTGCTCCTGCTGGCCGAGAAGATGTTGCCCGTGGGCATGCGTACCGAACTAGTTCTGGTTCTGGAATCAAGACTGGAGCGCAGCATCCGCCTCAGCGGCACCGGTGAAGTAGCGCGCGTGGACGAACTGTCTCCCCAGGGCAAATACGCCATCGCCTTCAATTGCGACCAAGCCTTCTCCCTGATGGACTGAGACTGCCCCCGTTACCCCTGCCTGTAGTCCTGGCTTATCCCCGCCCGTTCTCCAAATTTCCTCTATTCGCAGTAGAACAACCCCGCATCTTAGAGGCAGAATTATGCTGCGGAGGAAAATCATGCGTCTGAAAACGGCGGTTGGCATCGGCGCGGGAGTCACGGCGGGCGTGGCCACTTTGGCGGGCGTGGGAGTGGCTCTGGCGGGCTGGAAACTGTATCAGCGCGTGCGTTCGGGAGAAAGCCTGGCTGGCCGCGTGGTCCTGATTACCGGCGGCTCGCGCGGCCTGGGACTGGCCATGGCGGAAGAATTTGCCAACCACGGCGCGCGCTTGGTGATTTGCGCCCGCGACCAGCGCGAACTGGAGACGGCGCGAGCCCGCCTGGCCGCGCTCGGAGCCGAGGTGCTGGCACTCCCCTGCGACGTAGGCGTGCAGGATCAGGTTCAGGCTCTGGTCAAGGAAGCCGCTGCCCGCTTTGGCCACATTGACGTGCTGGTGAATAACGCCGGCGTCATCCAGGTGGGCCCACTGGAAGCGCAGACGCTGCAGGACTTCGAGGAAGCCATGGATGTGATGTTCTGGGGCACCGTCTACCCCACCCTGGCCGTGCTTCCGCTCATGAAGCAGCGCGGCAGCGGGCACATTGCCAACATAACTTCCATCGGGGGAAAGGTCAGCGTGCCCCACTTGCTGCCTTATAGCTGCGCCAAGTTCGCGGCCATGGGATTTTCTCAGGGATTGCGCGCGGAATTAGGGCAGCACGGCATCCGTGTGACCACCGTAGTGCCCGGCCTGATGCGCACCGGATCGCACCTGAATGCTTATTTCAAGGGCCGCAACCAGGACGAATTCACCTGGTTCAGCCTGGGCGCAACCTTGCCCCTCGCGGCCATGAGCGCGCGCCGCGCCGCCCGCCGCATTGTAGCCGCCATCCGCCGCGGACAGGCGGAGGTGATTCTGTCCCCGCAAGCCCGCGCCCTGGCCATGATTCATGGCGTCGCCCCGGGAAGCACGGCCGACCTTTTGGGGGTCGTGAACCGGATAATGCCGCGTGCAGACGGGCAGAGTCCAGACCGCCGCCTCGGCCGTGAAAGCCAGACGCGCGTCACCCGCTCCCTGCTCACCGCTCTCGGGCGCAAGGCCGCCCGCGAACTGAATCAGGAAAACGCCGGCGCTGGCCGGCGCGGCCCGGAAGCCGGCCCCAGCGCCCAGCCCGCTTAGATCCGTCTCTCAGCTGTTGTCATTCTGAGGAAGCGCGAGCCGCGCTTGCGCGGTGAGCGCGCCGAAGAACCTGTGCATTTCGCAGTCACCGCCACCCCCCTTCGCATCCGCTCTACGCCCCTGTCATCCTGAGCGTAGCGGGCCGATTCGCTTGCGAATCGGCCCGCGCAGTCGAAGGACCTTGCGTTTTTTCTGCCCTGTCGCCCGCTCGCCCGTAGGCAGAAGAGCTCTATTTGATTTTGGTGTGAGGAAGCGAAGGTGCGCTTGCGCGGTGAGCGCGCCCAAAAACCTATGCCTTTGCACGCAGCACCACTCCCCTTCGCATCCGCTCTACACCCCTGTCATCCTGAGCGAAGCGGGCGAAGGACCCCCGCGCAGTAAATCTCGTCACTACCATCTCAGGGAGTTTCCAAGAACTCGTCCCTAATGAGGTGC
>DASYWT010000082.1:0-2748 GCA_035935775.1 Terriglobales bacterium
TGGCCACGGTCATCCGTGAAACCATTGCCTCCTTCCCGGTTTATCGCACCTACATTGATGAGCGCGGCAACGTCAGCGAACTGGACCGCGCCTACATTGATGCCGCCATCGCCCGCGCCAAGCGCCGCAACGAGGCTATTCCCGCCCCCATTTTCGATTTTCTGCGCAATATTCTCCTGCTTCAAGGCAGCGCGCCGGAGGGCGACGGCGAGCAGTATCGCAAGTGGCTGTACTTCGTCCTGAAGTTTCAGCAACTGAGCGGGCCGGTAATGGCCAAAGGCCTGGAGGACACTGCTTGTTACGTGTACAACCGCTTGACCTCCGTCAACGAGGTTGGCGGCTCACCTGCGGAATTCGGTTTTCCGGTGGAGGAATTCCATCGCGGCAGCCTGGAACGGGCGGAGAAATGGCCGCATGCCATGCTTCTGACTTCCAGCCACGATACCAAGCGCAGCGAAGACGTGCGTGCCCGCCTCAATGTGCTCTCCGAAATGCCCCGCGACTGGTCGGCGGCGGTGATGCGCTGGCGGCGCATTAACCAGCTTAGAAAGATTACGATCAGTGATGGCCGCACGGTTCCCGATGCCAATGAGGAATATTTGCTCTATCAGAGTCTGGTGGGTGTGTGGCCATTCGTCAGACCGCAAGGTGGTGAGTTTATCCAGCGGCTGCAGAAATACATGAACAAAGCCGTCCACGAGGCCAAGGTCAATCTCAGCTGGGTTAACGATAACCCCGAGTACGTGAGCGCGCTGAGCGAGTTCATTGTTCGCATCCTCACCCCCGGCTTTGCCGGCAGGCGGAATCCTTTTCCGCAACGCCTCGAGGAGTTTTCGCACCCGGTGGCCTATTTCGGGGCTTTGAATTCGCTGGCACAAGTTTTGCTGAAGATCACCTCCCCTGGCGTACCCGATTTCTACCAGGGGAACGAATTGTGGGATTTTTGCCTGGTTGATCCGGACAACCGCCGGCGCGTGGATTTCGATCTGCGCCGCCACTTGCTTGAGGAGTTGCTGCGCCAGACTGGAGAGGGCCGCCTGAACGAGTTCTGCTCCGATCTGCTGGCCAATTACCAGGACGGGCGAATCAAGATGTGGGTGACCATGCGGGCACTGAACTTCCGCCGCGAACACTGGGAACTTTTCCACGCCGGCTCCTACATCCCGCTCACCGCGGTCAACGAGAAACAGGAACACCTCGTGGCCTTTGCCCGCGGTTACGGGGATCGTGTTGCTTTGGTAGCCGTTCCCCGCTTCTCCTACACCCTCATGCGAGGCCGTGTGCAGCCGCCGATCGGCGATGCCTGGGACAATGCCGAACTGCAACTGCCTGCCGAAGCCATGGGCATGCGCCTGCTCAACATTTTCACGGGCGAAGTCTTCTCGGCCAACGAGCGCACTTTGCCCTGCCGCAAACTGTTCGCGCTCTTCCCGGTTGCCCTGCTTTACGCCTATTAGGCGCGGACTCTGAGCGCGGGGGGAGTCCCCCCGGATGGGGAGTAGCTTGGTTTGCTATCCCGAAAACCGCTTTTGGGTGATGCCGCTTGTTGCGGGGGAGGGCGCCCGGTCTGTTACCTCCGCCAGTAGGGCAAGCGCTTTGGCCAACTCTTTGGTGAGTGAGCTAGGCTGGTAGCGCCACGTCCAGTTCCCCTCTCTCTGGCTGGGAGTATTCATACGCGCGTCGCTGCCCAGCCCGAGCACGTCCTGAAGAGGAACCACGCACAAATCCGCCACCGAAGACTGAGCCGCGCGCACAAAGGCCCAATGTACGCCGCGCTCGTCGAGTGGACCGAGGTAAGCCTGCGCCTGAGCGCGCTCGAAATCGCTGGCCCCCGATCTCCACCAGCCCGCCGTCGTGTCATTGTCGTGCGTTCCCGTGTACACGATGGTGTTTTTCTCAAAGCGATGTGGCAGGTAAATGTGCGCGCCAGGATTTCCGAAGCCGAACTGCAGTACGCGCATGCCGGGGATTTGCAGGCGCTGGCGCAGGGCATGCACCTCAGGAGTGATCATGCCCAGGTCCTCGGCGATGAAGGGCAAGGTTCCCAGCGCCTCACGCACGCGGTTGAAGAGATCATCTTTGGGCCCGTCTACCCAGCGGCCATGCACGGCGGTGGGCTCGTGGGCGGGAATTTCCCAGCACTGTTCGAAACCACGAAAATGATCAATGCGCAGCAGGTCGCACATTTGCATGGCCCAGCCGAGGCGGTGCAGCCACCAGTCGTAGCCGCGGGCCTTGAGGACGTCCCAGCGGTAGAGCGGGTTGCCCCAACGCTGACCGGTTTCGCTGAAAGCGTCCGGGGGAACGCCCGAAACTACCTCCGGCTCCAGTTCCTGGTTCAGGCGAAAAATCTCCGGGTGCGCCCACACGTCGGCGCTGTCGTAGTTCACAAAAATGGCGATATCGCCGATGATGCGAATGGAGCGTTCGGCGCAGTATTGACGCAACGCGCTCCACTGCTCGAAAAAAGCAAACTGCAACACGCGGCCGATTTGCAGTTCATTCGCCAACTCGCCGCGCGCACGGTCCAGAGCAGCGGGATAACGGTGCGCCAGTTCGCGTGGCCATTCGTTCCAGGCTTTCTGGTAGCGCTGCCGCAGGGCTTCGAATAAAACCCACCCTTCCACCCACCAGGAATTCTCAGTGCAGAAGCGATCAAAACGGGCGCGATCGGCGGCGCCGGCGTGCTGCAGAAAATGCTGCGCCGCTGCCACCAGCAGGGGCATCTTCGCCGCCGCCACTTCCTCG
>DASYWT010000083.1:0-8686 GCA_035935775.1 Terriglobales bacterium
GTGCGCCCGAGGTTGGCCTCTTCGTTATAGGTGATGATGACGACCGAGAGCTGCACGGGGGAAGGATACAAGTACCCAGCGCCTGGTACCTAGTACCTAGAGAAATCAGGGGAATCAGGAGTCGGGAGTCAGCGGTCGGCAGCTAGGCTCTGCATTGTGATCATCCGGCACCAGGAGCAGGTCTTTCGCTCGGACCGGTTTTTGTATTCCGGTCCGAGCTCAGGATGACAACTGCCCAAAGGCTACTTTTGCGGTTGCGGCTGTGGTTGCTGTTGCGGCTGCGGGTTCGCTTGTGGTTGGGGTGTAGCCGGCTGAGCCGGCTGCGCCCCCGACGGCGCCACCGTGCCCGGGGCTGCCGTCTGAGGCTCGGCTTGGGGCTCGGTCGCGCCCTGCGGCTGCGTGCCGGCCGGCGGCTGGGGCACACCCTGCTGCGGTTCCTGCTCCATCTGCAGTTCCTGCGAAGGTTGCCGCGGCACGATTCCGGGCACATGCGGCATGGTCTCCACCTTGCCGTTTTCCGCGTCGGCCATGGTAATTCCGTTATGGGTAAGGGTCAGGCCGGTAGCGAGGTCAAGCTGCACTCTTGACTTCTCATAATTGTCCAGCGCGGCCACAGTGTTGGACTGGGCCTGGGCCAGGTCGCGCTGCGCGGTCAATACCAGGGTGGTGGTGGAGGCGCCCAGCGCGTATTTTTTTTGCTCGGCATCCAGCGACTGCCGCGCCAGTTCCTCGGCGCTTTGGGCGGCCAGAACCTGGGCCCGGTTCTGCTGCACCGTGAACTGCGCGTTGCGCACCTGGATGGCAATCTGGTTCTGCAGCTGTTGCAGCAGCATCTGCGACTGGCGGTATTCCAGTTCGGAGCGCACCTGCGTGGCTTGCGACGAGCGGTTGCGGATAGGGATGTTGATGTTGAAGCCCACGCCGTAGTCGGGATTGTTGTAGCCAAACATCGTGCTGAAAGCGTCGGAGAGGCCGGAAGGCGGCCGCACATCGCTAGCCGGGATGCAGAACCGGTTGCTGCTTTGTCCTGGAGCGCAGATCGCCAGGAGATTGGTGTTACCCGCCAGGGCGGCGCCGCCGTACCAGCCCACCAGGTCTACGCTGGGCAGGAGCAGGTTGGCGGTTGACTTGCGAGTGATCTCCCGGTTGGTCAGGTCAATGCGGGATTGCGCCAGTTCCGGACGATGGGCGAGCGCATCATTGATCAGGTCCTGGATGGGCACCACCGGTTCGCTGGCGGGCAAAGTCATGGTGTCGGTGGGGACCACGTGCGCCGTTACCAGCACGGGATCGGACAGGTTCTTGGTAACGGCGTTTTTCATCAGCAATTCCTGCAGCTGCAGGTTAGTCTGGGCCGTGATGAGTGACTGATTGGCGGTCGCGACACCGCTTTCGGCGCGCACGATTTCAATCGGCGCCAGGGTGCCGATCTCAACCTGCTTCTTATTGTCCGCCAAAGTCTTCTGCGCCAGGGCCAGCGAGCTCTCCTGCACCCGCACGTTTTCATAGGCGCTGACCAGGTCCCAGTAGATGTTTTCAATCTGAGACACCGTCTGGATCACCTGGTTGCGGAACGCCACATCGGAAATCTCGCGGTTGTTCTTGGCGATGCGGATGAGCCGGCGGTTGGCATTGAAGCTCAACCCCTGCAGCAGATGCTGGGTCAGAGTAGCGCGGAAACCGGTGTTGAGAACCGGGCTCAGTTCGCTGAACGTGCTGTTGGTGGTTTGCCTTTGGTTGTTGAAGCCGACGTTCAGGTTGGTGCCGGAAGCAAAGTACTGATTGTAGCTGATGTTAGCGGTCGAGGTATTTTGCTTAAGCGCCAACGCGCCCTGGAAGGGGCTGGCCGTGGGCGTGGTCAGGTGTTCCAGGCTGAGGCCGGCTGTGACTACGGGGTCGTAGGAGCCCAGGGGTGGTCCGGAGCCTTCGGTGGAAAGCACCAGGCCGGCGCTGCCGCTGCCCGCGCCTCCCGCAGCGGTGCTGGTGCCGCCGGTGCCGGTTCCTGTCGCCCCGGTGGTGGAGGTGCCCAGGCCACCGACGGTGGTGGAGCCGGTGCCCCCGCCCGGGGTGCCCTGCACCAGACCGGTGTTGACGCCGAGAATCTGCTGCCCCGACTTGGCGCGCAGGACATCGGTATCGGAAATGGGCAGGTTGTAGCGGGCAATGGCGATGTCGAGATTGTTCTCCAGGGCCATGGCGATGGCGTCGTCGAGGGAGAGCATGAGCTGCCCGTTTCTCATCAGCGTGTCAATGCGCGCGCTGTTAGCGAAGTTAGGCGCCGCCACATGAGCTGGCCTGTAGGGCGCGAGCAAATTGGGGAAAGGCGGGCGGCCGGCCTGATAATTGTAGTTCTGCTGTACCGGCGTTTGCTGGGCCGCGGCCAGCAAAGCCAGCACCGCGACCGACAGCAAAACAATCAGGGATTTGACTGTGAATAAACGCGAAACGCGCATGCTAATTCTCCATAACAATGGCTAATGACCTAAAGGACTGGAAAAAATCGCAAATGTCACCACGGTGATACGCAAGTTGAAGTCTGACAGTTCCTTCGCTAGCGATGGCCGCCCCATGGCCGGGCGCCCGGGGAACAACACCCATCTTCCGGGAAGCCCCATAGTATAGCCGAGGACCTTCGAGCCGCTGGCTTTGTGTTGTAAACCTTTGTAAAGATTTGTAAGGCTTACGGGTTCTGGACATCGCATGCCTGGTCGAGCCCTCGCATGTCGGCGAGGATATTCGCGGCACAATGGCGCGCAACGTAAAAATTACGCTGGCGTATGACGGATTCGACTTTCACGGCTGGCAGGTGCAGCCGGGTTTAGTCACCGTGCAAGGCTTGCTGAGCGCGGCGCTGGAGCGCGTGACCGGAGCCCACGTGCTTCCTCAGGGCTCAGGACGAACCGATGCCGGCGTACACGCCCTGGCCCAAGTCGCCTCGTGCGCGATCGAGTCTCCCATCCCGGCCGCCAACCTGGGGATCGCGCTGAACGATATTTTGCCGCCGGCGGTGCGCGTGCTCGCCATTGAAGAGGCGGCCCCGGATTTTCACGCGCGCGCCGCGGCCACAGCCAAAACTTACCGCTACCGCATCTTCCGCGGCGCTATCTGCCCGCCCTTCCTGAGCCGCTATGTTTATCACCATCCGTATCCGCTGGAGGAGGGCGCCATGGCCGCAGCGGCTGCCGCTGTTGTCGGGCAGCACGACTTTACTTCCTTCGCGGCGGTTGACCCGGAGCGTGGGCGTGACGATCAGGAGATTTCCAACCTGCGCACCGTATTTTCTTCCGGCTGGCAGCGCGACGGAGAGGAAATGGGGTACACAGTGCGCGGTAGTGGCTTCTTGCACCACATGGTGCGCAACCTGGTGGGCACCTTCTTGCTGGTGGGGAAGGGAACGCTGTCTGCGGAGGATGTGGCCCGAATTCTGCAGGCCAGAAACCGTTCAGCGGCGGGCCCTACAGCGCCGGCACATGGGTTGTATCTGGTTGGAGTGGAGTATTGAAACGGCCGGGCCTTAGCTCTTGGCCCTTGGCTTGTTCGAGTGCTTGGCAACCGTGCTCATCTAAGAGCCGAGAGCCAACAGCCAACGGCTTGTTCTAGACTGTAGCTGACTCATGCCCACGGAAACCAAGGCGGCGCCAATAAGCTCGGTCAACCCCGCCACCGGCGAGGTGCTGCGGGAATTTGAATGCGCCAGCGAAGAAGAAGTTCGCTGGGCGGTGGAGCGCGCCCGCGCGGCGCAACCGGCCTGGCAGGAAATGGGCATCGGCCGGCGGCTGCAAATCCTGCGCCGGTTTCAAACCCTGCTGCAGGAAAAGAAGGTGGAGGTCGCGCGCCTGATCACGCGCGAAGCCGGCAAGCCTTACGTCGAAGCTTTGCTCACCGAAGTGCTGGTAGTGCTGGATGCGGCGCAGTTCCTGATCGCGAATGCTCGCAGCCTGCTGCGCGACCAGCGCCTGGGCCATGCCAACCTGGTCATGAAGGCCAAGCGCGGCTGGGTGGTGCGCGAACCCTATGGCGTGATTGGCATCATTTCGCCCTGGAACTACCCGTTTAACATCCCGGCCACGGAAGGGCTGGCGGCGCTGGTCGCGGGCAACGCGGTGGTGGTCAAACCCTCTGAATTTACTTCGCTCAGTGCGCTGGAATTGCAATCGCTGCTGCGCTCGGCCGGTTTGCCGGAAAATATCTTTCAGGTGGTACCGGGCGCGGGCGCCACCGGAGCGGCCCTGGTCAACTCCGCCATTGACAAGCTGATCTTTACCGGCAGCGTTTCCAGCGGCAAGAAGGTGGCGCAAGCCGCGGCCGCTCGCCTTCTGCCTGTGGTGCTCGAATTGGGTGGCAAGGACCCGATGCTGGTGCTGGATGACGCCGATGTCGAGACTGTGTCCAGCGCTGCCGTATGGGGTGCCTTCGTCAATGCTGGGCAGACCTGCCTCTCTGTGGAACGCTGCTACGTGCACCGAAGCCTGTACGAGCGCTTCCTAGCCTCCGTGGTGGAGAAGACCGCTAAGCTGCGCGTGGGCGACGGGTTGGACCCGGAAACCGAAGTGGGGCCGATGATCCACGAGCGACAGTTACAGATTGTGGAATCACAAGTGGAGGAGGCGCGAAGTCGCGGCGCGCGAGTGCTGGTGGGCGGCGTCCGCCTGCCGCAGCTGGGAGCCAACTTCTACGCGCCCACGGTGATAGCCGACGTGACTCAGGAAATGCGCCTGATGCAGGAGGAAACCTTTGGCCCGGTGCTCCCGGTGGTGGCGGTTGATTCCGACGAGCATGCTATTCAAATGGCCAACGATTCCGAGTTCGGCCTGGCGGCCAGCGTGTGGACCAGCGATCGCGCCCGCGGCCAGGCGGTTGCTGCCCGCCTGAAGGCGGGCACCGTCATGGTGAACGACGTGGTCTCCTGCTATGGAATCAGCGAAGCTCCCCACGGAGGCGTGAAAGCCAGCGGTCTGGGACGCACTCATGGCCGCTTTGGCCTGGAGGAAATGGTGTGGGTGAAGTACGTGGACTCCGACCTCCTGCCTCGCCGGCGCAAGGTGTGGTGGTATGGCTACGGAGCCGACTTCATCCGCCAGATGGAAGGCTTCGTGGACTTTCTGTTCTCCCGCCACTGGAGCGCGCGGCTGGCTGGCGGCGTGCAGGCTCTAAAGGCATATTTCCGGGCCGGTTGGCTGTGAGAATGAAAACCGCAGAGGACGCCAAGGACGCCGAGGAAAACGGCTTCATTGAAGTCGAGTCCTGGGGAACTTATTTTTTTCGGTCGTATAGTTCTTGATCTTTATTTCTCTGCGTCCCCTGCGTCCTCTGTGGTTTTCATTCCTATTGTTCGCTAAAATTAGCTTCCAGCGGCCCTGCCGCGCGTCTTAGGAAGGAGAGTAGGTCATTGGCCACACCGGGCATGCAGGCAGCCAACTTGCAACTGGCGCAACAACAACTTCCCAATCACAAAGTGAAAATCAAAAAGCCGGGCCAGCGTTCCTGTAACGAGAAGGACGCCAAGGGCAAGTTCTGTGGCGGCCATCTGAAACGCTGGTACTACCATGACGACGTCTTGGAACGCCAGTGCGGGGATGTGGAGCAGGCCTTTGGGCCGCAGGCGGAAATCTACCGCTGCGAGCACTGCAAGACCCTGTACTTGCCCAATCCCGAAGACCCGCGCGGCACCAACGTCGCCGGCCAGGGCCAGATTTCGACTTTCGGGCTGACCATTCCGCCCAAGTGATTGAAGAATGATGAATGCAGAATGAAGAATGAAAGTCGTATGCGGGGCGGCCACGGGCTTTAACCGGTAAGACCTATTGGGTCATTCGTCATTCAAAATTCTTTATTCTGAATTCACCCAAGTGATTGAAGAATGATGAATGAAGAATGAAGAATGAAAATCGTACGCGGGGCGGCCTCTAAGTTTCATTGAACAATTCTTCATTCAAAATTCTTCATTCTGAATTCAATTGCGCGCTTCCGAACTCATTTACGACTGGAACCAGGCGTCGCTCACGCTGCGACCCGCGGGCCCAGTGTTGTTGAATGATGAGAGCCTGCGCGACGGCTTGCAGTCGCCCTCGGTGCGCGATCCCTCGATCGCGGAAAAGATCCGCATCCTTCACCTCATGGAGGACCTGGGCATCAATATGCTCGATCTGGGGTTGCCCGGCGCGGGGCCGCGCGCCTGCGAGCACGTGGAGGCGCTGGCCCGCGAGATTGCCAACTCGCGGCTGAAAATCAAGCCCAACTGTGCCGCCCGCACTCACCAGAACGACATTCGCCCCATTGCCGAAATCTCACAGCGTGTGGGCCTGGCAATTGAGGCCGCCACCTTCATCGGCTCCAGCCCCATCCGCCGCTACACCGAGGGCTGGACCGAGGAGTTCCTGCTGCACACCACCGAAGAGGCCGTCAAATACGCGGTGTCGCTGGGCCTAGAGGTCATGTATGTCACCGAGGACACCAGCCGCTGCGACCCGGAGATGGTCAAACGCCTCTACGCCACCGCCATCAGCCACGGCGCGCACTCGATCGTGATTTGCGATACCTGCGGTCATGCCACCCCCATGGGCGTTTTCGCGCTGGTAAAGTTCGTGATGGACGAGGTGGTGAAACCCTCGGGCGAAAAGATCCGTGTGGACTGGCACGGCCACTGCGACCGTGGGCTGGCGGTCGCCAACTCGCTGGCCGCGCTGGTTGCGGGCGCGCACTGCGTCCATGCCTGCGGACTGGGCATCGGCGAGCGGGTTGGCAATACGCAGATGGACCAGATGCTGGTCAACCTGAAGCTCATGGGCGTGCCGCCCTGGGAGCAGCAGGACCTGACCAGGCTGCGCGACTATTGCCTGGCGATTTCCCAGGCCACCGGCGTGCCCATTCCCCCCAATTACCCGGTGATCGGCGAAGACGCCTTCCGCACCGCCACCGGGGTGCACGCCGCCGCCGTCATCAAGGCTTATAAGAAGAACGACACCGAACTGGCCAACGCCATTTATTCCGGCGTACCGGCGCACTATTTCGGCATGGAGCAGGTAATTGACATCGGCCCCATGAGCGGCAAATCGAACGTGCTCTTCTGGCTCGACCGCCACGGCATTGCCGCCAATGACGAGATCGTGGACCGCATCTTCAAGCGCGCCAAGGCCTCCGACCGCCTGCTTACCGAGGCCGAGATTCTGGAGTGCTGCCAGGCGGGGGCGGCGACTAAGCCCGCCATCTGAGGTTTTTTGGGCGACGAACCCTTACAGCATTTTGAAGAGCGAGTGAACAAACGCAGCAATGAGGATTAGTGCCCCCAATAGGCCAGCGACGGCGCACGTATGAAAGACAACCTTCCAGACAGCGAAGTATTTTCTGTTCAACTTCTGGCTTGACACCCGGAAGCGTTCTAAGGCTTCAGATGGGCCGGAGGTGTCGCTAACGGCCAAGGCAAACCTCATTGCAATTACTGAGGCCATCCTCGCTTGCCAGATTTCGAAGGCTACGTAGAGGAATAGCGAGAATGTAACGAGCAGGGCAGAACTCACCAGTTCCATGGAACTCAGATTCTGTTTTGTGCCCGACCAGGCCGCGAAAAAGCCACCGTAGCCTAATCCGAGAATCAGCCTCGTATAGTTCGACGCTTTGTCAAAAAGCTGATTTTGTATCTCTCGAAGTTCCCTCAGGAGATATGCGTAATCGGTCTGCCCGACGGCTGGTGGCATATTTACCTCACTCATCCATCTCGTGCAGTAGATTTTATGCTTTGGACGCAAAATACACAGGTCCTTCGTTGCGCTCACCGCGCCAAGCGCGGCTCGCGTGTCCTCAGGATGACAGTCATTGGGCAGGGGCGCGACGTACGCCCGCCGTTGTAATATGACTGTTTCGCCCGCATGGCACCCGGTTCACGTCCCGTAACGGTGGAAGTGGCGCCCTCTATCCAGGAGATCGCCCGCCTGGCAGGTATGCCCCAGGTTCAATCCGCTTGTCGCTGGTTTGTTTCTCAGGAACCCCAAATCGCCAATTGGCAGATGCAGTTGGCGGGCATCTCCGCGCCTCCCTTCGGGGAAAGCGAACGTGGAGCCTGGCTGGCGGAGCGCTTCCGCGAACTGGAACTCGAGGACGTCCACCTGGACGAAGTCGGCAACGTGTTCGGCATCCGCCGGGGACTAGAGCCCAGCAACCGGTTTCTCGCCATCACCGCCCATATTGATACGGTGTTCCCAGCCGGCACGGCGTTGCGTCCGCGCCGCGAAGGCAGCCGCCTCTACGGTCCCGGCATTTCCGACAACGGCGCCGGAGTGGCTGCCCTGCTGGCCATAGCCGGTGCGCTGCAGCACTCCGGCATCCGGCACCTGGGCCCCCTGGTCTTCATCGGCAACGTAGGCGAGGAGGGCGAGGGCGACCTGCGCGGCATGCGCCACATTTTTTCCGACCCGCACTGGTCGGAGGCCATTGCGGCCACCCTGGTGCTGGATGGCGCGGGAGCGGATTCCGTCGTCGCCGAAGCCCTGGGGAGCCGCCGCTTCGAAGTGGTGGTGCGTGGGCCCGGCGGTCATTCCTGGAGCGACTTCGGCGCGCCCAACCCCATTATCGTGCTGGCCCGCGCCATTGAGCGCTTCACCCAGGTGCGGGTGGCGGCCGTGCCCAAGACCACTTTCAACATCGGGGTGATTCGCGGTGGCACCTCGGTGAACTCCATTCCCGAGTCGGC
>DASYWT010000084.1:0-20682 GCA_035935775.1 Terriglobales bacterium
AACGCGGCACTAAACGGTGGGTGGCCCGAGTCAAGACTGACTCTACCCACCCTCCGGCCGGATTGTTCACCCGGAGTGCGTCCACCATCGCAAGGACTCTGGCGTCGAAAAAGGTCTCACCTAAAGGCCCGGGTTCGGGAATGCGCATGCTGACGTATTTCATCAACCGCGCCGGCCGCGGTTTGAGTTCGAAACGGCGGGCAGAACTGGAGAGAGCAAAATCCCTGCTGGCCAAACGGGTAGAGCGCGAACGAAACAACAGACGGCCCCGTGCCGCATGATCTCTCCTGAATAGGTTTCCTACAATTCATCTCACTGTCATGTTGAGCGAGGGCGCATGCCCGAGTCGAAACACCCCCGCGCGCGGCTGTGCCGAGCCGCTCAAAGGATTTTCTCACGCCCCTACGATCACGATAATGTGAGAACTCCCTGGGACGGTTGTGATGGAGTGAAACCGTGCAGGGCTCCTTCGACTCCGCGCTCAGGATGACATTCACAGTAATGCGTGTGTTCACCCGCATCAATGCGTGGCTGTGTCTTACCGTTTCCCGCTATCCGCACAAAAAAAGCCGCAACCGAAGTTGCGGCTTACAAATCACCGGGATCAAAATCGTCCTAATCTATGTCGAACTGCTCCTGGTGCAGGGTGGGATCGGTCTTCACGATCACGCTGCGCCCACTCACTTCTTCCAGTTCGGTGAGCCAGCGCCCGTTGCTGGACTTCAGCGCCTTGCCCACCTCCGGGTTGACGCGCAGCATCACATCCGGTCGCTCCAGTTGCTTGGAGATCTTGCGCATCTCGGTGAAGATCTCGTTGCAAACCGTGGTTACTGACTTCACAAAACCGGTGCCCGTGCAATATGGACAAGGGGAGCCGAGGGTGCGCTCCATGGATTGCTTCACCCGTTTGCGGGTAATGGCCACCAGCCCGAAGTCGTTGAACTGCAGCACCTTAGAGGGAGCGCGGTCGGAGCGCAGCGCTTCCTCCAGGGCCTGCATTACCTTCTGCCGGTTGCGGCGCTCATCCATGTCAATAAAGTCAATCACGATGATGCCGCCCAGGTCACGCAGGCGAATCTGGCGCACGATTTCCTTGATGGCATCCACGTTGGTCTTGACGATGGTGTCTTCCAGGCGCGTGGTCTTGCCCACGTACTTGCCGGTGTTGATGTCAATGGCTACCAGCGCTTCCGTCTGGTTGATGACGATGTAGCCGCCGCTCTTCAGCCACACCTTGGACTTGAGCGCCTTGTTGATTTCATCCTGCAACCCGAACTGCTCGAACAGCGGCGTGCTCTTGGTATAGAGCTTCACCCGCTTGGCTAGCGCCGGCTGGAAGCGGCCCACGAAGCGCACGATGCGCTCGTATTCCTGCTCGCTATCCACCCAGATCTGAGAGAAGTCCTGCGTAACCTGGTCGCGCAAGATGCGTTCCACCAGGTTGAGGTCGTGGTAGATGAGCGCCGGGGATTTGCCGTTCTCGGCGCGGTGCTTAATTTCGTTCCATAAGTTCTTGAGGAAGCGAATGTCAGCCCGCAGTTCGTTCTCATCGGCGGCGGAAGCGGCCGTGCGCACGATAAAGCCGCCGTGCCCGTTTTCCCGCTCGCTGAGCACAATGCGCTTCAGCCGCTGCCGTTCCTCCTCGGAAGCGATTTTGCGGGAAACGCCGATGTGGTTGACCGTGGGCATGTAAACCAGAAAGCGTCCGGGCAGAGCGATGTGGCTGGTAATGCGCGCGCCTTTCTTGCCGATGGGTTCCTTGGCAATCTGCACCAGGATTTCCTGGCCTTCCTTAAGCAGGTCGGCAATAGCGGGCAAGGAGCGTTGCGGTTCGCGACGGCGGAAACGGCGGCCCATGCGGCGTCCGCCCCGGCGCTCGCCCCAGGAGGTGCGCTCGGCACGCTGCTGGTAACCCGCGGTGCCGGCCGGCGCCCGCACTTCAGCGCGGGCTTCCATTTCTCCTTCAGGCGGCTGCTGCTCGGCCGCCAATTCCGTTTCGCTGGTTTCGGCCTGCTCGTCTTCCCCCTGCGGTTCGCCGTTTTCTTCAAACTCCTCGGCGAAAGCTTCGCGTTCCGCGTCCGTCTCCTCTACCGCTTCGGTCAGGTCCACTCCATTGCTGATGTGATTGTGCTCGGGTTCGTGGACGCCTCCCGCTTCGTGGGTCTCCTCTTCCAGTTCTTCGAAGTCGGTGTCCTCGAGTTCCTGGGCGAAGGAGGGCATGTCGCTCTCCTCATCCTCGATCTCCTCTTCCTCCACGATGTGGTCAAACTGAGACGGCCCGGCTTCTTCCTCGTGCTGCTCGACGAAATGCGCCTCTTCAGCCTGCCGCTCGTCCTCGGCATGGGGCTCATCCTCAAAGTGCGGCGCGGGGAGAGTGACCGGTTCGGGCTCGCGTTCTGCCTCTTCACCGCCAAAAACCGCGGCCACGTTCATCTGCTCGAAACGTTTTTCCTCCCTGTGTTGCTCGGTTTCGCGGCGATCCTCCTCAGCGTGCGCGTGCTCCTCTACCGCGCTGGCGGCCTCATAAGCGGTGGCGGCTTCGTTTAAATGGGGGTGTGGTTCCGCTTCCGGCTGCGCCGGACGAGCACGGTTCTGGTACTTGGAAATGGATTCACCGGGCAAAATGATGGGCTCATACGCCGGCTCACGGTTCTCGCGGGGCTCACGGTTTTCCCGAGTCTCGCGGTTTTCCCGAGGCTCACGGTTTTCCCGGGGCTCGCGGCTCTCCCGCGTGGGCTCTGCCGGAGACGGGTGAGACTCCCCGCCGCGTGCGAATTTGGTTTCCGGCAGGCCGCGGCCGCGCCGTCCGCGACGCCGGCGCCGGTTGCGCCATCCTCTGCCACCCTGGTCACTGTCGCGCGCCGCCCCAGGGCCGGGTTGTTCGGCGGCATCTTCGGCGCCCGCTTGCGGCTGTCCTTCCGGACCGGCCAGCGGCTCCAGGGGCGATTCCACGGCCGGCGCCGCCTCTCCCATGGCCTCAACCTGTTGCCGAGGCACTGTGATTTCCTGGAATTCCCCTTCTTCATCCTGCAACTCGAAGAAATCGGAAACGTACAGGAACGCGTCCCGTTCCAACCCGATGTCTACGAAGGCCGACTGCATGCCGGGAAGCACGCGGGTAACCCGTCCCTTGTATATCGAACCGGCGAGGGTGTATTCATTCTCCCGTTCAAAATAAACTTCTGCTAGCTGCTCATCCTCTACGATCCCCACTTTGGTTTCATGCGGGGTGGTAGAGACAAACAATTCTTTTGTCATGCTGACTCCGGATGTGCTTCCGCAGGAAGCACACTTTTCCGGCACCTAGGCAGAGAAGGAAGGATTGGCGATATAGGCAGCTAGGAACAGAGGACAACAAGGCTCGGGGGGAACGCCCGCGCACTGCAGTCTTGTCTTGAGCTCAGAAATTTTTGCACCTATAGCACTCGCTGGCATCAGGTTTGTGACCGCTCTCTCCGACTGGCGCCAAGGCCAGTAAACTGCCAAAGGGAGGGGGCCGTTAGCCGCCCGATGCTTTCTGCTGCAATCCTGTCCGGCCTCCGTGGCTGCCGGCAAAGTGCCCCTTTAACGCGAGGGCGCTCGAAATTTGCAAATCCTTAAACCTGCCACGCCCCACGGCGTAGCCTTAAACCCCTGCTGCCAATGCACTCTAATTTACGAACCGGCGCATGCGAATATTCATTACGATGCCCAGCGCCAGAAACGTAAACAGTACCGACGATCCGCCGTAGCTCATCAGCGGCAAGGGAATTCCGGTGACCGGCATAAACCCGACCACCATTCCTATGTTGATGAGAATGTGGAAGGTTAGCACCGCTACCACACCCATGACCACGAACGTGCCGGCGCGGTCGGGCGCCGTTTGCGCGTTCTGGATCAAGCGCATCAACACCAAGAAGTATAGCAGTAGTACCCCCATCGCGCCCACAAAACCATGTTCCTCCGCAAAAGCGGCAAAAATGAAGTCGGTCTGGGGCACCGGCAGGAACATGCCATGGGTCTGGGTGCCCTTGGCAAAGCCCCGCCCCCAAATGCCCCCCGCTCCTACCGCAATCTTGGACTGAATCACCTGGTAGCCGGAGCCCTGGCGGTCCGCTTCCGGTTCCATAAAGCTGGTCAGGCGGTCGCGCTGGTAGGGCTTCAGAACGTGCCAGGCCGCGGGCATGGCCATAGCGCCGGCTAAAAGGATGATTCCCGCGTGTTTCGCCCGCAGGCCGCCCAGGTAGATCCCCATCAAGGCAATTGGCATGTAGGTCAGCGCCGTACCGAGGTCGGGCTGGGCCAGCACCATCAGCATGGGCACACCCACCAATAGCCCCGCCTTGATCATGTCAAAGAAAGACAGTTCGCTGCGCCGCGCGTCGGCAAAATACCTGGCCACTGCCAGGATGAGGATAAGCTTGACCCACTCCGAGGGCTGGAAGTGTTGTCCCCCGGGGAACTTGATCCAGCGCTTCGCCCCCAGGTATCTCTGCCCAAAAGCGAGCACGGCCAGAAGCGAGCCGATGGAAACCAGGTACATCCAATGCACGTTTTCCAGCAGCAACTGGTAATCAATTACGCTGACCAAAAACATCGCAATAATGCCGGCGGCGATCCAGTACATCTGCTTGATATGCACTCCCCCGAACTTGGTGTGATAGGTGGCGCTGTAAATCTCCATCACGCCCAGAGCGCAGATGAGGAGGACAAAGGCAAACAGAACCCAGTCAAAATCGCGGTATGAGATGTTGCGTGCCATAAGAACCAGTTGTCAGTAGTCAGTTGTCAGTAGTCAGTTGTCAGTTGTCAGTTCCCGCTCCGCTGAGACTTGAAACTTTGAAACCGTGAACCCTTGAACTCACCTCTCCGTCAGCGCCATCCCTAATTCGGGCAACGCACTGCTTTTTTGTGGCGCGGGCGCCCCCGCCCGCGATCGGGCGACAAGCCGCTCGACCGGCTCTCCTGGAGCCGCCAGGGCACGCCCCAGGGGCGTGCGCGGCACATTCACGTAGAAGTGACCGCCTCGCATGTCGTTGGCATCGCCCCCGTGGGGATCGTTCCACACGCCGGCGACTTCCACCCGGCCGGAGTCCATGCCCGCCACCTTGACCGGAAGCCGCCGCTGCTTCTCCACGTAAGCTTTCACCACCTGGGCGGCAATGCGCCCGGCGAACTGCCCGTGCTCCCCGCCTTCAAACAGCACCGCTACCACCAGCGTCGGATTGCGGCGCGGGGTGACGCCCACGAACCAGGCGTTGTCCTTCATGGAGTGGGCATGGCCCATGCGCTCGGCCAGGGCGTTGCTCATGGTCTGGGCGCTGCCCGTCTTACCAGCAAAGTCAATGCCCTCCAGGTGGGCGCTATTGGCCGTTCCCATGGCGGTGGGGACATTGGCCATGGCGTCGGTAATGATCTCCCAGTTCTTGGGGTCAAGCGGCACCCGCGTTTCCTGGTTGTAATCCATGACCTGGCGGTAGTAGGGCGGCAGTTGATCGGGAAAAGCCACATGCGGGCGGCGCAGCAGTCCGTCGCTGGCGATGGCCCCCAGGGCGCGTGCCAACTGGATGGGTGTAACCGCCACCGCACCCTGGCCAATGCCGACGGAAATGGTTTCTCCCGGAAACCACTTCTGGTGGAAGTTCTTGATCTTCCATTCTTCGGAGGGCATCACCCCGGAAGCCTCCTGGGGCAGGTCAATTCCGGTCTTCTGGCCCAGACCAAAAGCGGTGGCCCACTTGGCAATGCGCTCTATGCCCAGTTTCTGCGCCAGGGTATAGAAGAAAACGTCGCAAGACTGATAGATGGCCTTACTGATCTGCACCTCGCCGTGCACGCGGTGTTCGGCGGTTACCCAGCACTTGAAGTAGCGCCCATAGAAGACCGCGCCGCCCTGGCAGTTGACCTTCATCTCCTGGGCAATGCCTTCCTGCAGCCCGGCAGTGGCCATAATGATTTTGAAGACCGACCCCGGCGCCAACTGGGCCTGGATGGCCTTATTGAGCAGGGGATGATCTTCGTCGCTGACCAGCCGGGTCCAGTTTTCCTTCGAAATACGGACGGCGAAGTCGTTGGGATCGAAAGTGGGCCGGCTGACCATGGCCAGAACCTCGCCCGTGCGGGGATCCATGGCCACCACGGCGCCATTGCGGTCGCCCAGCGCCTCCTCGGCCGCGATCTGCAGGTCAATATCCACAGTGAGCTTCAAGGGCTGGCCGGGCACCGCGGGCACCTCGTCCAGCGGTTTCATCTCCTTGCCCAGGCTGTTTACGATCACCCGCCGCGAGCCATTCTTGCCCATGAGCAGGTCGTTGTAGTACTGCTCCACACCCGACTTGCCCACCACGTCGCCGGGGCTGTACAGCTCCCATTGCGGCTGGTTGAGCATGTCCTCGCTGACCTCGCCCACATAGCCGATCAGGTTGGCCATGAAGCCGCGGCGCGGGTAGAGGCGGCGATGCGCCATGATGGTTTCCAGTTCGGGCAATTCGGTGCGGTGGGCTTCGATAAAAGCCAGCTCGTCGGGGGTGATGTCGTCCTTCAGGTAGATGGGCTGGTACTGAGGCATGTTGCGAAACTTGCGAATACGCTCGCGCACGTCGTCCGGCGACATGTGCAGGCCGGCCGCGATCTTGTCCACATCGGTGTCAATGTCCCGCGACTGGTCGCGCAGCAGCAGGGCGGTGAAGGAGGGGTAGTTGTCCACGATGATGCGGCCTTCGCGGTCAAAGATTTTGCCGCGGGGGGCCAGGATGGGAACGGTGCGGATACGGTTGCGCTGCGCCAGTTCGTCGTAATACTGGCTGCTCATGACCTGCAGACGCCACAGCCCGAAGGCCAGGGTGAGGAATACCCCCAGGATCAGGTACTGAATGAAGGTGAGCCGAAGCTGCGGTACTCGGTCGTCGCGGTTCAAATTGAGTTCTCAATTCCCAGCTGATTCGTCAACTTTCCATCAGCAATCGTCAATCACTTTCCCCGCCGATGGCAACTAGCCTCTTTGCTTGAAGCGGTCCAAAATCAGGAATAGGGGGATGGCCAAGGCGGCGTTGGCAAAGGCGGCAAAAGCCATGTGCCCCCAGCGCCAGGCCAGGTCCTGGCCGACCATGCCCCGCGCCACCACCAGATAAATCACCTCGTGCACAATGTAGAAGCCGAAAACCAATAGAAAGCGCGAGCCGGAGTTTTCCACGTCCAGCTTTACCCCCAGAGAAGAAGCGCCGTAGCCGACCACCGTCTTGGCGATGCCGTAGATGCCAATGGGCTGGTGGGTCAGGCTGTCCTGCAGCAGGCCTATGACACTGCCGGTGAACAGACCGCTGACCGGATTGCGACGGGACACCGCCAGGAAGATCGTGACCAGCAGGGGCAAATCAAAAATGTCAAAGAAATGAAACCGCAGGGGCAAGAAGGCCTGCAGAAAAAGCGCCACCAAGGGAATGCCGATGGCGGCCGGCAGGCTGAAGCGGTAAACCTCAATCTGCTCGCGGGAAGTGTAGGACACGTTCACGGCTGCGGCGTCTCCGGGGGCGGGGTGCTTGGCGGCGGGCTCTGCTCGGTGCCCGCAGGCGGCTTCGGTTGCGGTGGAGGAACAACCTTGGGAGCCGGGGGTGTGCTGCCCGCAGCGCCGCTGTTGGCGTCGCCCCTGCCTGGTTTTGGCGGATTCTGGTTCGCATTAGAGGCGCCCGGAGCCGCGGCGCCGGTTGCCGGCTTTGGCCGTGGCTTCCTGGGGACCACGGTCGCGGGAACGCCAGCGGAAGCGCCGCTCGCGCCCACGCCCTGGGTTGCCGCTGGTGCTCCGTTAGCGGCTTTCGGCTTCACCCCCTGAACTTTAACGCCCTCATCCGTGAGCTGTGCGGCGCCAGTTCCCGCCGGTTTCGGACGCGGCCTGGGTGCAAGACCGTTCTGCGCCGCGATCCCCGATGCCGGCGGCTTAGCTCCGGAGCCCGGTTTCACTTCTGTGGCCTTGGGCACCGCCGGCTTTACACCCATGGGAAGCGGTATGCCGGTTGAGGGCTGGCCTGTCCTCTCGGGGACGGAAGGCAAGCGTGCCGCCAGAATGTCAACCGCGCGCATCGCACTCTGCGCCTCCTGTTGGGTAGGCTGCCGCTCCACTACCTGCGTAATTATCAGCACCTCTTCCAGGCGGCTGAGCTGCGCCGCCGGTTTCACCCGCACATTGAGAAAAACGTCGCGCCCCGGAGAAACGCTTTTCACCTCGCCGATCGTCAGCCCCTTGGGAAAAATCTGGTCGCCCCCGCTGGTGAGCAATTTGTCACCGACCTCCACCCGCTCGTCGCTCATCATTTTCTCGAGCACGAGTTCCCCGTTCGGAGTTCCCCTGATCACTCCCTGCAGACGCGATTTCTCCAGGATGGCGCCGACGCCGCTGGAGGGATCGTTGATGAGCAACACCTGCGAGGAGGTGGGAAAGATGCGCAGAACCTTCCCTACCACGCCTTCGGCGGTGATGACCGCCATGTCCTGTTTGACCCCGTCGCCGGCGCCCTTGTCAATGTAGACCACGCGCGACATGTCGCTGCCGCTGGAACCAATGACCTGCGCGGCCAGCGTTTTGGCAATGAACTGCTCCTTGAAGCCAAGCAGGCGCTGCAGGCGGCGGGCCTGGCCGGCATCCTCGGCCAGGCGCACCTGCTGCAGACGGAGTTGCTCGATCTCATCCTGCAATTCCCGGTTCTGTGCGCGCACACCCCGCAGATAAAAGTAGCTGTGCCAGATATCGCCGAGGCTGCGCTGGGTGGCGACGAAGGCTTTCTCCAGCGGGGTCACGGCGGTGACCGTCCAAACCCGAATCAGACGGCTGGAATTTGTGTCGGCGGTGCGCTTGACCTGGACCGCCAGTCCGACCACTTCGGCAAACAGAACGGCCACCAGGATGGTGACGTTGCGGTGACGGGCGAGGAGGTTTTCCACTTCGGTTGCCAGTTATCAGTTTTCAGTACCCAGTACCTAGTGCCCAGTTACTGGGACCTGGTGGGCGGGCCTGCAACTTCTGAATCGCTGTCTATCCGCGTCCATCCGCGGACCGCAAGTTACTCGATCGAAATCTTTCGCAGCAGCTTGAAGTCGCTGAGCATTTTGCCTGTGCCCAGCACCACGCTGCACAGCGGATCGTCGGCAATGGAAACCGGCAGTCCGGTTTCCTCGCGGATGCGCTTATCAAGGTTCTTGAGCAGCGCGCCGCCGCCGGTCAGCACAATGCCGCGGTCGCTGATGTCGGCGGAAAGCTCGGGCGGTGTGCGCTCCAGGGCCACGCGAATCGCGTTCATGATGGTGGAAATGCATTCGCTCAGGGCTTCGCGCACTTCGCTGTCATCAATGGTAATGCTCTTGGGCACGCCCTCGATCAGGTTGCGGCCCTTGATCTCCATGGTCAGCGGCTTCTCCAGCGGGTAAGCGGAACCGATTTCGATCTTGATCTGTTCCGCGGTGCGCTCGCCCACCAGCAGGTTGTACTTGCGCTTCAGGTAATTCATGATGGCTTCGTCCATCTGGTTGCCGGCCATGCGCACGGAACGCGAGTAGACGATGCCGCTCAGGGAAATAACCGCAATGTCGGTGGTGCCGCCGCCGATATCCACAATCATGTTGCCGCTGGGCTCGGTGATGGGCAGGCCGGCTCCGATGGCCGCCACCATCGCCTGTTCCACCAGGTGAACTTCGCTGGCCTTGGCGCGGTAGGCGGAATCCATCACCGCCCGCTTTTCCACTTGCGTGATTTCCGAAGGCACGCCGATGACGATGCGGGGATGCACCAGCATCTTGCGGTTGTGCGCCTTCTGGATGAAATAGTTGAGCATTCTCTCCGTCACCTTGAAGTCGGCGATGACGCCGTCCTTCATGGGCTTGATGGCCACGATGTTGCCCGGAGTGCGGCCCAGCATCTCCTTGGCCTCTTTGCCCACGGCCTCGACTTCGCCGCTGTTCTTGTTGATGGCGACGATGGAAGGTTCGTTGACCACGATGCCCTTGCCGCGCGCGTACACCAGGGTGTTCGCGGTGCCCAGGTCAATGGCCAGGTCGCTGGAAAACATGCTGGCCAGGGAGCGAATATTGCTGAACCACGAACCGTTGTGGAAGCCGTTGGATGATGACATACGTTGCTCTTTTCGAAACCTGGCCCTCGCGCCGGCGAGGAGCTACAGGAGATGGCGATTGTGCCGGTCGCCCGGCGCGCATGACTCGCCTCAGCATGCGCTACTCTGGATTTTATGTGAAGTTCCTGTGTAGTGGCGGGGCACGAAAGTCCCGACACTCCCGGCGAACCTACTGAATCACCACCGTCTTCTGCTGAGTATTTACTCCTCCTCGCGCATTCTGCGCGGTGATGGTTATCACACTCTCTCCGTTCGGCAGGGGCGGAGTGAAATAATGGAAGGTTCCGTCGTTGGTTATCAGCGGCACCTCCCGGCCATTGACCATCACTCGCGCGTCTGCCTCGGTTCTCCCCCTCACTTCGATCACATGCCCGTGCTGGACAAAAGGATCCAGCTCCAGGCGCATGCTCATCGCCTCACTCCCCTTAGGTATGATGGTGAACCGGTTCTTTTCGCTTTCAATGGATTCCTTGCCCTGCACGTCCACCGACTGCACCGCCCAGTAGTAGGCGCCATTACTCAAACCTTCAACCATCACATCCGTACTGCCCACCCGCTGGTCGTAAACCGTGGACGAAAAGTACGGGTTCTTGGAGATGCGCAGGCGGTATTGGGTGGCGTTGGTCATGGGCGTCCAGTTGAACTCCACCGTCTTGGCCTTCCCCGAGCTGAACAGGGGCATCATGTTGGCGGGTGCGATCAGGGTGGGCGGTCCGATCTCCTTAGTTTTCAACATGCCTTTGGCTTCGGAGCGGAAGCTGACTTTCTCGTAATCGGTCAGTTGCACCACCTGGCCGTCGCGGCTGACTTCGCCGGATCCTTTCTTGACCAAGATTTCGTGCTGGTCGGCGCGCGGATCGTTATGCACCATGGCCGCCGATTCCGGAGCCAGCGAGGCCGTAGCCCCGGCCACCATCACCTTCGAAGTTGAGCCCTGGCTGTAGGTTGCGGTGGCCAGATCCACCGTGCCGGTGGTCACATTGACTGCCACCTGGGTTTGCTGGGCGGTCGCGGAGTTCTCCTCGATGACGATGAGGGAATCCTCTTTGATGGTGTAACTGGTGCCATCGTTGAAGGCGATGCGGGCCATGCCCTCGGAACCGGTCTGCACCACGTCGCCCTTCTCCAGAGGCAGGCTATAGTCGGCCGAAACCCAGGTATTGCTGTTGGCTTTCTTCACCCGAACCGTGCCGTCGTAGTTGGTAAAGTGGGCCTGCTGGGCTACGGGCATGCCGCTGTCGTCGCCCTCGCCGGCATTGCCCGCCACCTTCTCCAGCAGGGTGTTCACCACCTGCAGGCCACTGTGGGTGGCTTGCGGGAATATCAGGTTGATGATCGCCCCGGCCAGCAGCAAAATGACGGCGATACCCACCGCCACGCTGCGATAGGTGACCGTCTTCCACGCAATGTGGATATTCGAATTGCGATCGCGAGACACGAACTCAGCTAAGGCCCACGGAGTTAGGGATTTCCAGCGAGAGTACCATACCGCCAATAGGGCGAAAACAGGTAATTACCTTGGTGTTACGGAGGCAAAAGGCTCTGGGGTGCGGGCATGGCTCTTGGGGCGTCGGTCCTCCCCCACTCAGCCAGACGGGTTTTGCCCTGAGCCGGGACCAACGGCCGCAAGCGCCCATAGTCTCAGGGAGATAACCCTCGGGAAACCATCACTTTCCCCTGTGCGTCCCGACACTTGCGACCGGCCAGCGCCGCCTTGTACGATGGCTGGTTTGCATAGATAAATGGGAGGCAGTATGGCTACCGACACGCTTACGGCATCTATCGGCACCGGCTCCAGTGCCAGGGTTTATAAAAACTTCATAGACGGCGAATGGGTGGAGTCGCGCGGCGGCGACATGTTTGAAGACCGCAATCCTGCCGACACCCGGGAAATCGTCGGCATCTTTCAGAAATCCGGCAAAGAGGACGTGGATGCGGCGGTGGATGCGGCCAAGCGTGCCTTCCGGAAGTGGCGCCTGGTTCCCGCTCCCCGGCGGGCTGAAATTGTCTATCGGGCGACCGAAATCCTGATTGAGCGCAAGGAAGAGTACTCCCGCGACATGACCCGCGAGATGGGCAAGGTCATCAAGGAAACTCGCGGCGATGTGCAGGAGGCAATTGACACCGGCTATTACATGGCTGGAGAAGGGCGTCGCATGTTCGGCCCCACGGTGCCTTCCGAACTGCCCAACAAGTTCGCCATGGCGGTGCGCCAGCCCCTGGGCGTGTGCGTGATGATCACACCCTGGAACTTCCCCATGGCTATTCCCTCCTGGAAGCTCTTTCCCGCCATCGTGGCGGGCAATACCTGCGTAATCAAGCCGGCGCAGGATACACCGCTTTCGGTGTTCAACTTTGTGCGCGCCCTGGCGGATGCGGGGCTCCCCAAAGGTGTGGTCAACATCGTGACCGGCTTCGGCTCGCGCATTGGGGGGCCGCTGCTGAGCAACCCGGAAGTGCGCGCCGTTTCTCTGACCGGTTCCACCGACGTGGGCCGCATCGTGGGCGAAGCCGCCGCCAAGAGCTTCGTCCGCTGCTCGCTTGAACTGGGCGGCAAAAACCCCATGATCGTGCTCGACGACGCCAATCTCGACCTGGCCATTGAGGGCGCGCTCTGGGGCGCTTTCGGCACCACCGGCCAGCGCTGCACCGCCACTAGCCGCATCATCCTGCAGAAGGGCATCTACGACGAGTTCACCAGCCGCCTGGTAGAACGCGCCAAGGCCCTGAAAGTGGGCAACGGGCTGGACGAGTCGGTGGACATGGGTCCTGCCGTCAATGAAGCCCAGCTCAAGACCGACCTGGAGTACGTGGAGATCGGCAAGAACGAAGGCGCCAAAATGCTGTGCGGCGGCAATCGCCTGGATTCCGGCGCCTGGGCCCACGGCTGGTTCATGCAGCCCACCGTGTTCGCCGATGTGGACCGCAAGATGCGCATCGCCCAGGAAGAGATTTTTGGTCCTGTGGTTTCATTGTTGCCCGCGGACGGTCTGGAAGACGCCATCGAGATCGCCAATAACATCAAGTACGGGCTCTCGTCGGCCATTTACACTCGGGACGTGAATAAGGCATTCGCGGCCATGCGCGACCTGGAAGCGGGCATCACCTACATCAACGCGCCTACCATCGGCGCCGAGGTGCACCTGCCCTTTGGCGGCGTGAAGCAGACGGGCAACGGCCACCGGGAAGGCGGCCTGGGCGCCATGGACTTTTATACCGAGTGGAAATCGGTTTACGTGGATTACTCCGACAAGCTGCAGAAAGCGCAGATTGACCGGGCAGAATGAAGCAGTTCTCAGTTCTCAGTTGCCAGTTCTCAGTTAGAGCGAGGTAACTGACACCGGCTCTTGATTCCAGGCACTGGCAAATCCCTTCAGGGGCTAAATGCCAAGTGCTAATTGCTAAGCGCCAACTGAGAACTGACAACTGAGAACTGAGAACTGATCCATGATCATTGGCGTTCCGAAAGAAGTAAAAGATCACGAATCGCGTGTGGGCATTGTGCCCTCGGGAGTGAAGGCGCTCACCGACGCCGGGCACAACGTGCTGGTGGAAACCAAGGCCGGCGATCTGTCTTCCATGTCGGACAACGACTACAAGCAGGCCGGCGCCGAGATTTCCTCCTCCGCCGCCGAGGTCTGGCAAAAGGCCAACATGGTGGTGAAGGTTAAGGAGCCCATTGCCAGCGAGTTCAAGTACCTGCGAAAAGACCTGGCCCTTTTCACTTATCTCCATCTCGCGCCTCTTCCCGACCTGACCAACGAATTGCTCAAACACACGGTCACTGGCATCGCTTACGAAACCATCCGCGACGGCCACGGGTCACTGCCGCTGCTGACGCCTATGTCGGAGGTGGCCGGCCGGATGTCGGTCCAGGTGGGCGCTTCCTACCTGGAAAAAGAGCGCGGCGGGCGCGGCGTGCTGCTGGGCGGCGTGCCCGGCGTCGCCCCGGCGCAGGTGTGCATCATCGGCGGCGGCATCGTAGGCACCAATGCCGCCAAGATCGCGCTGGGCATGGGCGCCGTGGTCACCCTGGTTGATTTGAATCTGAACCGCCTGCGCGAACTGGACGACATCTTCAATGGCCGGGTTTACACCCTGGCCTCCAACTCTTACAGCATCGCCAAATCCACACAGCACGCCGATTTGGTGATTGGCGCTGTGCTCATTCCCGGGGCCTCCGCCCCCAAGCTGGTTACTAAGCAGATGGTTTCGCAAATGAAGAACGGTGCGGTCATCGTGGACGTGGCCATTGACCAGGGTGGCTGCATCGAGACCGCTCATCCCACCACCCACAGCGACCCGTCCTATGTGGTGGATGGCGTAGTGCACTATTGCGTGACCAACATGCCGGCGGCGGTGCCCCACACCTCCACGCTGGCGCTCACCAACGCCACCTTCCCCTACGTGATGAAGCTGGCGCAGATGGGCGTAACCAAGGCCGTCAAGGCCGACAATGCCATCCGCGAAGGCGTGAACACCTTCCAGGGACACGTGACCTATCCCGCCGTCGCGCAATCGCAGAATCGCGCGGTGAAGAACGTGATGGAATTGCTGTAAGGCAGATTCCTCTCGGCGATATTCAGGGCAGCCCGCGCCCGCCTGCTTTTTTCTGGCTTTTGTGGCGCGGGCGCCCGCCCGCGTGCTTTCCCTGACCTTGTGGCGCGGGCGCCCCCGCCCGCGAAAAACCACCTCCTGCGTTACACTTTCTGCGAATCCGTTGGAGGCACCGAGATGACCCCCGATCCCACCATTCAACTTCTCCGCCACACCCTAGCCACGCTGGCCTATCGCGGTGGCAAAGCAGTTCGCGGCGCGCCCGAAACTTTCCAGCGCTTCCAGGCGGCGCCGGGCACGCGCACCCCCGGTGAAATCCTGGCCCACATCGGCGACCTGCTGGACTGGGCTGTGGCTCTGGCCGACGGCAAGCATGTGTGGCACGACTCCAAGCCGTTGCCGTTTGAGCAAGAGGTGGCTCGTTTCCACCGTGCTCTTGAAACCTTTGACGCGCGGCTGGCAAGCAGCAAGCCTCTGGGATTTTCGGCTGAAAAATTGTTTCAGGGCCCGATTGCCGACGCGCTCACCCACACGGGCCAGATCGCCATGCTGCGCCGCATGGCGGGAGCTCCCATTCGCGGCGAAAACTACTTTCGGGCCGGAATCGAAGCCGGCCGTGTCGGCCAAGCCCAGGCGGCAGCCGTGCAGGAATTTGAGTAAACCAGTTGTCAGTTGCCAGTTGTCAGTTATCAGCCGATTGCGCACTTCGCAGAATTTTGTGGCGCGGGCGCCCTCGCCCGCGTGCCCGCACCGAGAACTCTTTAGCTTGGCAAGCGCACTTACCTCAATTGCCATTTCGGGAACATCGGCGGCGCATTTCCGCACTTTTGTGACGCGGGCGCCCTCGCCCGCGAAAGAATCTTTCTATGACCACAGCCATGGCAACCAAATACAACTACCGGCGCAGGTTGCCGCACTTTCAGTACGACGACAAGCCGCTATTCATCACTTTCGGGACGTTTGGGCACATGCTTTTACGCCCTGCAGCACGGGATCTGATGCTCAAACACTGCCTTCATGATCACGGCAGCAAATATATGCTTCACGCGGCAGTGATTATGCCGGAGCATGTTCACCTTCTCCTCTCTCCGCTGCGTGATGCTGCAGGATATGTTTTTCCCTTGCAACAGATTCTGCAATCCATCAAAGGCGCCTCCGCTCACAGCATCAATAAGGCAGCAGGACGCCAAGGACCTGTGTGGGAGGAAGAATCATTTGACCACGTGCTGCGGTCCTACGAAAGTTTGGAGGAGAAACTCGAATACATCCGTCAGAATCCAGTCAGACGAAGACTGGCGCGCCGACCGGAACACTATCGCTGGTTGTGGGTGGCCCCAAAGATTGTCTAAGACCTCCCGCGGGCGAGGGCGCCCGCGCCACAAAGGCGTGGATCATGGAGGCCTAACTGCTTCCGAGCTTGCAACTCAGATGGGGTCCCTGGGAGACAACTCTCGCGGGCGAGGGCGCCCGCGCCACAAAGGCCACGTAAAAGCAAAAAGGGCACGGCGGGAAGCCGTGCCCATAAAAACTTGTCAGGAGCTTACTGCCGGTAAGGCGCCCCGCCGGAAGGCAGGTCGCGATCGCTGTTGCCTCCACCCGCAAGGGGTGAGCTGGTCATCGCGGTTTCCGGATTGATAAGCCCATCATGGCTGGGACCCAGGCCAAGGGCGATCAGGGCGCGGGCATCCGGTACCATTTTGGTCTGCCAGCCGTGATCTCCCTGGAAGCGGGCCATGGCTGTGCGTGTGTTCTGGTCCCAAACCCCGCTGGGCGTGCCGTGCAGGTACTTCTGCCGCACCAGGGCCTCCTGGATTTCGCGGGTGCGTTCGGTGTCAGGCCGTTTCTGGCCCTGATACTTCCAGGCCATTTTCCGGCTGTGGCGAGAGCGGCTATGGCGCGAGTGGTGCGCGCTCTTGTGAGCGGCCGCGGCTTGCTTGTGAACGGCCTTCTTGGTCTTTGCCGCCGCCAAGCTGGTCATTAGCAGCAGCGCTGAAAAAGTGACGAGAACTGTCCGCGATCTGTTGCCCCGCAAGCGATTCACCTCAAAGTTGTGGTTGCGCGCCGAGTGCTTACTGCCGGCAACGCCAAGCACCCCGGCCGGGGAAGCCGATATGGGCTGGCTACCAGCATCATCCCTGATTTGATGCCGGCACGCCAGCACTCTTTCGGAACTTTCGCCGGTTACGGAAGTGTACCGCCCATGAAAATCGTTCCACCCTGGGGACCTACCCCCCTCGGATGGACGAGGAAGACTACATCCTGCCCGCTCTTAAGTCCAGAGACAATGCGGTTAAAGTCGTCCTCGTTGTTAACTTTTTGCTTATTAACCTCTAAGACAACATCGCCCCGGTTCAGTCCGGCTTCATCGGCGAACGAGCCCGGCTTCACGTCTGTGACCACCACGCCGTTGCTGTTGTTGAGTCCCAGCCGTTCCGCCATGTCCTTGCTCAGGTCGTGTACGGTGATGCCCAGTTTGCTTTCCGTGGGCTGTACTTCGTTACCCTCTTCCGGTTCTTCGCCCAGGCGAGCGCCAAATAACTTCTGGCGGTCGGCCACGGTAACCGGAATATCCATTTTCTTGCCGCTGCGAATAACGTTCAGAACTACCTTGGTGCCCGGCTTGCGGCCGGCAATGTCGGCCACCAGTTCGTCGCCAGTCTTCACCGGCCTATTGTCCACCGCGATGATGGTGTCGCCTACCTGCACTCCCGCCTTGGCGGCAGGACCAGTGGCCACTACGTTTGAAATCGTCACGCCCGAAGCAACTCCATACACGCGCGAAATGGCGGGAATGGCTTGGGCATTGAATTCCACCCCAATGGAGCCGCGGGTGACGCGGTGCTCCGGTCCGATCAACTGGTCATAAACGTGAATGACCGTATTGGAGGGCAGGGCGAAGCCGACACCGGCGTAAGCGTTGGTCTCAGTCAGGATGGCCGTGTTAATGCCGATCACCTCGCCTGACATGTTGACCAGCGGACCTCCGGAGTTCCCGGGATTGATGGCCGCGTCGGTCTGGATGAAATTCTGGAACTGGCGCGCGGGCACAATGTTGCGTCCCGTGGCGGAAACGATACCCGCGGTCACGGTTTCCTGCAGGCCGAAGGGACTGCCGATGGCCAGCACCCAGTCGCCCGGCGCCATGCTGTCGGAATTGCCCAGCTTGGCGGTGGGCAACGGACGCGGGGCATCAATCTTGATAACTGCCAGGTCGGTTTCCTGGTCGGTGCCGATTACTTTGGCATCGTGGGTCACGCCTGGGGGGTCGTCTTTCAGCTTTACTCGGATGCGGTCAGCTTTCTCCACCACGTGGCGGTTGGTAACGATGTAACCCTTGGAATCCACGATTACGCCCGAACCCAGCGAGCGCTCACGAATGTCGGGGCTGCCAAAAACGTCAGGCCCCTGGCCTCCTTGTCCTCCCTGCCCGCCTTGCCCGCCAAAGAAGCGGTCAAAAAAATCCTGAAAGGGATTCTGGTCGTCATCATTGCCGCCTCCAGGAGGCCCCATGCGGCGGTGCGGGTTCTTGATGGTAGTTTCGGTATTGATGTTCACCACGCTGGGCTCAAGCTGCTTGGCAATGGTGGTGAAGGTGTTCGACATCTGGCGGGGCGATGGCACCTGCAGGGGGGTAGCGTCGGCCGAGGAATTCTTGCTTTCCTGCCCTCTGACGCCGTAGGACACTACGGTGCCGATCAGAATTCCGACCGCCAGGGTTATGAGAATCGTTAAAGCGTAGGCTGGACGACGCGTCGTCAGCCTTGCCCAAAACGAGCGGGCATTCATACGTTGCCTCCGGGAATGATACGCAAAACAAGATTATACCTGCCGCTCCTGCCGGGGAAAAACCACTGCAGTCAAGGAAGGTGGAACTCACCAGGCATTAGACGCAGAAAAGTGGAAATTCGTTATCGAGCCGGAGGCGCAAGTTACGGCTTTTTGTAAACCAGAGCGGGCCAGGGATAGCGCCGCATTGCGTCAAGAAGCCTCAATACATCTTGCCCACCGCGACAGCCAGGAACATGCCGGTATAGGCGGAAATGGCGGCCACGATCACCAGGGCGCCGAAAGCCAGCACCGTCAGCAGATCAAATGTTTGCTGAGCGCAACAGCGCACCAGCTTCCATAGTCCCCAGAGTTCCAGGAAGATCAGAACGGGCAGGGTTAAGGCCGCGAGCGCATAGGAATGCCGCAGTTGCGGCCTCAGGACCAGCCAAAACACCACCGGCAACAAGGCGAGCGCAGGAGCAATGGCCAACGCGGCGCCGCGAAAAAAAAGCTTTTCCCGCTCGCGCCAGGTCAATGGCGGAAACCACGTCACTTGGCCTCGAAGACCGCTTTGCCTCCCACCACCGTGCGCAGCACCCGGGTATGAAGGATTTGGGCCGGGGACGCGCGCGTGATATCGCGGTCAAGGATCACAAAATCCGCCCACATGCCGGGCTGCAACAGGCCTTTGTCGCGCTCGGCAAACTGGGCATAGGCGGAACCGGTGGTGTAGGCGGCTATGGCCTGGTCTATGGTCAGCTTCTCTTGCGGAAAATACTCCGCCGTGCCGGCTTCATTCTTGCGCGTAACCGAGGCGTAAAGGCCGCGAAAAGGCGTGATCGGTTCCACGGGATAGTCGGTGCCGAAGGCCAGCCAGACGCCGTTTTCGAGAAAGCTCTTCCAGGCGTAGGAGTAGCGGGCGCGCTGGGGGCCCAGGCGCGCCAGCGCCCAGTTCATGTCGGTGAGCAGGTGGTTGGGTTGCATGGAGGCAATGACCCCCAACTGGCGGAAGCGGGCAAACTGGCCGGATTCGAGCACTTGCGCGTGCTCCACGCGCCAGCGGTGGTCCGATGTACGAATCGCCTGCGGCTGGCGCTCCTGCAGATAGCGGTCAGCTTCGGCAAATGCCTGCAGCGCCATTTCCACGCCGCGGTCGCCAATGGCGTGAAAACCGACCTGGAATCCCGCCGCCGCGCGCTCGTCCATCATGGCGTTGAGCTTAGCCTGGTCAAATTGAGGCAGGCCGGAATTCTGCGGATCATCGCTGTAGGGCGCCAGTAACGCCGCCGTGCGCGAGCCCAGCGAACCATCCATGAAGCCTTTCAGCATTCCCGTGTGCAGCATAGGATCGGATGGGGAATGGTCGGCGCGATGCTTCTCCAGAATGTCGAGCGAATCCACAAAGGGCAGCCATTCGGAGAGGCGCAGTGTGAGCTTGCCTTCGTTCTCCAGTTCTTCCGCCACCAGGAAATCGTCCCAATCGGAGAAATCCTGAGCGGAAGTAATGCCCGATTGCGCCGCATCAGCGAGCGCGATTTGCATGGCGCGCAGATGCTGTGCCGGTGTGGGTTTGGGTTCCTTTGAGGCGACTAGTTCCACCGCCGGCCCTTCGCGCAGGATACCGGTGGGCTCTCCGGCGGCATCGCGGTCAATCTTGCCGCCTGGGGGATCGGGGGTGTTTCGGGTGATGGCGGCGGCGCGCAGTGCGGCGCTGTTGGCTACTGCGATGTGCCCATCCACGCGGCCGAACAACGCGGGATGCTCGCCGGTTACCGCGTCCAGATCCTGGCGTGACGGCAATTTCTGTACCGACCACAACGTGTGGTCCCAGCCGCGCCCGCGAATCCACTCGCCCGGTTGCGCGGTCCTCACCCGCTCCGCAATACGCGCCTGCATCTCCTGCAGCGAGCGCGTGCCCGTCAGGTCCACGTTCATCTTGCCGAAGCCGGCGGAGGCCAGGTGCGTATGGGCATCGTTGAAACCGGGCATCACGAAGTGCCCTTCCAGGTCCACCACCTTCGTTCGCTTGCCCTTGAGCCTGGAGATTTCCGCGTCAGAACCCACCGCCACCACGCGGCCATCGCGCACGGCCATGGCCTGTGCCCGCGCTTTGACCTCAACGTAGGGCGGGGAAAACGTCTGCACCGCCCCGGTGTAAATGTTGCCGTGAAGATAAATCGCGTCAGGCGCTGATTGGGCGTGCGCAACAACCATGGTTGTAGTCAGAAACGCAACAAGAATCGCTGGTTTCAAGCAGCCA
>DASYWT010000085.1:0-5992 GCA_035935775.1 Terriglobales bacterium
GCTGATGGAATTGATTGTTCTGAACGTCGGCTTAGACCTGGGTGTCCTCTCGCCCACTCTGTTTGCCATGCTGGTGATTATGGCCATTGTAACCACGCTGATCACTACGCCGGTCTTGCACGCCTTGAGCCGCACGCGCGAAGCCGCTGCGGCCGCAATGAGGTGATCGGCCTCCCCGCATCGCGGACCGTCAATCGCCAATCCCAAAAGTGAACTCTGCCCTGATTGGTACGCTTTCCCGGCCACTCGAAGGTAACTTCGCCTCCGAATCAAGCTCCCGCCATTCAACAATAACCTCTAGGACGGGCAGCAGAGGTCGCTTCGAGGGTCACATGGAAACCACAGAGGAAGAGGTAGCTGTTCAGCAGTTTGCCGCCGAAAAACCATCCGGAGAGAATTGGCCTGTCATCGTGGCCGAAGGTGATAAAGCGCGCCGCCTCGCCATGTTGTCGTGGCTGAAAGACTGGGCTTATACGGCCATGCCTGCGGTCAACGGCGAGCATGCCCTCGAGTTGTTGCGCCAGCCCGGCGGCACGACGCTGGCGCTGGTGGGACAGAAACTGCGCGGCCTGGATGGCCCGGGCCTGTGCCGCAAGATCAAGAGGCGGCGTTCGATTCATACCTATGTGTTGCTGCTCACGGGAGAAGGAAGAGGGCAGGAAGTGGCTGCCGGGCTGCAAGCGGGCGCCGACGATTGCCTGCAGGAGCCCTTCCGCGCCTCCGAACTCCAGATGCGCTTGCGCGCAGGACAGCGGATCTTGCAACTCCAGCACCAGCTCGAAGCTACACAGAAAGCGCTGAAGTTCGGCAGCACTCACGACGCGCTCACCGGCATCTTCAACCGCGACATGATCGCCTCCACCCTCGACCGCGAGCTGGCGCGCGCCCTGCGCACCGGGAAGGCGCTCGGTATTCTCAAGATTGACCTCTGCCATCTGCGCGAAATCAATCGTCTCCACGGCCACCAGGCGGGTGACGCCGTGCTGCGGGAAGTAGCCGAACGTCTGCGCTCTTCCTTGCGCTCGTACGATACCGTGGGACGCTATGGCGCGGAGGAGTTTCTCGTCATCGTTCCGGAGATCGCCCCGGAGAATCTTTCCTCGGTGGTGTCTCGCCTGCGCGCCAAGGTGACTCAAACCCCCGTTTCTGCCGGCGCTGCCATCGTCAACATCGCGATAAGCATCGGCGCCAGCAGTATGGCTGCCGGGACACACGACCTGGGCGCCCACTTCCTGCTCCACGCCGCTGATGTCGCCCTCTACATCTCCCGGCGCAGCGGGCGTATTTGCGTGCGGGTTTGCGGCTCCGAGAACCGTGTTTTGGTCTCCTCCTGACCGCTAACGTCACGCCGAGGGCTTCAGAGACGGCAGCGCAAGGTTTCACGCGTTCCAAGGTTCCCAGGTTTAGGAATCTCAAAGTTGAATTTCGAGCTTTCGCTCCTAAGCCGGTCATGTTGAGCGAGGGCGCACGCCCGAGTCGAAACACCGCTGCGCCGGTTGATATGCCAACCTGCCCCGGGGAATTTCACGGACGACCAGTGAAAACGCCTAGTGGTTGTAAACTAAGCAATGCAGGGGTGCTTCGACTGCGCCGGCGAATTCGCAAGCGAATCCGCCGGCTCGCTCAGCATGACAGAGGAAGTGGGCTCCAGAGCGTGAAACCTTGAAACTTTCCTCTCCCTTTCCCCGTACACTACTGGTGAGGGTAGCGTTATGTACTGCAACCATTGTGGTGCTGCCTTGGGGCAGGACCAGTTGGCCTGCCCAACCTGCGGCCACAGCGTGGCGGATGTCAGGACGTCTATCGCGATTCGCACCCGGGTGGCCGGCCATCTCCATCTGCTGGCCATCTTCTGGTTCGTGATGGCGGCCTTCTGGGTAATCCCCACCGGGGTGATGTTTGCCCTCGCCGCAGCCGCAGGCGCTGCTCCTGGTGACATGCCGCCGCCGGCGCGCGTTTTTGCCCCCATCCTGTTCTTAGTGCTGGGCATTCTGTTCCTGGCGATTGCGGCCGCGCGGGCGGTCACCGCCTACGGCATACTCAAGGTGCGCTCCTGGGGACGCGTGCTGGCCCTGGTCATGGCATTTCTTATGTTGTTGGATCTGCCGTTCGGCACCGCACTGGGTGTCTACACGCTCTGGGTACTCCTGCCGGCGGAAGCAGGCGAAGAGTATCAGCGCATCTCTGCCACTCGCGAAGGCGGTTACCAGCAACCCGTGCAGGCGCAGGCATAAGTCAGGTTTAAGACACGACGTGCAGGCGCAGGCATAGGGCAGGCTCGAGACAACGCCTGCAGCGCACGCATAAGGCAGGTTTCGGACAACCCGTGCAGGCGCAGGCACAAGGCAGGTTTCAGACAACCCGTGCAGGTGTCGGGCAGGCTTCAGACAGCTTGTGCAGGCGCAGGCGTCAGGAAGGTTTCAGAATTTCAAGCTTTCGCACTTTTCAGTTTTCGCACAATTACTTCTGTCATGTTGAGCGAGGGCGCACGCCCGAGTCGAAACACCCCTGCGCCTGGCGGCAGCGCTGAGTTGCAGGAGGGCGTTTCTCGCACGAAATGTCTCTAAGAAACGCCTTGGAACTGACATGTCGGGCACAACAACGCGGGGTCTTTCGACTCCGCCGGCCAGTTCGCAAGCGAACTGGCCGGCTCCGCTCAAGATGACAGAAGAAGGGACCTTCAGAACTTGAAACCTCGAAACCTTGAAACCTTGAAACCTTGAAACCTTGAAACCTCATTCCCCTTCTCCCGCCCCGGCCGCGGCCTCAGAAACGTAAATCTTTGCCGCCCTTCCCGTGGCTTCCTGGTAGCCGCGGGAAACCGCCCCGCGAAATTCCTCCACCTCGCCCGCCTCCACCAGGTTGACAGTGCAGCCGCCAAAACCGCCGCCCGTCATGCGCGCGCCGTAAGCACCCTGCTGCCTGTTGGCAAGGTCCACCAGCAAATCCAGTTCGGCGCAGCTCACTTCATAGTCGTAGCGCAGGCTGTGATGCGATTCCCTCATTAAGTGCCCGAACTCGGGCAGATTGCCTCGCTGCAGCGCTTCGGCAGCCTGGAGCACGCGGGCATTTTCCGTTATTACGTGGCGGCAGCGCCGGTACACTACTTCGCCCAATTCGGCGCGGTTCCGTTCGAGGTCGCCCAGAGTGGCGTCGCGCAAAGCCTGAACCTCCGGCCTCTGGCGGGCCAGCAATTTTACGCCGGCCTCGCATTCAGCGCGGCGAGTGTTGTACTCCCCCTTGGCTACTTCGTGGCGCACTCCGCTGTCGCAGATCACAAGGGCCGCTCCGGCAGGCAAGGGCAGCGGCCCATATTGGAGAGAGCGGCAGTCCAGCAGGAGCGCGTGCCCCGCCTGTCCGAAGCAGGCGGCAAACTGGTCCATGATGCCGCAGCGCGCGCCCACGAACTCATTTTCCGCGCGCTGGCAGAGCCGAGCCACTTCGAGTCGCTCCATCTCCAGGCCGGAATTGTGCAGCAGTGCGAGAGCACTGGCGACCTCGATCGCGGCGGAGGAACTCAGTCCGGAACCGATGGGCACTTCACTCTGGATAAGCAGGTTGGCTCCCCGCAGCCGGCGCCCGGCTTGCTCCAGTTCGACCGCCACACCCTGAACGTAGTCGCTCCACTCACCACGGCGCCGCGGATTATTCTCCTCAAGGTCAATCTCGCTCGCTATTTGCAGATTTTCCGAGCGCACGACCACGCGGCGGTCTCCCCTGCCGGCAATCGCTGCCCAGCAGGAAAAATCAAGGGCGGCCGGCATTACAAAGCCGTCGTTGTAGTCGGTGTGTTCGCCAATCAGGTTCACCCGCCCGGGAGCGCGGAACAGGCGCGGCGTTTGCCCGAAGACCCGCCGGAAATTATCTGCCAGAGCTGACACAGGAGGATTTGTAACTGAGTAATTTGTAATTGGCAATTCTTGTAATTGCTGTTGTGCGGCGAGTCCATTACCCGGCGCGATTGGTAATTCTGAAATTACAAATTACAAAACAAACTATTCAATTACTCATTTACTCAATTTTTTCATGCCCCGCCGGCCCAGCGCCGCCATGATCAGGCCGAACGCCAGCAGCACCAGCCCCCAGTACAGATTCACGTTGATGCCCAGGGACCGCTGGTAAATGGCGCCATTGCTGGCCGCGCCAAACGCGGTCAGCAGAATTCCTACCAGCGCGAAGATAAACCCAATCGGCAGGCGAATATCAATTCCCATCCCCACTCCACTCAGCCAAAGAATATGTTCAGCAGGACCAGCACTACTATAATGATTACCGCCAGCGCCGCCGGACGCTGGTACCAGGGCAGGTGCTTATCGCTGGGCTTCTCGGTCAGCGAATACACCAGTCCCTTCAGACTGCTGTCCTCCCGCGGCCGGGTGAGCAGGCTGATCACAATCGTGACCACGAAGCACGTGCTCCACGCCCAGATCGCAGTCCAGAAATTCTGCGCCATGTCGCTGGGATAAAAATGCAAAATGGGCCCCAGCCATCCGCCCTTGATGCCCACGGGTTCGCCCACCGGTAGCGTCAGCCCATGGTGGACAGCGGCGGCTACGGTTCCGGTGAGCAGCCCGAAGAACGCCCCATGTCCTGTGGTGCGCTTCCAGAACATGCCCAGCAAAAAGGTGGCAAACAGCGGCGCGTTCACAAATGCGAACACCAGCTGCAGCATGTCCATAATATTGTTGAACCGCGTAGCCGCGTAGGCGGCCAGCACCGATAGAGCTATGCCGAAGACCGTAGCCACCCGTCCCATCCACAGGTAATGCTCGTCGCTCTCGTTAGGCCGTATGTACGACTGGTAAATGTCATAAGTCCACACCGTGTTGAAAGCGGTCACGTTGCCCGCCATCCCCGACATGAAGCTGGCCAGTAGCGCGGTCAGCCCCAGGCCCAGAATGCCGGTGGGGAAGTAATGCAGCAGCATGTTGGGGATGGCCAGGTCGTAGTCCATGATGGGCTTGCCCTGGCGGTCGAGCAGCGGCTGGCCGGTACGAGGATCAATCTTGGGCGGGATGAGTCCCTCGCTGTATTTCGCTGTCGTAACCGCCACCGGGTCGGTGCGCGGCGCGGTCAAATGCACCGCCACGCTGGGCAGGGAAATCGCAATCAGTCCCGGCAGGATCACGAGGAAGGGGAAAAACATTTTGGGGAAGGCCGCGATCAGCGGCGTGCGCCGAGCTGCCGCCATGGAATCGGCGGCCATAGCGCGCTGCACCACCAGGAAGTCGGTGCACCAGTAGCCAAACGACAGCACGAATCCCAGCCCGGCTACCAGCCCGAACCAATCCACCCCCAGGGGATTGGTCTGGGCGCTGCTCATGCCCATCCAGGAGTGAGTAAATGCCGCCGGAAGTTTTTCCGTCAGCCCTTGCCAGCCGCCTACGTTCTTCAGTCCCAGCCACACCAGGGGGATGAAGCCCGCCACGATGAGGAAGAATTGCAGCACTTCGTTGTAGATGGCGCTGGTCAGCCCGCCGAGCAAGATGTAAGCCAGCACGATGATGGCGGAAACGATCACGCTGACGTGAAAGATGCCGCTGCGGGCGATGTGCAGCCGGTCGAATATGGGATCGAGCACATGCAGCACCTGGATGAGCCGCGCCATGGCATACATGGATATGCCCGAGGAAAAAACGGTCATGACGGCAAAAGAAATGGCGTTCAGCCCGCGCGTCTTTTCGTCAAACCGCAGCCTGAGGTACTCGGGCACGGACCGTGCCTTGGAGCCGTAGTAAAACGGCATCATGAACAGGCCCACGAAGATCATGGCCGGGATGGCGCCGATCCAGTAGAAGTGGCTGGTGGCGATGCCGTACTTGGCGCCCGACGCAGCCATGCCGATCACTTCCTGCGCGCCCAGGTTGGCGGAGAGAAAGGCCAGGCCGGCGATCCAGGCGGGAATGGAGCGGCCGGCGAGGAAAAAGTCGGTGCTGGTCTTGACGTGGCGCTTCAGTACCGCCCCGATGCCCAGCACCGAGGCGAAGTACAG
>DASYWT010000086.1:0-31923 GCA_035935775.1 Terriglobales bacterium
GCGCCGCCTGCACGTCTTCCTCGTAGAACTCCGCCACCGAGGTCAACATGGCGGGCAGCGCGCCGGTGGATTCCCCCACCTCGATCATCTCCACCGATAAGTCGGGCATGATGCCCTGTTCTTCCAGGCTGCGGGCCAGGGGCCGTCCTTCCCGGACTTTTCGCACCGCGTTGCCCACCCCGTTGGCCATGTGCCGGCTGCCCAGCGACTCGCCCGCTGTCTCCAGCGCCGGTACCAGAGGCAGGCCGCCCGTGAGCAGCGTGGCCATGATGCGCGAAAAGTTTGCCACCTGGTACTTGTTCAAAATGGGCCCAATCACCGGCAGTCGCTGCAGAAAACGGTCAACCCGGTCGGCGCCCCGCTCCGTGTTTCTCCACCGCCAGAACAACAAAATCAAGGCTACAATTGCGCCCAGAAAGACAAAAACATACTTGCGGGCGCCGGTGCCCAACTCCAGCATGAACACGGTCAAGGCCGGAAGCTGCGCGTTCAGCGACTGGTACAGTTCGGCAAAGCGCGGCACCACGTAAGTCACCAGGAAGCTCAGCATGCTGACTACCAGCGTAACCAGCAGCGCCGGGTAAACCAGCGAAGCCTTCAGCTTCTTCTTGAAGGAAATGGTCAGCCGCTGGAAGGCAATAAAGCGATTCAGCACCTCCTCGAGATTGCCGCTCTTCTCCCCCGCCAGCAGAGTGGTGGTGTACATCTTGGGGAAAATCCCTTGAGCGGCAAAAGCGTCAGAAAGCAGTTCGCCGCTCTTCACCCGGTCGCGCACATTCTCCAGCAGGGAGCGGAAAAACGGATCCTTTTGCCGTTTGATGAGCAGGTCCAGCGCGTGCAGGATGGGTAATCCCGCCCGCACCAGGGTGACAAACTGCTGGTTGAAAACGACAAACTGCTCCAGCTTGACTTTGCGCCGCCGGAAAAGGGGCACTCCCCCTCCGGCCAGCAAGCCTCGCGGTTTGACCCAGTAGACCAGGTAGCCCTGCTGGGCGTAACGCTCCTTGACCTCGGCTACCGAGAATCCGTTTTCAACCTGCTGCAGAAGGTGGCCGTGCTCGTCGGCTACCTTGATGAGAAATTCGGCCATCCAACTCGATCTTTTTTCGGGAAGTCTGCTCTAGTCTAACACTGCAACTTAGCCGCCCAAGTACTTCAGCCGCTTACAAAAGTACTCTCTTGCTCAACTACTGGCCCGCTTCTTCTTCAATCACTTGCACGCCCGGCGGAGGAGTGAATTGGAACTCCCGGTCGGCGATTTCCAGGTTCTCCTTCTGGTCCTTAAAGCGGTATTCCGTGATCGTGCTGTCCACCCCGTCCACCACCAAACGTACGATCCTTCCCCCCGGGGCGATCTCCATCAGCACCTGGTTCACTCCCTCCAGGAACTTAGGAACCCCCCGAAGCACCACATCATCCGCGCGCTGTGGAGGAACGTCGGGAGCAAAAGAGAGCCCCTTGAATTCCTTCTGCAGCTTGGTCTTGCCCAGCAAATAGCCGAGCGGGGAACGCAGGTCCTCAAGCTTTTTCATGGGCGTCTTGCGAGCCTGCTGCTCTCCGGGGACGTAGAACCAGGCTGTTTTTCCATCACTCACGAACAGTTTTTCGCGCGGTTTTTGGTAGTTCCAGCGCATTTTGCCCGGTCTTTTCAGCCAGAGCGTGCCCGACTCTTCGCGAGAAATGCCGCTCCCCTGGTAAATCTCGGTGAAATTTGCCTGCAGCGTGCGCAGGTGGTTGTAGTGCGCGTCCACCTCCTCCACTATCTGGGGAACGCTCGTTTGCGCGAAAATTGCGCCGCTGAAGAGCAAAAAAGGGCCCAGCGCCAGCAGCGCGCGCCCCGGGCGTAGATTCATGGTCTGCTTCCTTTACGGAGAATATGAGCCGGTTTTCCTACTTAGATTACAGATTCGGCTGCTCTGATGCTTGGGAGCTAGGCGGCAACCCCTTTGTAATGAAAGGGAGAGCATCAGGGGCGCTCACCTCTACCCTTCCCCCCTGCACCAGTTTGTAGGGGTGTCCCAAAGGATCAAGCGGAATCCCGGGCATATAGCGGGCGCGAATCAACTCGGCCCAGTCTTGCGGGGCATGGCCGGTGCGCGTGGTGTACTGGCGGACCACTTCCTCCAGTTTAGGCACCACCTCATCAACCTGAAGAGCGCGTAAGTGGGAGATGGCATTGGCTTTAATTTGCTCATCCCGAGTGCTCTCGTAGGTGGTGGTCCACAGCAGGCGGGCGGTTTCCAACTCGCCGCCCCGTTCGGCCATACGGGCGGCCAGCACTTTCAGGAAAGGATGCGCCTGTGGAACCCTGGAGCCACGCTCAAATGCTTGAGAGGCAGCCCGATAGTCCTTTTTATCGAGGTAGTAGATGAATCCCAAATCGTAGTAGAGATGCCAGTCATCGGGGTTGTGCTGGATGCCGTATTGCACCAGCCTGATTGCGGAATCCGGGTCTCCGGCGCCTTCGGGAGGCGGCTGGGTTAGAAAAATTGAGCCAAACTGGTAGGCCACAGTCAGGTGGGGATCGAGCTGGGTGGTGATTTCCAGCAGAGGGGCAAGCAGCTCGTAGCGGCGGGAGCGCACGAGGTGCTTGCCGCCGAAATACTGCACGGCGCGGGTCCAGTAAATGTCGGCCATCAAGCCGGTGTAGCCCAGGCTCATGCGCTTGATGACCGCAGGTGAGGGAATGTAAAGCACGTCCTCCAGGGTGGCGGCGGGCCGCGCGCGGTCCGCGCTTGTGGCCACAATTACCGCCGCCGTCAGGCACACAACAACCAGGGAAGCGAAGACCACGGTGATGCGGCGGCTGGGCTTCATGGCGTGTTAATGAATTAGTCAGTTCAATTTTACCGTCGGGAGATTCGAGAGTGCAGTGTGAGCGGAGGTTACGATGGTCATAGGACATTCAGTCGAGCGGCGCATCCACGTCGTAGGCGCGCCGAATAGCTTTGCAGACTTCGCGCATCTGCGTGTTGTTCAGCACCCGGCCTAAGCGTTCCTTCAACGCCGCCTTAGGATGAACGTTGATGTAATGGCAGCGGAGGTAAGAAGGGCCGGGCAGGCCGGTCTCACCAGGTTCAAACTTCACGATGGTAGGGCCTTCGCCAGGCGTACCGCTGAAGGGAACAATTAGAATCGAATCAATCCGGTTCGATAGATTGCGGCCATCGAGGGAAACTACCAGCACCCAGTGCTGCTCCTGGGACTTGCCCAGATTTGCCGTCCAGATCTCGCCACGGCGAGGGTACACGCTTGCTTCCCCTTATTCCTCAAAATTGACGGCGGCGGCACTCTCGAAAAGCTCGGCCTCTAGCTTCCGTTCCTCCGCGAGGGCATCGCCGGAGAGGCCCTGAAAATATGCGGCAGTTTCCCGCTCCAGGCGGAAGCGATTTTCCAGCCGGCGAACCGTGGCTACCAAATTGTCTATGGCATCGGCAAGAGTATTCGCCTTGCCCGACTCGATTTGCCGCTGGAGATACGCGTAGCTCTCGGGCGCAATGGTGGTGGAGACCTTCAGACGAGCTTGAGAGGGCATACGCTTTCCGTGTTGCATACGGGGTCATCCTCTGATAAAGGGATAATAATCCTCTAATCATCTTCTGTCAATGGGCTCCCGGGAAAGAGGCAGAACCGGATTCAAGTTCTTCGCTGGGCCAAAGAGCGTGCCCTGAATATTATCGCGGGCGCTATGCCACCAAATTGGGCCGGTAAAGCGGGATTTATTTCAGGTTGCGGTGCTCGAAAATCAGCATGGCGCCAGCCACGACCGCGGCGGAGTATAGCAAGGCATAGAGCGTGTTGTAGAGCACCAGGGAGCCGGCCACCGGCTGATCGTGGGCCACGGAAGAGATCACATTGAGTGCGGCAAAATTGGGTACCACGTAAGCCGCGGCGATGGCGATCCAGCCGGTTACGCCTTCGACCATGGCGGCAAAGCCGCGCAGATCCTGGGCGAACGTGCCGATGATAAACAGAGCGAAGGCAAACACGGCCGAGAGCAGGGGTGAGGAAAAAGCGGAAAAGAGCAGGGCCAGGGCCGTGATCATCACAAACTGCAGGATGATGAAATAGAGCGCAACCAGCAGATAGGAATCAGCCTTCTGGAAGTGGTGCGAAAGGTAGAGCACGGCCGCAAAAATGCCGATGGCCATGAAGAAGGTATTCACCACCAGGGTGGCGACCAGGCCGCCAAACTTGCCCAGAATGAATTCCCAGCGGCGTACCGGCCGGGAGAGGATGGTGTACAGGGTCTTCTTCTCGATTTCTTTGGAAACCAGGCCGATGCCGATAAAAACGGCGATGACGAGGCCGAACAGGGAAACGGCGGTAAGTCCCAGGTTGATGACCACATTCCGTTCGATTCCCAGGGAAATCTGCCCGACCAGCAACGATGCGGCCACCATGAGCAGTGCGAAACCCACCAGGTTGTAAAGGACGCGGTCGCGAACGGCCTCGCGAAAAGTGTTGGACGCAATGGAGGCGACGCGGTTCATCTCGCATTCTCCCTGACCGGAGTCATCAGGCGGCCACGTCCGCTCATCTCCGAAAAGCAAAGCAGGTCCTTCGCTGCGCTCAGGATGACAAGAGGGGCAGCTGGTTGCTGGGGGCGGTTGAATCCGTGCAACTCTGAGGCGAGCAGCAACTCACACGGGCCGGTTAGAACAACAATGGAAACGCGGGGCGCGCTCATCTGGCGGCCACCTCAGCCGGCGAGAGCTTCTCCACGAAGTAATCCTCCAGAGTGGCGCGGACGGGAGTGACAGAAATCAGTTTAAGATTGGCGCGGCGCAGGGCGTCAATCGCGGCATCAAGCTGATCTTCCGCGACAATCGCGCGAGCCATCTCGCCGGTGAGATGGCACTCGTCGCCCAGGGAGCGCATAGCCTGTGGAATCGTATCGCCCTGCCACATCACTTCCACCTTGCCGCGCACTGAGGAGGTCAGATCGGCAATCACGCCGATGCTGCGCAACTCTCCCTTGTGCAGGATGGCCACCCGGTCGCAAAGCGCCTCAGCATCGGACAGAATATGGGTGGAAAAGAAAACCGTCCTGCCTTCGTGCTTCAAACTTTCCATGAGGTCCCGGACTTCGCGGCGGCCGATGGGGTCGAGCCCCGACATGGGCTCGTCCAGGAAAACCACCTTGGGGTCATGCAGGATCGCTTGGGCGATGCCCACGCGCTGCAACATACCTTTAGAAAACTTACGCAGCTGCACCCCGGCGACGTCGCCGAGCCCCACCCGGTCCAGCACCGCGGTGACGCGGCGGCTGCGCTCGCGGGCTTCGACGCCGGATAGTTGAGCGTAGTACTCCAGCAGTTCGCGGGCGGTGAGATAGTCGTAAAAATAAGGCTGCTCAGGGAGAAAGCCGATCCGGGCCTTCACCTGTGGATCGTTGATCGGCAGACCCAGAATGCGCGCCGAACCGGCGGTGGGAAAGATCAGCCCCATCAGCAGCTTGAGCGTGGTGGTTTTGCCCGCCCCGTTAGGACCGAGATAGCCGAAAATTTCACCCTCCTCGACAGCGAGAGTGAGGGGGTGAAGGGCGCAGCGCGGATGCTTGCGCCAGAAGCCGACGGTGTATGTCTTCTCCAGGCCAGAGGTTTCAATGGCAGGCATAGGTGCGCAGATTGGCAGAGAGCCTTAAACGATTATATGCAAAGGCAATCAGGCACGGAGGTTACGAAGGGGGCTGAACACGGTCAGTTAATGGCCGCGCCATAAAAAGAACAAAAAGGGGAGCGACGGATTGCGCCGTCGCTCCCCTCGGTTTGTACCCTCCCCCAGGTACTTCGCCGAATTTGCTCCTGCCGTTCCCTCCGACGGCAGTCACCGCGAAACGCGCTCGGCGAAAAGGCCAGCTGCGCCGCAGTCGGGAACATCATCGCAGTTTTGCTGCCATTTGGAGGTTAACCAGCGGGGTTCAGCAAGTGCTGGAATTTCAAGAGGAAGGGGCCTGGGCAGGCGTGGCAGCAAGGTCCACTGGCGGAGGCAGGCTGGCAGATTGCGGCGGGAGAGACGACAAAAATTGTCACGGGGAGGGCTGAATGCTAGCTACAGGGCCCGCTTACGGCTCAAGCCGTTCAGCAGGGCTGGCCTTGCGCGGGCCACGGGCGAAGGCGCCCGGGCTAAAAACAAGGCCGTAGTACAAGGGGCCGAGGGCAAGGCAAAGCAGGCCCCAGAGACGGGATTGGGGGTCGCTGTTGATGAGGGCCCAGGCAAAAAACAGGATGGGGAGCACCACCACGGTGGCAAGCCCGAAACGGCCGCCGGGAACGAGGAAGCGGCGGGGTAGATCGGGCGCGGTGTGACGCAATCGCCAGAGCGACAGCAGGGTCATCACGGAGGTAGCCACGCGCAGCCAGGCATAAATGGCGATCAGTCGGGTGACGGACAGCACGGCGAGACCGGCGCAGATCAAAACCGAAAGAACGATGGCGCGGGCCGGTGTGCCCAGGCGGGGATGAAGGCGGGCGAGGGAGAGATGGAAGTAGCCGTCCTCGGCCATGGCAAACGGCAAGCGGGTGGCGGCGAGCACGGTGCTTTCCAAAAGCACAAAGGTGCAGACGGCGGCAGCGGCGAACATGGCGGTTTCCAGAGCCGGCCCGCTTACCTGGCGCGCTGCCTGCACGATGTAGCCTGTGTCCCAGGCTTTCCAGTTGCCCAGCGCCGACAGTCCGGCAGCGATGGGCAAGAAGAATGTGATTACCGCGAGTGGAACCACAATGGCGAGGCCACGGGGAAAATTGCGCTCCGGCTGTTCGATTTCCTCGCTGACAGTGGAAAGCTGCTCATAGCCGGAATAAATCCATAGCGCCAGGGCCAGCCCTACACCAAAAGTTTCACGCCACGGCTTATTGGTCGCCAGCAGAGGATGGAAGGGACTGAAGTGGGCGTGGGCAAATCCCTGCGCTGTGAAGATGGCCACCGGGACCAGGGCAAGCAGAAGCAAGACGAGAGTGAGATTGCCCACCAGACGAATGCCGCGGATGTTCAAGTACCCAACCAGAGCCAGGAAGGCGAAGGCGATGAGCCAGTGCTCTAAAGGAGTCAGCGGGTGTAGTTCGCCGATGTAGTCGGCCATAAGGACCCCGTAAGCGGCGCTCATGAAGAAAGTGCCGGTCCAGTTCCACCAGCCGCAGTGGAATCCCCAGAAATTGCCGAAGGCGGCGCGGGTCCAGCGATAGAAGCCGCCCTCAACGGGCATGGCGGTGGCCATTTCCGCGGTGGCCAGCGCGATGGGCACACTGAAGAGCAGGGGAACAACGAGGATGAAGATGAGGGCGAGGCCCGGACCGGAGGTGGAGATCATGGCCTCGAAACCGAAAGGGCCGCCGGCGCAGTAGGCATAAAGGACGGCCACGAATGGGGCGAGGGTGATGTGCTGCAGTTCGCGGTGGCGGAGAGCAGCCGCTGCTTGCGAGGACATGGTCCCCGCAAGTTAGAGGAAGCTCGGTGGCCTCGTCAACGGAAATGAAAACCGCAGAGGACGCGAAGGGCGCGGAGGATGTTAAAAACTTCGCAAGGTCGCTTCGACTCGCGCTCCTTCGCAAGGCTCGGTCGCGCTCGCTCAGGATTCGGGGGTGAGCGGAAGTTCGCACGACTAAAGTCGTGGGCTTCCACGGCGCGAAGACCTTTCGTGCTCTGCACAAATGAAAACCGCAGAGGACGCGAAGGACGCGGAGGATATGTTTTCTCGTTTTCAAACGAAACCCTTCGCGTCGTCTGCGTACTCGGCGGAGATGGTTTGGTTGCGTTTAGAACAGCGGAAGCTGCTCGTCCGGCTGAGGCATGGGGTGGGTACGCTGGCTGTCGCGGCTGTAGTCGCCGCGGATGCCGTACTTCGCGCGCAGTTTGGCCAAGAGCTGCGAGATGCGCTTGCGGTAGGAGGCGGAGACGAACGCCCGTTCGCCGTAACGCTGCCGGTAGCTCTCCACCAGTTCAGGGAATTCCGTTTTCAGAAAAGGAAGAAAGATGGCGGCGGAGCAAGGCTTGAGGAAGAGGGGGTTGGCGTAGATGTATTTGCCGCCGGCCTGGGCCACGGCGCGTACCAGATCTTCCAGGTCGCGTGGCGAATCTGTGATGCCGGGGAGAACTGGGGCGCAGATGACGCCGGCGGCCACCCCGCCTTCGTTGAGCTTGCGCATGGCTTCCAGGCGCAGGTCGGGGCGGGGAGCGCGCGGCTCCAGGATGCGCGCCAGATCGGTGTTCAGGGTGGTGATGGTCAGGTTGACGAAGAGCTGGTTGTGGCGGGAAATTTCGCGCAGCACGTCCAGGTCGCGCAGCACCAGGTTGGACTTGGTGACGATGCCCAGCTCGAGGCCGTGATGCCGGGCCAGTTCTTCGAGAATGGCGCGAGTCACGCCGTAGCGGCGCTCGCCGGGCTGGTAGGGGTCGGTGGCGGTGCCGATGGCGATCTCTTCGCCGGGTTTCACCTTTTTCAGGTCGCGGCGCAGCATCCAGGCGGCGTGTTGCTTGACGTAGATTTTGCGCTCGAAGTCCACGCCATCGCGCAATTCCATGAATTCGTGGGTGTAGCGGGCATAGCAGTATTTGCAGGCAAATTCGCAGCCGCGGTAGGGGTTAATAGTCCAGGAGAAGGGCATGCGCGGCACGTCGCAGCGGTTGAGCAGCGAACGCACGGGCAGGGTGAAGAACTCGATGTCGTGGCCGGGCTGGAGGAATTCGCCCTGGGCGGCCAGGCGGGCAATGCCGACCAGGGGCTTGGGGGCGTGCGACGAGGTCAGGGGGAGGGAAGCCATAAGCAAGGAGCTTCGCTTTTTGTTCGCCAAAGAATAGCGCCCTATGTGGGAGGTTGTCAACCTGCGCCGAGGCCGGCAACGATGGCGGGCGCACGTGAGATGCTTTACCGCTGAAGTGGTTCACTATGACGCCTTCCTGCGGAAGGCGTTCGCGGGCGAGGGCGCCCGCGCCACAACCCATGCGGGAGGCGAGGGCGAGACACCCTTGTGACAGCCGGCGAGACGCAAGCGCTACGAAACTCTACTCGCGTTCCAGGCTGATGCTGCCGTCGGAGGTGCGAACCTCCAGCAGTTGGCCTCCACCGTTGAGCTTGCCGCGGATGGTGGAGGGGCTCATGCGCCCGGACACCGTGACCGGGAAGTCCAGGGTGATGTGGCCGTCGCCGGTATGCAGGTCGAGGTCGGAAGCAAAATTCTGGGGCAGGCGCAGGTGCACGCTGCCATCACCGCTGCGCACCGTCCAGTTGGACTGCATTTTCGAACCGGGAGCGACGTCAGCCTCAACCTTGCCGTCGCCGCTGCGCAGATCGAGCTGATCGAAGCGGCCCTGTACCGTGATATGGCCATCGCTGGTGGTGGCATTGAGCCGGCCATCGAGTCCGTTGGCCTCAATAGCGCCATCGCCGCTATTGAGACGGAGGTCGCCGGTGACCTGCGAGAGGTTAATGTGGCCGTCGCCGCTGTGCAGGTCAAGGTTGCTTTTTCTTGGCACCGTCAATTCCACGCGCAGCGAGTGGCGGCTGATGCCTAAGAAAACTATGTGGGGTGTGCGCACCTCCAGTTCGATGTGGTTGCCGTCCTGGTGATCCACAATGTGCACGTGCCCGATGCCGATGCGCCAGCCGGCGGTAATCACCCGCGCAGAGACGGTGCTCTGGTTGCCGGTGGTGACCTCAATGTTGCCGTCGTTGCTGTCCACCCGGACCTGCGGCGTGCCCGTCACCGAATAATCCTTCTTCCACTCGTCAGCATGGGCCGCCACGGCCAGCAGGATGACGGCAAAGGCAAGAGCTTTCAGGCGCACACTTCACCTCCAAAGGGCACAGGCAAGGATACGCGAGCAGAGGGGGGAAAGTTCAATCCGCGAGGGCGAGACGCCCTCGCGACAGCCGGCGAGACGCCGGCGCTACATCTCACACGCTAGGATACGCGGGCAGAGGGGGGGAAGTTCAATCCGCGAGGGCGAGACCGGGCTTCGCGCCGTCGGACAGCCGAGGGCGGCTGTCCCCACACAGGCTATCTATATATCGAAGACGCGGTAGGAAACTGGCGGATTCTGCAACTGCAGCAGGGGCAATGCGACGTTGTAAACGGGGATGCCGGCGGTGGTCTTGCCTTCCATGCAGCCGTGATGGGCGTGGCCGTGGAGAAGCAGGGTGGCGCCGTGACGATCGGCCACCTCGGCCAGCCGTGAGGTGCCGAGATAGGGATAAATTTCCGCAGCTTCGCCCTGCACGGTCGCGCCGATGGGCGCGTAGTGGATGACCACGATGCGCTTTTCCGTGCGGAGTTGCGCCATGGCGCGCTCCAGCTTCAGGGCCTCGTCAATGGCGGCTTGGACGAAAGCCTTAATGGGAGCCTCGCCGAAGGCGGTGAGCACGCCGCGGCCGAAGCCGCCGGCAAAACCCTTGGTGCCGGCGAAGCCCACGCCCTCACGCTCGTAGGCGGTGCCGTCGAGCACCTTGATGCCTTCCGCGGTCATCATTTGCATGAGTTGGTTTTCCTGGCCGCTTTCGTAATCATGATTGCCGAGCACGGCCACGATGGGCAGGCGGATGCGGACCAGGGCGTTGAGCAGGGACTCCATTTCCTGGGGCTTGCCGTAGTTGGTGAGGTCGCCGGCCAGCACCAGCAGGTCCGCTTGGTCGCGCACACGCGACATCTGCTCGCGGATGCGGTCGTAGTACTGAGGCGTGAAGTGCAGGTCCGCGGTGGCGGCGATTCTCATGGTTCTTGAATCTTAAGAAGCCTTGCGTTCGTCTCGCGGCTCAATAGGGCAACCGAGATTGGCGGGCGCCACGAGTTTAGGGTGGCGCTGCGCCCGGAGGGCGTCCAACAGGTTGTCCAATCCCCATTCGTGCACGTCAATGGCGAACATCTTTTCGTCCACCAGGCTGCCGCGGAAGCTGGCGTAGGGGTTGGGACTGGCCAGCTCGCGCTGCAAGCGCTGCAGCAGGTCTCCCCAGATATGTGCGGGCACGTAGGAGCTGCGCGCAGGATAGACGTAGCGAAACAAAACCAAAGCCCAGAGCAGCATCTCCCAATGCGACCCGGCCAGGTGCAGCAGGCGCTCCCAGTCGAAGCGGCCACGAGTGCCATAAATCACGTGGGCGATATCGGCACCGTCGAAACGCTCGCGGCGGGTGACAAACAGCTTGGAGGCGATCAGTTCTTCGGGCGCCAGCACGCGGACGGGCACACCCACGATTTCAGTGGCCATGCCACGCTCGATCCAACTGTCTTCTACGATGATGACGGCGTTGCTCATACCGCAGATGAGGTCCACATAGAAGTCGCCGCGATGGGCCTTGGCCAGCCACACCGGGTCCACCACGCTGCACTCGAAGCCATCGTTGATAAGGCATTCCAGGGCCCGGGGCACGTGCTGCGCGGCCAGGAACACATCCAGATCCTTGGTATCGCGCCAGATGCCGGTGTGCTTCTGCAGGGCGAAGGCGCCGGAGACAACGTAAGGAATGCCGCCCTGGTTCAGCACCAGCAACACCTCGCGGAACAGACGCTCCTGCTCCGGCGGAAAGGCAGGCGCTATGGAGGAGCTTACCGGCAGCGGTTTTTCCTCGGCCTTTGTCACAGGTTGCTTGGATGTTGTTCCTGCTCCGCCAGTTGGAATGGGCGCATCGAAATCAGGGTAGTTGGCAGATGGTAGCTGGTAGTTGGTAGCTGGTGGCTTAACGGTGATAGATTGGGCCGGGCCTTTGGCGGCCACCACGTACCAGCCACTAACACCAGCTACTTTTCCGAGACGGCAGCCAGTTGCGTCTCTATAGAGATCGGATGGAAACAAAAACGGTGAGCCGATCAACACAGATGGTGGAAATTCAGGGCAGGCAACTGCAGCTTTCCAACCTGGACAAGGTGCTGTACCCGGAGGCAGGCTTCAGCAAGGGGCAGGTAATTGATTATTACGTGCGCGTGGCGCCGGCGCTGCTGCCCCACCTGCACGACCGTCCGCTGACCATGAAGCGCTATCCCAATGGGGTGAGCGGGCAGTTTTTCTACGAGAAGAACTGTCCTTCGCACCGGCCGGAATGGGTGCAGACGGCGGCGGTGTGGAGCCAAGGCAACAACCGCTACATGAACTACTGCCTGGTGCAAGACCTGCCCACGCTGGTGTGGGCGGCTAACCTGGCGGATATCGAACTGCACACATCGTTATCCCTCGGAAAAGAGATTCTGCAGCCCACCATGCTGGTATTTGACCTGGATCCGGGCCCTCCGGCGAACATCGTGCAGTGCTGCCAGGTCGGGCTGTGGGTGCGCGAAATCTTCGAGCACTTCGGACTGCAGTGCTTCGCAAAAACTTCGGGCTCGAAGGGCTTGCAGGTGTATGTGCCGCTGAACACGCCCGCCACCTACGAGCAGACCAAGCCGGTGGCGAACGCAATCGCGCGGCACCTGGAGCACGAGCATCCGGAACTGGTGCTTTCAGACATGAAGAAGACGCTGCGGGTGAACAAAGTGCTGGTGGATTGGAGCCAGAACGACGATCACAAGACCACGATTTGCGTTTATTCGCTGCGGGCCAAGGAGCGGCCTACGGTTTCAACTCCGGTGGAGTGGGCGGAGGTGGAACGCTGTCTGGCGAAAAAAGATCCTAAGCTGTTGGTGTTCGACAGCGACGACGTTCTCAAGCGGGTGGAAGCGAAGGGGGACCTGTTCGAGCCGGTGCTAAAGCTGAAGCAGAAGCTGCCCGCGCTGGGAGCGGTGGAGGGAGAGAAAGAGGAGGTGGCAACGCCACAAAGGAAGCACACAGTTCCGAAAACTGCAGAGGTCCTTCGCTCGCGCACCCCGCGCAGAAGCTCGAGGCGAGCCCGCTCAGGATGAAACGCAAGGTCCTTCGACTCGCGCTCCCTCGCAAGGTTCGGTCGCGCTCGCTCAGGATGACAAACGCAAGCTCCTTCGACTCGCGCTTCCTCGCAAGGCTCGGTCGCGCTCGTTCAGGATGACAAACGCTATGGGTTTCTACGGAAAATATTTTTTGCCGCGAATCCTTGACTTGGCCATGAAGAACAAGGATACGACCAGGGTGCGTGCCGCACTGATTCCCCAGGCTCGCGGCGAAGTGCTGGAGATTGGCATCGGCTCCGGCCTGAACCTGCCTTTTTACTCGCCAGAAGTTAAACACATCTTCGGTGTGGACCCTTCGCTGGAGCTGCAGAAAATGGCCTCAAAGAGGATCGCCGGGCCGATCAAGGTTGACTTCATTGCCCAATCCGCGGAAGAGCCGCTGCCGCTGGACGCGGCAAGCGTTGACACCGTGGTCATGGCCTGGACGTTGTGCTCCATTCCCGACGCCGCCAAGGCCCTGCAGCAGATGCACCGCGTTCTGAAGGCCGACGGGCGCCTCATCTTTGTGGAGCATGGCCGCGCCCCGGATGGCAAAGTTGCCGCCTGGCAGGACCGGCTTACGCCGTTTTGGAAGCGCGCGACGGGCGGGTGTCACCTGAATCGCAAGGTGGATGACCTGATCGTGGGAGCGGGATTTCAGATCACGGAGCTGACCACCAGCTACCTTCCCGGTCCGCGCCCCATGACCTACACCTATCAGGGAGCAGCGCGACCGGCCTGAGGCGCGTTCAGGGAGCAAAGCAATGTATGGATTGATTGTTAAATTGACGGCGCTCGCGGGCAAGCGCGAGGAGTTGATCGGAATCCTGAAACAGAGCGCCGCCGTCATGCCCGGACGCTTGAGCTACATCGTGGCTACAGACGCGCTGGACCAGAACATTCTCTGGGTTACCGAGGCCTGGGACAGCATGGCCAGCCACGACGCCTCGCTGTCACGGCCGCAAGTGAAGCGGGCAATACCACGAGCCACCGCCATCGTGGCCAATTTCGAGAAAATCGCGGTCACTAATCCGGTGTGGGGAGCGGGGTTGCCCGCCGACACCCCTTGAACCTTGGCAAGAAGTCCTGAGCACAACACCAAACGAAAACAAATTGGCCTGCTGCAGAAAGCCGGGTGCGGGGACTTGACAAGCCATTCATGTAACCGTATAGTTACGGATTATGCGTAACCGACGAGTTACATATAAGTCAGGGGCTACAGGGGCCATCTTCAGCGCCCTGGCCGACCCTACCCGCCGCGCGGTGCTCGACATGCTGAGGCAGGGAGGCCAGCCGGCGGGGCGGATCGCGCAGGCCTTTCCGGTTTCGCGCCCGGCCATCTCCAAGCACCTGCGGCTGCTGCGGCGGGCGCATCTGGTAGAGGAGCGCCGCGCCGGACGCCACCGCCTCTATCAGCTCAATGCCGCACCGCTCCAGGCGGTTGATTCGTGGCTGGAACAATATCGAAGTTTCTGGCGCGCCAATCTCGCCAGCCTGAAGAGCTTTGTAGAAGCCGATTCCGTGAGCCGAGTTTCAAGCCGCAAGCCGAAGACGACGATCAAGGAGAACTCCAGATGAGCACATCTGACCAGGATGCGATCGTAAGCGAAATCCATATTCATGCTGAGCCGGAGCGCGTGTTTCAGGCGCTGATTGATCCCGAGCAGGTGGTGCGATGGTGGGGCCAGAATGGCATCTATCGCTGCACCCAGTTCAGCGCCGATCTGCGAGTAGGTGGAAAGTGGCGGAGTTCCGGGGTGGGGCCAGATGGCGGCCGCTTCGAGGTGGCGGGGGAATTCCTGGAAGTGGTGCCGCCCAATGTGCTGGCCTACACCTGGGTGGCGAGCTGGACGGGCACGGCAAAGACCACGGTGCGCTGGGAATTGACTCCGACGGAGCAGGGCACGCTGGTCAGGATCTGTCACAGCGGGCTGGCGGCTTATCCGGAAATTGCCCAGAGCTACCGGGGCTGGCCGCGCATGCTGGGATGGCTGCAGGCCCTGCTGGAGAAAGGCGAGACTGTGGAAACCAGAAAGGCTTCTTAGGCGAACGCTGCGAACTCACAACTGGGAAGCGGCAACGGTACTCCGCACCGTCCATGCGTCCATAGGATGCAGCCGGCGGCAGTCCAGGCACATGGTCACAGGAAAGCGGGAAGAGCAGTGGGGACAGACCGCCCCTGTCTGAAAGGTATCAAAGGGCTGGCCACAGGCCGCACACTTCCAGAAATTGCCTACCGGGGGTGATGACTGGCATGTGGGGCAGGCAAATCCGGGATGACGCGGCAGTTTCGCCAGGCGCGTAAGGGCTTGCGCTTGTCGCAGGCCGGCCCAGCAGTTCATCAGGATGAAGACCGCCAGAATCGCGAACCAGCCGGACTGAATGTAGGCCGCGAAAAAGATAAGGCCCAGGACGCCCACGAAGCCGACGATAGTGGCCGCCATCAGGCTGCGCGCCCGCCCCAGGGGGAACCAGAGCAGGGAGCGGAGAATCTGGCCGCCGTCGAGAGGATAAATAGGTAGCAGGTTGAAAATCAGCAGGCCAAAATTGATGTACCAAAGCGCGCGCATCAGCGCGTGCAGGTTGGGGAAGGCCGGCCACCAGCCCGAATTTTTTACCAACACGCCAACGATGGTTACTACGACCAGCAAAACCACGTTGACCAGCGGGCCGGCGGCAATGCTCCAGAGCGTAGCTCCGGGACGAGGCGGCGGGTCCACGTAGGCTACGCCACCCAGCGGCCAGAGCACGATGTGATCAGCATTTCCGCCTACCTGGCGGCAAGCCAGCGCGTGGCCGTATTCGTGAAGCAGAACGATGGCAAACAGCGCCAGGTACTCGGCGATATTCCAGGCGATAGAGGAATAGCGGGTGGAGCGCGCGTTGATTTCGAACACCGCGACCAGAAACCAGGACCAATGCAGGAAAACGTCAATCCCGGCAACCCGGAAGAGATGGACCGAGCCCTTGCGAATGCTCCCCATGAATGAGACTTATAGCATGGTTTGTTGAGCAAACCGCGATTACGAAGGCCACCTGTCCCACCGGCGCATATAATCTCAGGCACCGACGCAGGGGTGAAACATGGCCACGTTGCACGCCGGAACCTCGGGATGGGCGTATCCTGCCTGGAAGCCGGCGTTCTATCCCGCCAAGCTGCCGCAAAAGAGCTTTCTGAATTACTACGCTACCCGGCTCAACGCGGTGGAGGTGAACTACACCTTCCGGCACATGGCCAGCGAGAAAAGCCTGCAAAACTGGATTGCGGAGACGCCGGCCGAGTTTCGTTTCTGCCTGAAGGCGCACCAGGCCATCACGCACATTAAGCGTCTGAAGGGGGCAGAGGAATTGGTGAAGCGGTTTCTGGCCTCGCTGGAGCCGCTGCTGCGAGCGGGGAAAATGGGGCCGGCGCTGTTTCAGCTGCCGCCGAACTTCAAGGCCAACGCCGAACTGCTGGGGGAATTCCTGGGCGGGCTGCCGCGCGCCCTGTGCTGCGCCTTTGAGTTCCGCCATCAGAGCTGGTTCAGCGATCCCGTGTATGACGCGCTGCGCCGGCACAATGCCGCGCTGTGCGTGGCCGAAAGCGAAGACATGGCGGTGCCGGATGTGTGTACCGCCAACTTTTGCTATTACCGGCTGCGCAAGCCGGAATACAGCGCCGAGGACCGACAGCAAGTTGCGGAAAAAATGCGCCAGCACCTGGCGGAAGGACGCGACGCGTTCGTCTTCTTCAAACACGAAGACACGCCGGAGGGGGCGCTTTACGCGGCCGAACTGCTGCTGGAGAGCGGGGCGGCCGAGGAGCCGGCGCGACGGGCATCAGGCCTGTAATTCCCACCCGCGTCCGATAACGCGCATACTCAACCTGTGGCTTCCTCGCCCGATAACGCCCGCCTGCTCGCCTCCTTTCTCGATTACCTGAAAGTGGAGAAAGGACTGGCAGTGCTGAGCATTGCCGCCTACGGACGCGACCTGCAGCAGTTTGCGGAATTTCTGGAGCGGCGCAAGCGGGGGCTGGTTTCAGCCCGGCAACGCGACGTGCGCGAGTTTCTGGAAGAGCTGCAGGCCAACGCCATGGACGCCCGTTCGGTGGGGCGCAAGCTTTCCGCGCTGCGCCAGTTCTACCGCTATCTGCTGCTCGACCGGCTGGCGGAGAGCGATCCCACGCTCAACATCGAATCGCCGCGGCAGTGGAAGGTGCTGCCCAAATCACTGGCGCGCGAGGAACTGGAACGGCTGCTCGAGAGCCCACGGGCAGCGCGTTCGAGCCCGGAAGCAGAGGCCATCGCGCTGCGCGATCGCGCCATGCTGGAGGTTTTCTATGCCGGGGCGCTGAGAGTTTCCGAGCTGGTGGGCGTGAAGCTGGACGATTTGAAGTTGGATCTGGGCTGCGTGCTGGTGCGGGGTAAAGGCGACAAGGAACGCATTGTGCCGCTGGGGCAGAGCGCCCAGCGCGTGCTGAGGGACTACTTGCAGGGCGCGCGCGGGGTGCTGGCGGGTTTGAAGTCGTCGCCGTTTTTGTTTTTAGGACGGGGAGCGAAGCGCCTGACGCGGCAGCGTGTGTGGCAGATGGTGAGCGCGGCCTCGGCAGGGGGGCGGCACGCCAGCCCGCACATGCTGCGCCACAGTTGCGCCACCCACATGGTGGAGAACGGCGCCGACCTGCGCACTGTGCAGACCATCCTTGGCCACGCCGACATCGCTACCACGCAGGTGTACACGCACGTGGCCCTGGACCGGCTAAGGAATGTGTATCGGCAGCATCATCCGAGGGCGAAGAAGAATTGAGTAATTGGGTGATTGAGTAATTGAAAACCAAGCAGTCAGCGTTCAGCTATCAGCATTCAGCCCCTGAACTGTTGTGGCGAACTGCTAAGAACCATAGTTGAGTGAATGCTGAGTGCTGACTGCTGAATGCCCGCATGGCGACCGCAACACTACAACACGAACCCCGTACCGTGGTCGAAAAGACCATCGTCCAATTCCTGCGCATGCTGCGGGCGCGCAATGCCTCGCCGCACACCATCAATGCTTATCGCAAGGACCTGGCGGGATTCGCGGCCCACGTGGGCGAAGCGCGCTGGGAGGAGATTGACCACGTTCGCATTCGCGGTTTTCTTTCGCGTCTGTACGAGCGTGGGCTGAGCAAGACCTCGGTGGCGCGCTCGCTGGCGGCGGTGCGCTCGCTCTACCGCTGGCTGGCGCGGGAAGGATTGGTGGAACAGAATCCAGCCAAGCTGGTGGCCACGCCGCGGCTGCCCAAAAAACTGCCACGCGTGCCCACGATCGAGGAGATGAACGTGGTGCTGGAGGGCGAACTGCCGGAGACAGCTGCGTTTCCGGAACGCGACCGGTTGCTGCTTGAGCTGCTTTACGGTTGTGGCATCCGTAACTCCGAGCTGGTAGGCATCAACCTGGAAGATGTCCACCCGCAGAATGAGGCCATCCTGGTGCGCGGCAAGGGAAAAAAGGAGCGCTACGTGCCCTTCAATCCTGCGGTGGCGTCGGCCTTGCAGGCTTATCTTCCGGTGCGACGGCAGGTGGTGGTCAGGGCAGGGAAGAGCACGCCGGCCCTGCTGGTCAACCGCCGCGGCGGGCGGCTGACCACCCGCAGCGTGGGACGAATCGTGAAAGCCATTGCCGTGGCCAAGGGCCTCTCGCCCGACGTGCATCCGCACACCCTGCGCCACGCCTTCGGCACGCATATGCTGCAGGAGGGCGCGGACCTGCGCGCCATTCAGGAGCTGCTAGGGCATGAACGGCTGTCCACCACACAGCGCTATACCCAGCTCTCCATGCAGCACGTGATGCAGGTATATGGGAAGACGCATCCCAGGGCGAAGTGAGTTAGTTCGTAGTACCCAGTACCTGGTATCCAGTTCCTTGGAGCTCTTGCCTATTTTTCGGAAGGGCGCGGCTTCCGCCGTGCCGTTGCAGCGGGTGTATTCAGGCGGCTTTAGCCGCTGAGGGTTGATCTGCACGCAAGGCTCAGTCGCGCTTGGTCAGGATGCCAATTTGATTTTCGACGCGCCTGCGGCCCTGCTAAAGCCGCGCCTTCCGAAATACAAAAACGACTTCCTGCTACCCAGAGAAACGTTCGGCGGAGAGATGAAAAAGCAGGTCCTTCCCTTCGCGCTCGCCTCGCAAGCTCGGTTCGCGCTCGGTCAGGATGACAATTTGATTTTGACGCGGCTTGTGGCGCGGTTGAGCCGCGCCCTTCCGACCCTTGAAAATACCTTCCGTGCGGTTACCCGGTACTGGGTACTAGGGACTGGGTACTGACCCGTGCAACCCCTCCCACATCGCCGCAACCCGCGACTTCAGTTCGGCGGTGAGCGCCGTATAGGCGGCTTCGCCTGGTTGGGCATCAGCGGGCGGCAGCAACGGGTCGCCAAAGGCGATACGCAGGGGGTGCGGGCCCTGATACTTTTTGCCGCGGGGCCACACCTCAAAGAAGCCGTCCATGGCCACGGGAACGATGGGCACACGCAGGCGGGTGGCCAGGATGGCGGCGCCTTTCTTGAAATTGCGAGGCACGCCGTCAATGCTGCGTTCGCCTTCCGGAAAAAGCACCAGCACCTTGCCCCGGCGCAGGCCATAGGCGCCGGCACGCATGGCGGAAACCAGAGCGGAATCCGGGTCCACAGGGATTACCTTGAGCAGTTTGGCGGCTTGCTTAGGCAGAATGGCGCCGAAAATTTCCGTAGTGCCGAGGGAGAAGGCATCGCGGAAGAGCGGCCAGGGCACCACCCCGGCCAGCACGATGGGATCAATAAAGCTCTGGTGGTTGGGGCAGATGATGCAGGGGCCGCGTTCGGGCAACTTCTCCAGGCCGCTGACCTGCAGATCGAGGCGGTCGCGGGAGACCATCTGCACAATTTTGGCGAGGCAGAAGCCGATGGCGGTAGTGAAGAAGCGGCGGCGGGTGGCGGCGCGCACAAATTCGTCGGGCGCCTCGGACTGCAGCACCGAATCCCAGTCCACGCCGGCTTTGGCCTCGCTTCCTGCGGAGCCGGAGGCGGCGAGGACACGGTCCACCAGCTCACGGACCGTGTAAACCTCGGACATGACTGATTCTGGCAAGTCCGCGCCGAATTCCTGCTGCAACGACATGAGCAATTCGACGCGCTGGATGGAGTCGAGGCCGAGATCGAGTTCGAGATTGTCGGCGGGACGGATCTCTTCCGCGCCGGACCGGCTCTCCTCGCGCACGATGCGCAGCGCTCTTTGCACTTCGCAGCGCTTTAGCCAGAGCTGATCTTCGGCGCTGAGCAGCGGAGCCGCGGGAGGCTGCCCGCCTTCTTCTTCCAGTTGACCGGACTCCTGCTCCTGGCGGACGCGCTGCTCGATTTCAAAGCGCTTCAGCTTGCGGGTAGTGGTGCGCGGCAGTTCATGCAGCCAGATTTCGTAACTCAGGATGCGCTTGGTTGCGGGCGCCTGCGCCGACAATGTCTCAATATCGAAACGGATTACCTCTTTGGTATTGGCGATTTTGCGCTCGCGCAGCACCTCGAAGTTGGGCACGACCACCGCGTGCAGCCTTTCCGCGTAGGGCTCGCCGGGGCGACTCTCCAGGCCCATCACGCAAATCTCTTTGATGAATGGCGACTTGAGGTAATGGTGTTCGATTTCCTCGGGATAAATGTTCTTGCCCGAGCTGAGAACGATGATTTCCTTCTTGCGGCCGGTAATAAAGAGGTTGCCGTGGGGATCGAGGTAGCCGAGGTCGCCGGTAAGCAGCCAGCCATCGCGCAAGACAGCAGCGGTGGCGTCGGGGCGATTGTAGTACCCCTGCATGACGATCGGCCCCCGAATGGCAACTTCGCCGATGGCAGAGCCGCTGCCATCCTCCGGCGCTTGCGGATCCAGGAGCTTGATTTCCACGCCGGGCAAGGGAGGGCCCACGGAGCCGATGGCGCGGTTGCCGGGAGGTGTGCAGGTGGCGCCGCCGGTGGTCTCGGTTAAGCCATAGGCCTGCAGAATTTCAAAGCCGAGAGCGTAGAGGTCGTGGCCCACCTGCGCATCAAAGCGCGAACCGCCGGTAATGAGGTAACGCATGCGGCTGCCCAGCATCTGATGAACGCGGCGGAAGATGAGCTTGCCCGGATTCGCGCCCAGGGCACGGCCGGCACGGCAAAGCTTCAGCAGGGCGCGGAACGCGACGCGGGCGACTACGCCGCGCTGGCCAACCTCTTTCAGCATGCGCTCGTGAATCAGGTAAAAGAACTGGGGCACGCAGCAGAACAAGGTGATGTCGCGCTCGCGCAGGGCGCGCAACAGTTCGGTGGTATTCAGCGTCTCCAGGTAAACCACGCGGGCGCCGACCGCCAGGGGCACGAGCAGGTTCGCCATCTGGGCGAGGGCATGGAAGAGAGGCAGCACGCCCAGGATGGCGTCGCCCGGGCCGACCTTGAAAATGCCCAGCGCGCCATCAAGTTCGCCCATTAGATTTGCCTGGGTGAGCATGACGCCCTTGGGGTCGGCGGTGGTGCCGGAGGTGTAGAGAATGGCGGCGGTGCTTTCAGGACCGGAGGCGAAGGGCGCGAAGTCGCGCCGCCCGGCGGCCAGGATCTCGTCCAGATGTGGAACTGCGTGTGCGGCCTGGGCGCCAACGCTGGAGCCTGGTTCAGAACCTTCCAGCAGCGCCAGTTCAAGCTTGTGGTCGTGCGCGGCGAGTCGAGCGGTGGGCAGATGCTGGGAATCGGTAAAAAGAAGGGAACTGCCGCTGTCGCGCAGCAGTTTGACGACCTGTTCGGGGTGAAAGGCGGTGTCCAGAGGAACCGCGATGCAGCTGGCGGCGAGCGTCCCAAGGTAGGCGGCGACCCAACGTGGGCTGTTGCCGGCCAAAAAGGCGATGCGGGCGCCGGGACCATAGCCGGAATCGCGCAGCCATCCGGCGATGCTGGCGGCTGCCTGCTGCAACTCCGCGTACGTGACCTGTTCCAGCCGGTCGCGGCGCTGCATTTCCAAAGCAATGGCCTGCGGCCACCGTTCAGCCGCCTGCTGAAACCGGCTATAGAAGGTGCGCATTTGTCCGTCTGGACTATAGCGGAAATTCCTCTCGACCGGGCGCCTGGATGGGTGCAACTCTTTGCACGTTAGTAACCTGGGGGCCGTCTGCGCGTTGACAAGCGAAGTTCCCGAACCTAAGCTGCTCTTTGCCGGGCCCGGAAGCAACCGCTGGCCCGCAAGAAGCGAATATCTTCGTATGAGATCTGTGAATAAGGCGCTACGATGGTTTGTCGGCACCTGCGTGAGCCTTGTCCTACTTTATTGCGGCGTCGGTATGATTATGGGCATGGTTATGGGCAGGATGCTTCCCGCCTTTCCATTTTCCTGGGTGGATTGGCTCAATCGCCCGAATATTCCTCCCCTGGTGGACCACGTAATCAATTTCCTGCTTGCCAGCATGGTCGCTACCTTGCTCAAGGATATGTGGCGGCGCAAGACCGCTGCCGCGAACGCGCACGGTCACCAGCAAGTCTAGCAACTGTACCCGGCCAATCCTGTAACTGGGCGGGCACGATGCCCCGTAACAAGGGTCGAGATGGCGGCGCTACGCCGCTAACTGGCGTGGTCCGAATCGCAAGCTACCGCATCCAATTGTGTTAGGCTCATAATGATCGAGGCGGAGTGTCTTAAGACGTGGCAAGTTACGTCTCTGGCGAGGTTCCTCTCCCCGAAGAGCTAATAATTCACCAGGAACACAGATTTTGATCGTAGATAAAGCAATCGGCAAGGTCTTTGGGACCAAGAGCGAGCGGGTCATCAAGCGGCTGCTGCCCACGGTGGAGCAGATCAACGGGCTGGAGTCGCAGATGAAGGCGCTGAGCGACGAGCAACTGCGCGCCAAGACGGAGGAGTTCCGCGACCGCATCCGGGAGCGGCTGAGCGCGGTGAAGGATGCTTCCGGGGATGATCCCGAGCGCGGTAAGGAGATTGAAAAGGAGCAGAAAGAGGCGCTGAAGGAGACGCTGGAAGAGATTCTGCCCGAGGCCTTTGCTGTGGTGCGGGAGGCCGGGCGCCGCGCCCTCAACATGCGTCACTTCGACGTGCAGCTCATCGGCGGCATGGTGTTGAATTCAGGCTCCATCGCCGAAATGAAGACCGGTGAAGGCAAAACCCTGGTCGCCACCCTGCCGGTCTACCTGAATGCCCTGGTCGGCCGCGGCGCGCACGTAGTCACCGTCAACGACTACCTGGCCAAGCGCGACGCGGAGTGGATGGGCAAGATTTACCGTTTCCTGGGCCTGACCGTGGGCGTGATTGTGCACGACCTGGACGACGAAGAGCGGCGCGAGGCCTACGGCGCCGACATCACCTACGGCACCAACAACGAGTTCGGCTTCGACTACCTGCGCGACAACATGAAGTTCGACCTGAAGGACTGCGTGCAGCGCGGCCATTTCTTCGCCATCGTGGACGAGGTGGACTCGATCCTGGTGGACGAGGCCCGTACCCCGCTGATCATCAGCGGTTCCAGCGACGAATCCACCGACAAATACTTCAAGGTGAACCGCATTGTTCCCAAGCTGGAAAAGGGCGAGGAGATCGAAAAGTCCATCGAAGAAAAGATCCTGACAGGCGATTACGTGGTGGATGAGAAGCACAAGACCATCACCGTGAGCGACGAAGGCTGGGAGAAGGTGGAGAAGCTGCTGGGCATCGGCAACATCGCCGACCCGGAGAACTGGGACCTCAAACACCACGTGGAGACGGCGGTTAAGGCGCATGCCCTCTACCGCCGGGATGTGGATTACGTGGTGAAGGACGGCGAAGTCATCATCGTGGACGAGTTCACCGGGCGCCTGATGCCGGGGCGGCGCTGGTCCGACGGTCTGCACCAGGCGATTGAGGCCAAGGAAGGCGTGAAGGTGGAGCGCGAGAACCAGACGCTGGCCACCATTACTTTCCAGAATTACTTCCGCATGTATAAGAAGCTGGCGGGCATGACGGGCACGGCGGAAACCGAGGCGGAAGAGTTTGAGAAGATTTACGGGCTGAACGTCATTGTCATTCCCACCAACCGACCGCTGCTTCGCAAAGAGAATTCCGACGTGGTCTATCGCACCACGCGGGAGAAATATTTTGCGGCTGCGGACGAGATTCAGAAGCTTAACGCCAACGGACAGCCCATCCTGGTGGGCACCACCTCCATTGAGAAATCGGAACGGCTTTCCGAACTGCTGAAGAAGAAGAACATCAAGCACGTGGTGCTCAACGCCAAGTACCACGAAAAGGAAGCGGAAATCGTGGCCCAGGCGGGACGCAAGGCCATGGTGACCATCGCCACCAACATGGCGGGTCGCGGCACCGACATCCTGCTGGGCGGCAACCCCGAATTCATGGCCAAAAAGGAGTGCATGAAGAAGGGAATTGCGCGTCCGGTGAAGACTGCCGAGGGGGTGATCGAAGCGGCGGCAGAAAATCCCGATCTCACCCGCTGGTATTACGAAGGCAAAGAGTTCGAGGTGCCCGCCGCACAGTGGAACGAGATTTACAACCACTACAAGGCGGAGACCGACGCCGAGCACGACGAAGTGGTTGCGGCAGGGGGGTTGCACATTCTGGGAACGGAGCGCCATGAGGCCCGCCGCATTGACAACCAGCTTCGCGGGCGCGCCGGACGCCAGGGCGATCCGGGTTCCTCCCGCTTCTACCTGTCGCTGGAAGATGACCTGATGCGCATCTTCGCCAAAGAGTGGGTGTCGAACCTGCTGCAGAAGCTGGGCATGGAAGAAGGGGTACCCATCGAGTCGCGCTTGATCAGCCGGCGCATTGAGGCGGCGCAAAAGGCGGTGGAGGCGCAGAACTTTGAGGCCCGCAAGCACCTGCTGGAATACGACGACGTCATGAACAAGCAGCGGGAGGCGGTTTACGGCCTGCGCCGTCAGTTACTGGAAGGGCTCGACCAGAAGGAACTCATCCTGGAAGACTACGTAGCCGGCCTCCTCAGCGAGCTGATGGACAAATACGCGGCGCGGGAAACCCACCCCTCCGATTGGGATGTGAAGGCGCTGAAGAATGAAGTCTTTACCCGCTTCGGCGTGGACATCGAGAAGGAGGGCGTCAAGCCGGCGCAGTTGAGCCGCCAGGAACTGGGCGACGCCATCTTCGACAAACTGAAGGAGCGCTACGAGGCAAAGGAAAAGCTGATCGGCTCGGACGCGATGCGCTACCACGAGCGCATGATCATGCTGAGTGTACTGGACTCGCAGTGGAAAGACCACCTGCTCAGCATGGACCACCTGAAGGAGGGCATCGGGCTGCGCGGCTACGGGCAGCACGATCCGCTGGTGGAGTACAAGCGCGAGTCCTTCGACATGTTCGAAGCCATGATGAACCGCTTCCAGGAAGACACGGTGCGTTACCTGTACCTGATGCAGGTGGTGGGGGAAGCAGAGGCCGCCGAACGGCCCCTCCCGGCAGTGGAGCCGGCGCCGGGTCCCGAAGGCGAGCAGCCGGTCCTGGTGGGCGGCGATGGCCGTCGTCCGCGGCGAACCGCCACCTCGGTGGATGAACTGGAAGAAGAGTTCCAGCGCAAGAAGAAGCGCGAGCTGGAACAGGCGCGCATGGCGGGAACCGGGGAGTACCAGCCGGTGCAGCAGGTGGTACGCGGGGCCGCCAAAATCGGGCGCAACGACCCCTGTCCCTGCGGTTCAGGAAAGAAGTACAAACGCTGCTGCGGCGCCAACGCCTGAGCTTTACAATCCTTGCCCGCGCTTTCTGCTTGACCTGCCGGATATATCATGCAACGATATGTCTCGCATCCACCTTTATTGTCGCATAAATATCGTAGTACGATATGTTGTTTGGGCCAGGGTTCCGTGAACCTTTCTTTCTTTCCCGACATCTAAATAAGGCAGATATGATTGCGCTAAAATTGGCAAGACTGATTGAAGCTCATGCGGACCAGCTTGCCGCGGGCCTGGTAGAAAAAATCTGCACCTCTCTGCGCACCGCGGAGTATCGCCACGCCGTTCCGCGGGAAGAACTGGAACGCTCGGTGCGCGAAATTTACCACCACATCAGCGACTGGCTGCTGACCAAGACGGAAAGCGACGTGGAACTGCGCTTCACCGAAACCGGCATGCGCCGCGCTGCCGAGGGCCTGTCCTTCAGCCAGTTGCTCTGGGCCCTGGCCATGACCAAGGAACACCTGTGGGGCTTCCTGCAGCGCGAAGCTCTGATTGATCGTCCGGTGGAGCTGTTTGGCGAACTGGAACTGCTGATGCTGCTGGACCAGTTTTTTGACCGCGCCATGTACTATGCCGCCGTCGGCTACGAACAAGTCATCCAGGAGCGGGAAGAGGAAGCCCGCCTGGGAGCGGACTGACGTCATTGCTGGCTGAGGATGGCTGGTGAGAGATTGCGCGGAACCCTGAAGCCCTGAAACCCTGAAACCCTGAAACCTTGAAACCCAGAAACTTTTCTCAATCCCAATCCTTCAGTTCCGGCCATAACTGCTGCAGGTTGCCCTTCAAACCGCGGCAAAGCAGCACCGGGTGCCGCTCGAAGGCAGCCATGTACGGAATGTCGGGTGGCTCCGCCACAACATCCACTTGGTTACACCGCTGTTTGAGGGCCTCCGGTTCGTCCCCTAGAACAATCATGATTTCGCCGGTGTAGTTTCGCGGTCCCCAGAGCCAATAACTCTGGTGAACGCCAATGGACTTGGGCAGACCGTACTTGGGGCCGAGCAGGTCAATCGCCCCCGACTCCGCAAAATTGTTACCGACAATCGCAGTTCTTGCCTGCTGGTCAGGCGGCAGGCTGTGGTAGGCCCGTGACACTGCCTGTACCATTTCCGGCCAACCGAACTGCCAGGCAAAATAATGCGGCAACTCAGCCCGGGCATGCGCTTTCTCACTGGCCTGCGGCTTGAGCGGGAATTCCTCCACGTAGCGAACCAGGCGGTCCGGGGAGAGCAGCGGCAGATTCAGGGGAAACATGGCGGCAGTCGCGGCCAGCAGCAATATGAGGAACACTGCGCACGCCCACAGGCCACGAGAGTGCTGGCTCGCCCTTTCCAGCGCCACTGCCCCAGCCGCCAGCACGAAGGGATACACCGGTGAGGTGTAGTAATCCTTGCCGTGCAAAATGAAGAAGGTGGCAAACACTGTCAGGAAAGCCCAGCCCAGGAGCCGGTAAGGCCTGGCGTTACGTGCAAAAAACAGGTAAATGATGCCCGCCAGCCAGATGGGAAAAGTCAGCGGGTTCATGATCATAATTTGCTGAAGCAGATATTGCGCCGGTCCCAGCACCACGTCGCGGCCGCTGGCGCGGATATTGCGCATCAGCTCCAGAAACGGGAAGTGATGTTGGAAGTTCCACAGCAAGTTGGGCAGGAAAATGAGGAAGGCGAGCGTGCCCGCGATCCAGATCCATTTCTGCGCCAGTGCCTTGCGTTCCGGCGTGAGCAGCAAGCCAACCACAACCCCGAAGCCGAATACGGCCATGGAGTACTTGTTCTCCAGGCCAATGCCGCTGAGCAGGCCGAACCAGAGCCACAGCTTCTGGTTGCCCGTCTTGATGATTCGGATTACGAGGTAAGCGCAGGCCAGCCACAGCAGCGGCTCCCAGGCATTCATGGTGAATAGATAGTTGAGCACCAGATACACACTGGAGCAGGCGACCCCCAGTGCGGCGAGCAACTGAGCGAAACGGCCGCCGCCCAGTTGGCGGGTGACGGCGCCAGTCACCAGAACGGTGGCCGCCCCGGCGAGTGCGGGGAGAAAGCGTATGGCCAGCAGAGAAGTGCCCAGCGTGTGGCGCACCAGCCAGGCCACCAGGGCGATGAGCGGCGGCTGGTCCACGTAGCCCCAGGCCAGGTGCTCGCCGCACGCCAGGTGATACATTTCGTCGCCAAAGTAGCCATAGCGGGAGGCGGTCAGCAGGTGCAGGGCGAGCAGCGTGCCCGCGACGTAAGCGACCAGGGCCGGGCCGCTCGCCCAGCGAGAGGTTGGCTGCGAGGCCGCCGTGCTTGCACTGGCGGTTGTAGGGGACGCCATAAGCAGAACTCCTCGGGGAATTGTACGAGAAGGGGAGAGGGAAAGTTCAGGCGTGAGTTCTTCGTAGCGCCGCCGTCCCGGCGGCTGTCCCTGCGGGCGTCTCGCCCGCAGTGGCGAGGGCAGGATGCCCTCGCCGACAGCCGGCAAGATGCCGGCGCTACGGTGCGCCGCGGGCACGGAGTTGCGCCAGCAGTTGCTGGAGGATGACTTCGGGGGGTTGAGAAATGTCCGCCACCAGCGCGTCCTTAGGCTCTTCCAGGTCGGCGAACTGGCTGGGCAGCATGCCGGCCTTCATGTAGTGCCCGTGGCGATGCAGCATCCGGCTCCTGATCAGCTCTTCCGTTCCCTTCAAGTACACCCAGGTGATGTTGGTCCCGCGGGAAAGAAAATCGCGGTACTGCTGCTTAAGCGCGGAAGCGGCCACCACCAGGCACTGGCCATGTTCCATCGCCGCCAGGATGTGATCGCGGATGGCAGCCAGCCAGGGAGCGCGGTCGGCGTCGGTGAGCGGAATGCCGTGGCTCATCTTCTCGATGTTGGCGGGAGGGTGAAGCGAGTCGCCCTCTAAGAAAGAACACTTCAGCGCCTCGGCCAGCATTGTGCCGATGGTAGTTTTGCCGGAACCAGAGACGCCCATCACCACCACGATCATGCGGCGCTCATCCCGCCTTGCGCTCCAAGTGCCCGCCAAACTGATAGCGCATGGCGGAAAGCAGCTTGTCGGCGAAGTCGGCCTCGCCGCGCGAGGTGAAGCGTTCGTAAAGTGCAGTGCTGAGCACAGGCGCCGGCGCCGACTCGTCAATCGCCGCCAGGATGGTCCAGCGGCCTTCGCCGGAATCGGAAACGCGACCGGAGAAACCGGAAAGGTCGGGTTGCTCCAGCAGGGCGATGGCGGTCAAGTCGAGCAGCCAGGAAGCGACCACGCTGCCACGGCGCCAGACTTCGGCGATGTCCGCCAGATTCAGATCGTACTGGTAGTGCTCGGGATCGCGCAGGGGAGTGGTTTCGGCATCCACCGTGCGTCCGCGCTTGCCCACATTGGCGTGCTTCAGGATGTTGAGGCCTTCCGCGTAAGCCGCCATCAGACCATATTCGATGCCGTTGTGCACCATCTTGACGAAGTGGCCGGCGCCGTTAGGGCCGCAGTGCAAGTAGCCTTCCTCGGCGGTGCCCGAAGCTTTCTCCCGCCCGGGAGTGCGGGGCGCATTGCCGCGCCCGGGAGCCAGAGTTTTGAAAATAGGATCGAGGCGCTGGACCACATCGCGATCACCGCCGATCATCTGACAATAGCCGCGCTCCAGGCCCCAGACGCCGCCGCTGGTGCCGACGTCAACGTAGGAGAGTTTTCTGGCGCGCAGTTCTTTGGCACGGCGAATGTCGTCGATGTAGTAGGAATTGCCGCCGTCAATGATGGCGTCGCCCGGTTCCAGGCGCTGCGCCAGTTCCTGCAGCGTGCTGTCCACTACCCCCGCGGGAACCATGAGCCAGACGGCGCGCGGCTTCTTGAGCTTGCGTGCCAGGTCGTCGAGCGTGGCGGCGCCGGTGGCTCCCTCGCCACCCAGTTGTTTCACGCTGGCGGGATTCATGTCGAACACCACGCACTCGTGGCCGCCGTGCATCAGGCGGCGCACCATATTGGAACCCATGCGGCCCAAGCCAATCATTCCCAGTTGCATTGCTTGCTCCTTGTCATAAATCACAAAACGATATGGTATACGCAACCGCGAAGGATGTGGGGAAGGGGCAGGAGGATACAGGTAAGTTGTCCTGCCAGACAGACTTATGAATAAACCTTCGCTTAGATTTCAAGGTGCGACGGAAAAGCAGAAAACCATCATCTAATGAGGGTAGGGATAGTAGCCAACGGGGAAGATGGCGGTGCCCCTTACGCCTTAGCCGGTGCTATATGACAGCAGACTTCTGGCGTACACTTACGCGCAGCATGGCGCGAGCCGTTGTTGTGTTGTGCCTGCTTTCGGTGGGATTGTCCGCTGCTGCGCAGGATGTGCAGAGCATTATCCAGCGCTCCGTCCAGGCTAACGAGACGGACTGGGCGGCCGACCCGCAGTATGACCACTACGAAACCGACCAGGAAGACGGAGATCCGCCGCAAACCTTCGAAGTACAGATGATTCTGGGCACGCCTTACAAGAGACTGGTAGCCGTGAATGGCCAGGAGCTCAGCCCGGAACAGCAACAGGCTGAACAGCGCAAAATGCAGAAGGCAATCGCTCACCGGCAGGCGGAAACGGCACAGCAGCGCGCCCAGCGGATCGCGCAATGGGAGAAGGACCGAAAACGCGACCACCTGATGATGGAGCAATTGACTAAGGCTTTTGATTTCAAGCTGCTGGGTGAGCAACGGCTGGGTCCTCATGAGGTTTACGTCCTGAAGGCCACACCGCGTGCCGAGTACAACCCTCCGAATATGCAGGCCCAGGTGCTAAAGGGAATGCAGGGTAAATTGTGGATTGATACCCAGACCTTCCAATGGGTGAAGGTACAGGCGAAAGTGATTCAGCCGGTTGCAATTCAGGGTTTTCTGGCCACGGTGGAGCCGGGCACACATTTCGAACTGGAAAAAGCGCCGGTAGGGGATGGAGTTTGGGAGCCAGTGCACTTTTCAATGAAGTCGCAAGCCAAGGTCCTTTTCCTTTTTCACCATCGCAGCCAGGAAAACGACGTGTACTTCGGATACCGCAAGAGCAGTCCTGACCTGGCCGTCGCCACCAAGAGCGGCGATCACTGAAGCGGCCGTCAGTGGTCGGTAAAGGCGGCTCCCCACTGAGAACTGGCCACTGACCCCTGACAACTTGTTTTGGTGTTCGCGCTCGCACACCGTTGTTCGAAAACGGACACCTATTCCGCTATCTAGTGCGGATTTCCTATAAAATTCAATGAGTTAGGGGCGCACTTGTTGGCATACGGCGTGCCCTGGAGGTATGTGATGGATATCGCCCGACCAGCAACTGTGGCCCGCCAACGAAAGCGGCGCCGGATCGTCTATGCAGCATTGGGACTTGTTCTGGTGGCCCTGGTCACCATGGGGTTGTCGCGGCTGAAGCCGGCAGCGCCAGGCGTAGACCGGTCCACGGTGTGGATTGACACGGTCAAGCGCGGCCCCATGCTGCGCCAGGTGCGCGGCCTGGGCACGCTGACGCCGGTGGACATTCAGTGGATTCCGGCGGCCACGGATGGCCGCGTGGAAAAAATCCCGGTGTTGCCGGGAACCCAGGTGCAGCCTAACACCGTATTACTTATTTTGACGAATCCGCAATTGATGCAGGAAACACTGGACGCCAACTTGAAGCTGAAGGCCGCGGAAGCCGACTACAAGAACCTGGAGGCGCAGCTGGAGAGCCAGGTGCTGACCCAGAAGTCGCTGGTGGCGCAGGCCAACGCGGAATACAACGAGGCGCGGATGCAGGCGGAAACCGACCAGCAACTGAACAAGCTGGGGGTTATTTCCGACTTGAACCGCAAGATCGCCGAAGGCAAGGCGCAACAGTTGCAGACGCGCGACCAGATCGAGCAGGAGCGGCTGACCAACAGCAGCAAGGTGCTGCAGGCGCAGTTGCTGGCCAAGCAGGCGGAAATCGAGCAGGACCGCGCCCTGGCGCAATTGAAGCAAACCCAGGTGCAGAACCTGACCGTGCGCGCCGGCATCCGGGGCGTGCTGCAGGAACAGCCGCTCAAGGTGGGGCAATGGGTTACACCGGGCACGACGCTGGCCAAAGTAGTGCAGCCCGATCATCTGAAGGCGGAGCTGAAGATTCCGGAAACGCAAGCCAAAGATATCCAACTCAACCAGCCGGCTTCGGTGGACACGCACAATGGCGTTATCGCCGGACACGTGATGCGGATTGATCCCGCGGTCTACAACGGCACGGTCACGGTGGACGTGGCTCTGGATGATCCACTTCCGTCAGGCGCGCGACCGGATTTAAGCGTGGACGGCACCATTGATTTGGAGCGGCTGAGCAATGTTTTGTATGTGGGCCGGCCGGCGTTCGGCCAGGAAAACAGCACAGTAGGAATGTTTGTGCTGCAGTCCGACGGCAAGACGGCTGAACGCGAACAAG
>DASYWT010000087.1:0-2067 GCA_035935775.1 Terriglobales bacterium
CGCCACGCCCCACTTGGAGTTGCCCTGGACCCGGAACACGAATAAGTGGGTCCAGACTTTCACTTGGATCCGGGAAAACACGCCCCTCGATGCGTACTTTGCCCTCGATCCCCAGCATATGGGCGTGCCGGGAGAGGACCAGCATGGCTTCCGGGCAGTTGCCGAGCGCAGCATGCTGGCCGACGCTCTTAAAGATAGTGGCGCAGCCAGCATGTTCCCTCAACTCGCCGAGGAGTGGCAGCGTCAAACGCAAGCGCAGAAGGGCTGGAGCAGCTTTCAACTCAAAGACTTCCAAAGGCTCAAGGAGCAACTTGGGGTCGACTGGGTGGTGCTGGAACATCCCGTGGCGGGCATGGACTGTCCCTACGTGAACGGCGGATTGCAGGTTTGCAGGATCCCCTGACGAAGCTAACTAGCTGAATAGCCTGCCCTTGTCGAGCGATAGGGCGCAGAGTTTCTAGCGGGCTAGTCCCCTGGAAGCGAGCGAGTTGGTCCGGCGCAAAAGCAATGGCCGGGCTGGTTGGCCCGGCCATCTGGTTCAAATCCCGTCAGTTACTTCTGCCACCTCGTTCTCAACTCCGGCGCCAGGGTGGCTCCCATGCGCCGTTTGGACTCGCGCTTACATCACCAGCGCTAAGCTTTCCAGTTCCTTCTGAATCACTTCCAGAGAGCAACCTGAGCCCTCCACCCGGCTGGCAGCATCCCACGCTGCCTCCCGAGAAACTCCATACCCACGGCCCATGAGGAAGACCTGCAGCAATTCCGCAGCTTCGCGGGAATCGATGCCTCCCTGCAACAGGTCGCTCCGTAAAGCCGCCAATTCGGTCACATTAAACTTCTCGTCCGTCATGGCCATCACCTCCGACCCGTGCCTTGTACTGGCAATTAGACTCCGCAGACTGCACCTTTGTTGCAAGCAATTCTGATGCCGTAGATGCCTTTCTGCAGGGTTTTATTTCACCAGCGTTTCTATGCTCTTAAACCCTTGACGCGGAAGGGAGTTGCGGAAGCCAAGTTGCGCTAACTGAAGGAGTTGTAGGCAGACCGGTACTAGCACGGGTGGGGTGCCGCTCCCGAACTGACACAAAAAAACACGCCCTGCTGCCGGGAAATGGCAAATCGTGGCGGCTCTAGGAGGGCTCTATAACGGCCTCGTCCACAAGCAGGATGGGAATGCCGTCGCGGATGGGATAAACCCGCCGGCACTCACCGCATTGCAGGCTCTCGCCTTCATTCTTCAGGACCAGGCGTTTTTTGCACACCGGGCAGACCAGAATTTCCAGCAGTTCTGGGGAGATCATGGCGGACACAATTTTACTCCAGCACTGCTGGCGATGCTTCCCGTTGTGAACAAATTGGGGGCGTATTTCCCAAATCGGCGTTCGAGCAGGAAACCGCAACTCCCCGCCCTTGGGGATGATTTAGAATTCGAATTTCTCCCAGGAGCGAAGAGGACTCATGGCGGCCACCATTCTGGACGGCAACAAGATCGCTGCGGAAATCAAGGCGGAAGTGGGGCAACAGGTGCGCGAACTGACGGCGGCGGGCATGCGTCCCGGACTGGCGGTCATTCTTGCCGGCAATAATCCCGCCTCCGAAATTTACGTGCGCGGCAAGGTCAAAAGCTGCGAGGAACTGGGCATCTACAGCGAAAAGCACACGCCCGCACAGTCGGCGACCACGGCCGAGCTGCTGCATCTGGTACAGGAGCTCAACCGGCGCGACGAGATTGACGGCATCCTGGTGCAGCTTCCCCTGCCGCCGCAGGTGGACTCCAAGGCGGTGCTGATGGCGGTGGATCCGGCCAAGGATGTGGACGGCTTTCATCCTATGAATGTTGGCTTCCTATCTACCCAGCGGCCGGGGCTGGTGCCGTGCACCCCGGCGGGCATTATCGAAATTCTGCAACGCAGCAACATTCCCATTGCCGGGCGGGAAGCGGTTGTAGTGGGACGCAGCGACATTGTGGGCAAGCCCACCACCATGCTGCTTATCAATCACAATGCCACCGTAACCGTGTGCCACTCCAAGACGCACGACCTGCCGGGTGTGTGTCGTAGGGCTGAC
>DASYWT010000088.1:0-6634 GCA_035935775.1 Terriglobales bacterium
CGGGATAGACGAGCGAGCCCCAGCAGGGCGAAAGAGATGGACCTATGGCCAATTTACTTGTGCAGAATATCCACCAGCGCGGGTTTCAGTTCCGGATAACGGAACTTGTAGCCGCTGGCTTCCAGCTTGGTGGGCAGGACGCGGGCGCTGGCCAGCATTAACTCCTCCCCCATCTGCCCGAAGAAAAGCCGCACCGCGAAAGGCGGAAGAGGGAACAGCGCCGGGCGGCGCACCACTTGCGCGATGGCGCGGGTGAAATCAATGTTGGTGACAGGATTGGGCGAGACCACATTCACCGGGCCCGACAAACCTTCATGAGCGAGCGCATGCTGCAGCGCGCCGACCACATCTTCGAGCGTCACCCAGCTCCAGTACTGCTGCCCGTTGCCAATAATGCCGCCTAAGCCGAAGCGGAACGGCTGCACCATCTGCTTGAGGGCGCCGCCCGACAGGCTGAGCATGATGCCGATGCGCAACTGCACGGTGCGAATGCCGGCTTCAGCCGCCGGCCTGGCTGCTCCCTCCCACTCCCGGCACACCATGCCCAGGAAGCTGTAACCGGGCTCGCTGTTCTCGGTCAGCATTTCTTTTCCACGATTGCCGTAAAAACCGATGGCAGAGGCGCTAATGAGCACGCACGGCTTGCTTGCAGCCTGAGCCAACGCCTGGGCCAGATTTCGTGTGCCGGCAACGCGGGAGTCGCGAATCTTTTGTCTCTTTTTCTGGTCCCAGTGGCCGACAATGGTCTCGCCGGCGAGGTGGATGACGGCGTCATAGCCGCTGACCAGTTCCGGAGCAGCCGGCTTCTCCGGATCCCACTCGACCTCACCCGAAGACGTGGGCGGACGACGCACCAGGCGCGTGACACGATGACCTGCTGTTGTCAGCGCCGGCACCAGCGCGCCGCCGATCGGCCCCGAAGTTCCGCTGGCGAGGATGTTCATTGGAGCCATGGGAAGCCTTCTAGATTACGCTCGCCTCGAGCCATGTGACAAAGCGGAGTTCAGCTGCAAGCCTTGTGCCCACAGCTACTTAGGAAAGCGAAAGCAGCAGGAACGGCCAAATCGCCGAAATTGCGAAGCTATAATGAAGCATGGCGACCCTGCGCCACCAGATCGCGACCAATGTGCTCACGGTTACGCGTTTCCGTGAGCTGCTGAAGCGGGTCCGATCTTATCGCCCTAACGACGATCTGGCCCTGATTCGGCGCGCCTACAACTATTCCCTCCTGCACCATACCGGGCAGCAGCGCGCCTCCGGTGAGCCCTACCTGGTTCATCCCCTGGAAGTGGCCTGCGTGCTGGCGGAAATGAAGCTGGATCCCATCGCCATCGTTGCCGGTCTGCTGCACGATTCCGTCGAGGACACGTCGGTCACCATTGTGGACATCCGCAAGGAATTCGGCGAACAGGTGGCGCACATCGTTGAAGGCGTCACCAAGATCAGCAAAATTGATTTCGCCTCCAGCGAGGAGCGCCAGGCGGAGAACGTCCGCAAGATGGTGCTGGCCATGGTGGACGATATCCGCGTAGTGCTCATCAAGCTGGCCGACCGGCTGCACAATATGCGCACCCTCGAGCACCTCCCACCTGAGCGCCAGCAGCGCATCGCCAAGGAAACACTGGAGATATATGCGCCTATCGCGCACCGACTGGGTATGGGCAAAATCCGCGGTGAACTGGAAGATCTGGGCTTCCGCTACATGGATTCCATCGGCTACGAGCAGGTACACGAGGCGGTGGAGTCCCGGCGCAAAGCGGGCGAACATTTTCTCGCCCAGATCGAAGAAATCCTGCGGGAAAAGTTCAAGGAGGCGGGGATAGAAGCGGAGGTGCACAGCCGCATCAAACGCCTCTACAGCATTCACCAGAAAATTCTGCGCCAGCGCATCACCGTGGACCAGATGTACGACATGCTCGCCGTGCGCGTGATTACCAAGAGCGTGCAGGACTGTTACGCGGTGCTGGGCATCATACACAACCTGTGGCGGCCGGTGCCCAGCCGCATCAAGGATTTCATTGCCATGCCGCGACCCAATTTCTACCAGTCGTTGCATACCTCCGTGATTGCGGAAGACGGCCAGCCCTTCGAGGTGCAGATCCGCACCGAAGAAATGCACAAGATGGCGGAGGAAGGCATCGCCGCGCACTGGAAATACAAGGACGGGCCGGTCAGCGCCAAAGACGAGCAGCGCCTGGCCTGGCTGCGGCAGGTGGTGGAGTGGCAGCGCGACGTTTCCGACCCCAGCGAGTTCCTGTCCACGCTCAAGATTGATCTCTACCCGGAGGAGGTTTACACCTTCACCCCCAAGGGCAAGGTGGTGATCCTGCCGCGCGACGCCACGCCCCTGGATTTTGCCTACACCATCCACACCGATGTAGGGCACACCTGCGTGGGGGCGAAGGTCAATGGGCGCATGGTGCCGCTGCGCTACCACCTGCACAGCGGCGACATCGTAGAAATTCTCACCCAGCCTGGGCACCATCCCAGCCGTGACTGGCTGGGCATCGTTAAATCTTCGCGCGCGCGTAACAAGATCAAGCACTGGCTCAACGTGCACCAGCGTGAGCGCGCCATAGAAATCGGACGCAAGCTGATTGAAAAGGAAGCCCGCAAATACCGGGTGGCGCTTAAGGAAATCAAGGAGCAGGATTTTCAGCGCGTAGCCGCAGACTATGGCCTGGGGCGCGGCGATGACCTGCTGGCCGGGATCGGCTATGGCAAATTTTCCGCCCGCCAGGCGCTAGCCAAGCTGGCGCCTGCGGCTTCCGAATCACCCGGCGAAGCCGATGAGGAAAAGCACAGCGCCATCACCAGTGTGATGCGCCGCGTGTTCGGTGGCGACCACAACGCCATCAAGGTGAAGGGCCACGACGATCTGCTGGTCTACCGCGCGCGCTGCTGCAATCCCATTCGCGGCGAGGACATTGTGGGCTATGTGACGCGGGGCAAGGGTGTAGCCGTACACTCGCGGAACTGCCCGAACGTCACCAACCTGATGTACGAGTCGGAGCGGCGCATCGCGGTGGAGTGGGCCCGCGACACCGAAACTCCCGCAGGATACCCGGTCAAGCTCACCCTGTTCTGTGATGACCGGGCCGGCATGCTCAAGCAGATCACCGCCATCATCAGCGACGACAACACCAATATCCGCAACATTGAAGTGCGCACCGCCAACAGCCAGGCCAGCATCGACATGGTGATTGACATTGAAGATCTGAAGCACCTGGAGCAGATCATATCCGGCCTGCGCAAAATTGCCGGCGTACACGATGTGCAGAGAGTGCAGCGAGTCTAGAGCGGTTCTCGGTTCCCGGTTCTCGGAAAAGCAATTAGCATTTAGCAGTCAGCACTTAGCCAGCCAGGTTTATTGCCAGGCCGCAGGCGGGAATGAAAAATGACGTTCCCCCGGGTCAGGCCGCGAAACTCAAATGCGTAAATGCTCATTGCCAGGTGCCAATAGCTTGTTTTTAACTGATAACAGAGAACTGAGAACTGGGGTGAAAACATGCGAGACGTGGTTGCCACCAAAGACGCGCCGCAGGCGATCGGGCCATATTCCCAGGCCATCAAAGCGAATGGTTTTATTTTTACTTCCGGCCAGATCGCCTTTGACCCAGCCACCAACCAGATCATTCAGGGCGATGTGGCGGCGCAGACCGAGCGCGTACTGAAGAACCTGGAAGCCATCCTGAAAGCGGCGGGCAGTGGTCTGGAACGGGTGGTACGTACCACGGTGTTTCTGAAGAACATGGGGGACTTCGCGGCGATGAACGAGGTTTACGGGCGCTTCTGGAAAGCGGCTCCGCCGGCGCGTTCAACTGTTGAGGTGGCCCGCCTGCCTAAGGATGTGGCGGTGGAAATTGACGTGATCGCCCTGGCTTAGTGAAAACCGCCGAGGACGCAAGGGACGCCGAGGAAATTTGGGGGCATAGATCACCAATAATCTCTGCGTACTCCGCGTCCTCTGCGGTTTTGGTTTCAGGTTCTTAGGCTTTGACGACCTTGCCGCTGCGCAGGCAGGCAGTGCAGACGCGCAGCTTGCGGGTGGCGCCATTCACGATAGCCCGCACCGGGCGCAGGTTCACGTTCCAGCGCCGCCGGCTGGTGTTGTGCGAGTGGCTGATCGTGTTACCGAACTGCGGCCCCTTGCCGCAGATATCACATACTCGTGCCATGAGTGCTCCGAAACCTTAAGGACTTAGTGGGACAAACTTAAATTTTACCGGATGGAAGCGGGTTTGGACAAACCGGGTGAGAAGTGGGGCGCAGCGCTACCCTCCGGCCCTTTTCCACCCTGTCATCCCGAGCGAAGCAGTCGAGGGACCTCCGCGCTGTTCGCTTCATCACAACTAGTCCCAGGGAGTTCTTCCATCAATCCACTGATGTCGGGTAAGAACTCCCTCCAACAGCCCGTTATTGGCGATCGTTGTAGGGATATTTCGCCTCGGACGTTCGCCCTCGCTCAATATGACAGTCCCAAAATGACAGTCCCAAAAAATTGCCGCCTTAGGGGCCGCTCCACAACGCCTGCACCACCCACTTACCGGCGCAATCCCCTGTGCGATACTGAGAACATGCCCCCCAATCAGAAGGCTGATCCTAAGTCGGTCAAGGTGAACCTGACCGCTGGGACGGGCATGGACATCGAGTGGAAGGACGGGCACCGCTCCAGCTACAGCTTCAAGTGGTTGCGTGATGCCTGCCCTTGCGCTCTGTGTGACGAGGAACGGGGCAAAAGCGGCCGCGAGCCGGGTGAACCACCCAAGCCGGCGCCAGGAGCCCTGCCTATGTTCAAGCCTCCGGCCAAGCCGTTGCAGGCTGAACCGGTGGGCAAATACGCCATTCGTTTCCGCTGGAATGATGGTCACGAGCTGGGCATATATTCCTGGGAGTTTTTGCGCGAATATTGCCCGTGTGAGGCGTGCGCGCTGGAGCGGGCGGAAAAGGCGAAAGCGGAATAGAAACATCTTTCTGGAGCACCAGGGGCATGCCAGGAGTCGCCAGATTTGCGGGAACGCTTGGCGATTAGAGGCTGAGGTTGCTTTGCTTCTTTAGTCGGCATGTGCAAGTGTGGAAGCGCAGGGCCTTGGCCCTACGATAAAGTCGAATCAAAGACTCGGGCTTTAGCCCCGGTGCCACAGCGGCTGAAGCCGGTGCAACTTCTGCGCTGATTCGTGGGGCTGAAGCCCCACGCTTCCACGGGCCAAACGGCCGCCGTGATGGCAACCCCAGCCCGCAAGGGCGAAAAAGATTCTAGCCCAGGGCGTGAGCCCTGAGAATTGGTCGCCTTAACACGCGAGGAGCCCCTTTAGGGGGGACACGAACACTCGGAGACTGGTGGAGTAATACTTTTGCGGGGACGCCCCCGCGACAGCCGGGCGGGACACCCACGCCACAAGGACGTAGCGTGTCGTTTCTGGACCAACTCAATCCGCAGCAACGCGAAGCCGTGGAGACAACGGAAGGGCCGCTGCTCATCCTGGCGGGCGCGGGCAGCGGCAAAACAAGAGTCATCACCTACCGCATCGCCCATCTGATTGACACCTGCGGAGTTGCGCCCGATTCCATCGTGGCGGTCACCTTCACCAACAAGGCGGCTGCGGAGATGGCGGAGCGAGTAGAAAAACTGGTGGGCGGCCACACGCTGGCCAAGCCGCTCATCGCCACCTTCCATTCTTTTTGCGTGCGACTGCTGCGCCGCGACATCGAGGCGCTGCGCATTCCTTCTACGAAGGGCGGTGAGCCTATAGGCTTCCGCAAGGACTTTGTCATCTACGACGAAACCGACCAGCAGACGGTGGTCAAGGCCGCCATGCGCCGCCTGGGTGTGGACGACAAGCAGACCAAGCCCAGCGCCGTGCTGGCACACATCTCCTGGGCTAAGAACCACATGCTCGACCCCCAGGAGGTCTACCTCAACTCCCGCGATCCCAAGACTGAGCGTGTGGCCCACATTTATGAGATTTACCGCCAGGAACTGCGCAAGGCCAACGCTCTCGATTTCGACGACCTGTTGCTGGAGGCGGTGCGCCTGCTGAAGGCTGTGCCCGAGGTGCGCGAGAAATACAACCGGCGTTTCCAATACCTTCTGGTGGACGAGTACCAAGACACCAACCGTCCCCAGTATGAACTGATGCGCCTGCTGGCGGGCACCCGGCACAACGTGTGCGCCGTGGGCGACGAGGACCAGTCTATCTACTCCTGGCGCGGCGCCGACATCCGCAACATTCTGGAATTCGAGAAGGACTTCCCTGACGCCAAGATTATCCGTCTGGAGCAGAACTACCGCTCCACCCAGAACATTCTGCAGGCCGCCTCGGCGGTGGTGGCCAACAATGTGCGCCGCAAGGGCAAGAACCTGTGGACCTCGCGCCAGGGCGGAGCCAAGCTAGGCTACTACGAAGCGCCGGATGGCGAGAACGAAGCGCTCTTCGTGGCTGACTACGTCGCGCGTTACCTACAGGAGGCTGCCGGGCAGGGTGAGGAAGCGCGTACCGCGGTGCTTTACCGCACCAACTCGCAGTCGCGGTTGTTTGAAGAAGCGATGCGGCGCTACAGGCTCAAGTATCACGTGGTGGGCGGCTTCTCCTTCTATGAGCGCGCAGAAATCAAGGACCTCATCTCCTACCTG
>DASYWT010000089.1:0-2812 GCA_035935775.1 Terriglobales bacterium
CGCTGCGCTCACGCCCGCTAAGCGCCTCAATTTCAACTCGGGCATGCGCCCGCGCTCAACATGACATATGTAACGTTGTGGCCTGTTAGACTTTTGGAGCGCAGGAGGTTCGCACAATGTTTCGTTTGCTTGCTACCCTGCTGTTGTTCCTGCTTACTCTCCCAACGTTTGCCGCTACGGCGCCCGCGTCGCGCGATGTGGACATTACCGCCCCGGATGGCATCAAGCTCAAAGCCACCTTCTACGCGGCTGCCAAGCCCGGGCCCGCGGTGTTGCTGCTGCACATGTGCAACAGCAATCGTAAAGCATGGGAACCGGTGGCCAGCCAGTTAAGCGCCGCCGGCATCAATGCGCTGACTCTCGACTACCGCGGTTATGGCGAGAGCGAGGGCGAGCGCATTGATTTCCGCAAGGACCCGCAAAAGCTGCAGCAGGTGCAGACCACCAAATGGCCGGGCGACATTGATGCAGCCTACGCCTACCTGCTGGCCCAGCCCGGCGTGGACAAGAGCCGCATCGGCGCCGGGGGCGGCAGCTGCGGCGTGGGCTTCGCCGTGGAGGTGGCGCGGCGGCATTCCGAGGTGAAGTCGCTCGCGCTGCTGGCCGGCGGCACCAATGGCGCCGGCTTGAAATTCCTGCAGCAAAACGCCTGGCTCCCTATTTTCACCGCGGCGGCGGCCGACGACGAGTTCGATTCCAATGCTCCGCAGAACATGCAGTGGCTGGCCGAATTGTCCGGAAATCCGCGCAATAAATTTGTCGGCTTTCAGGATGGCAAGCACGGCACGGAAATCTTCGGCCCGCACCCCGAATTACCGCGCGAGATCGTGGCCTGGTATGTGCAAACGCTGCTGAAGACTCCTGCCGATCCCAAGGCCCACGTGGCGATCAAGAGGACACCGGCATCGGAGTTCTGGTCGCTAGTGGAACAACCGGACGGCGTGCCCAAGGCGGTACAAATGTTCCACGACGCCCGCAAGCGCGACCCGCAGGCTTTTCTATTCCCGGAGGGACCGCTGAACCTGCTGGGGTATGAACGCCTGCAGGCCAGGCAGCCCAAAGATGCGGTGGAATTGTTCAAGCTGAACACCGAAGCCTATCCCACGTCGGCTAACGCATACGATAGCCTGGGCGACGGCTACGTGGCCGACGGCCAGAACGCCCGTGCGATTGCGGCCGCACGGAAGGCACTGGAGTTGCTGCCGGAGGACAAGGGGATCCCCGAGCCATTCAAGAAGCTGGTGCAGCAGAGCGCGGAAGGAAAGCTGCAGAAGCTGAAGGGGACGGCCCAGTAACACAGTCCCAAATTCATTCGCCACGGATTAACGTGGATGAACGCAGGTCGGGATTGCGGAAGGGCATGGCCTGCCCTGAGCTTGTAGAAGAGGGCTTCAGCCTAGCCGCAAAGCTCCCCTCCTCCTGTCATCCCGAGCGAAGTCGAGGGACCTTGCGTTTAGTGTGCAAGCAATCCACCTTTGCGTGCGCACGACCGTCCCTCAGCGGCTGAAGCCGGATTCTACCGCGCACCCTCACACGGCATGGCTGAAGCCATGCCCTTCCGAAAGCCAAACGCAGTTCAGCATCCCCATCGTAGGCACCATGATGGTCGGCGTCATGCAGAGGACCTTCAGGTCCGAAGCATCTCGCGTGCGGTGGCAAATTGTTCGGTGCTGCGCGCGAGATCCCTCGCGGCTGAAGCCGCTCGGGATGACGCCGAGGAAGATGGAAGTTGAATCTGCGCCGATCGGCGTACATCCGCGGAGAAGAAGTTCCCAAAACCAAAAGGCCACGCTGCTCTGAGCAACGTGGCCTCTGTAATTTAAGTCGGCGACGACCTACTCTCCCACACACTTTCGCGTGCAGTACAATCGGCCCTGCGGGGCTTAACTTGAGGCGTTTAGCAGGCGTGAGCGAGTCGCCACCGGCGACGTGCGGGAGCCTGCTGCCGAAATCCTGAGCGCAGCGCAGGATCTCATCCCAAAACAGAAAAGGCCACGCTGCATCAAGCAACGTGGCCTTCAATATTAAGTCGGCGACGACCTACTCTCCCACACACTTTCGCGTGCAGTACAATCGGCCCTGCGGGGCTTAACTTCCGTGTTCGGGATGGGAACGGGTGTTCCCCCCGCGGTAAGGTCACCGACAACTGGAGCCGTCAGCTATCAGCCGTCAGCTTTCAGCAACTGGCGCTGCGCCGACCTTCAGGGCTGATGCCCGGCAAACTCAAAAGAGCGTGAGGGCAATGCCTCACAACTGAATAGATTGGAATAACTCGAGGTGTGCGTTTCCGCACGGCGCAGAAGCGTTCAGCGGCAGTCACAGTCAGTCAGGTTCTACTGAGAGCCGACTGCTGATTGCTGAGCGCTTCACTGCACCGAGTAAATTTTATGGTCAAGCCGAACGGGCGATTAGTACTGGTAAGCTACGCGCGTTGCCGCGCTTCCACTTCCAGCCTATCAACCAGGTAATCTTCCTGGGCCCTTCATATCCCTTACGGGTTGGGAGATCTAATCTTGGGGAGTGCTTCACGCTTATATGCATTCAGCGTTTATCACAACCGAACTTCGCTACCCAGCCGTGCCACTGGCATGACAGCTGGAACACAAGAGGTTCGTCCATCCCGGTCCTCTCGTACTAAGGACAGGCCCCCGCAAATCTCCTCCGCCCACATCAGATAGGGACCGAACTGTCTCGCGACGTTCTGAACCCAGCTCACGTACCGCTTTAATAGGCGAACAGCCTAACCCTTGGAACCTTCTACAGCTCCAGGATGCGATGAGCCGACATCGAGGTGCCAAACCGGAGCGTCGAT
>DASYWT010000090.1:0-8590 GCA_035935775.1 Terriglobales bacterium
GCTGCTTCTCAGGCTGAGCTACGAATGTCGGGAGGCAGCGGTTCCGTAGAAAACGGGCCCGCAAAACGGCTCAACCTTGACTCTGCTGCTCCGGGAAAAAGATAATAGAGAGTTTCACGCCTTCATTCCAAAGTCTTAGGAGCCTTCGTGGCATCGGCTAGCAGTACGGCCCCGGTTGCCGGAGCCAAAGTTTCCCCAAAAGTTCATTCCGGAGTGGCTCCCCTGCGCGCCGGCCAGGGGCATTCGTTCTTCTGGCGCCGCCTGCACTCGCTGAGCGGCATCTTCCCCATCGGCGCTTTCCTGGTGGAGCACTTTTTCTCTAATGCGTTCGCCACCAATGGGGCCGCCGCCTATAACGACAACGTCCGCTTCCTGACCGGTCTGCCCTTCGTTTTCTACCTGGAGCTTTTCTTAATCTGGATTCCCCTCGCCTACCACGCCGGCTACGGCTTTTACATCTGGTACCGGGGCGACACCAATGTGGGCGATTATCCCTGGACCGGAAACTGGCTCTACACCACGCAGCGCTGGACGGGCGCCATCGCCTTCTTCTACATAGGCTGGCACGTTTGGTCCATGCGCTTTAATGGCGTACATCTGCTGACCAATTCGGCGGCCGCCTTCTGGAAGGTGCAGAACGAATTTCATCATCCCTGGGCGGTGGCATTCTACTTCGTGGGCATCATCGCGGCGTCCTGGCACTTTGGCTACGGCTTGTGGCTTTTCGCCGCCAAGTGGGGTTTCTTCACCGGGGAGAACGCGCGGCGTAAGTTCGGCGTGGTGTGCTTCCTGGTAGCGGTGGCGTTCATTGCGGTCGGAACGGCGACCATGGTCGCCTTCCTGACCTCGCCCCAGGTGCCGCCGCCGGCGAATATCGCCACAGGAGTACAGTAAAAGCGGGCGTGGCCGCTTCGATTTTCATATGGCAGCTAATCCAAAAATTATCGTAGTGGGCGGCGGGCTGGCGGGCCTGTCGGCCGTCATCAAGATCGCCGAAATGGGCGGGCACGTGGACCTGTTTTCCATTGTGCCGGTCAAGCGCTCGCACTCAGTGTGCGCGCAGGGCGGCATCAACGCCGCAAAGAACCTCAAGGGCGAAGGCGATTCCACCTGGCAGCACTTTGACGACACTGTCTATGGCGGCGATTTCCTGGCCAACCAACCGCCGGTGAAGGATATGTGCGAGGCCGCCCCCGGCATCATTGACCTGCTCGACCGCATGGGCGTGCCCTTTAACCGCACCCCCGAGGGGCTGCTGGACTTCCGCCGCTTTGGCGGCACGCTTTACAACCGCACCGCATTTGCCGGCGCTACCACCGGGCAGCAACTCCTCTATGCCCTCGACGAACAGGTGCGGCGGCATGAAGCCGACGGCAAGGTCAAGAAGTTTGAGCACTGGGAGTTCCTTTCCGCGGTGCTCGACGGCAGCGGTGTTTGCCGCGGCATCTGCGCCATGGACCTGCACTCCATGGAGGTGCGTACTTTCCCCGCCGACGCTGTCATCATCGCCACCGGCGGCATCGGCGCCATCTTTGGCAAGTCCACCAACTCCGTGGTGTGCACCGGCTCGGCGCAGTCCGCGCTCTACCAGCAGGGCGCCTTCTACGCCAATGGCGAGTTCATCCAGGTGCATCCCACTTCCATCCCTGGTGAAGACAAGCTGCGGCTGATGTCGGAGTCGGCGCGCGGCGAAGGCGGCCGCGTCTGGGTGCCCAAGCAGAAGGGAGACAAACGCGACCCCAAGTCTATTCCCGAGAACGAGCGCTGGTATTTCCTGGAGGAGTGGTACCCCAAGTACGGCAACCTGGTGCCGCGCGACGTGGCCACACGCGCCATCTTCAAGGTGGTTTACGAACACCAGCTGGGCATTGACGGCCAGCCCATGGTCTACCTGGACCTGACGCACATTGACCGCAAGGTGCTGGACCGAAAGCTGGAAGGCATCCTCGAAATTTACGAAAAGTTCGTAGGCGACGACCCGCGCGACACACCCATGAAGATTTTCCCGGGCATGCACTACACCATGGGCGGACTGTGGGTAGATTACAAGCAGGCTACGAACGTTGCCGGGCTGTACGCCGCGGGGGAGTGCGAGTACCAGTATCACGGCGCCAATCGTCTGGGCGCCAATTCGCTGGTGTCCTGCATTTTCGGCGGCGGCGTGGCCGGGCCGGCGGCGGTGGAGTATGCGCGCTCGCAGAAAGCAGCGGCAGGCAACGGACATTTCGACGCGGAGCGCAAGCGCCAGGAAGAAATCAACGCCCGGCTGCTGAAGGCGGACGGAAGCGAGAACCCCTTCCAAATCTGGCGCGAACTGGGCGACGTGATGACTCGCACCTGCACCGTCATCCGTGACAACAAGGATCTGGCGCAGACCGACACCAAGCTTTGCGAACTGCTGGAACGTTACGGCAAGGTCAACCTCAGCGACCGCTCGCAGTGGGCCAACACCACGTTTGCTTTCGCTCGTCAGCTTTACAACATGCTGCAACTGGCGCGGGTGATCGCCCAGGGCGCCCGCATGCGGGACGAATCGCGCGGCGCGCACTACAAGCCGGCATTCCCCGAGCGCGACGACAAGAACTGGCTGAAGACCACCAAGGCGTATTTCGCGCCTGATGCCGACGAGCCGCGGTTCGAATTCGAGCCCGTGGATATTTCGCTGATTCCGCCGCGGGCGAGAAAGTACTGAGGGGGTTTCAGGGGCTAAAGCCCGGTTCAAAGGTGGGCTTTAGCGGCACGGCTGAAGCCGTGCCCTTCCACAGCTGATGAAGCCCTTCAGTTAGAAAGCCATACAGCTAGCCAGCTTTGGGTTTTGCTGAGAGCTGATAGCTGACGGCTAAGAGCTTCTTATATGGCCAACAACAACACCGTCCTCATAAAAATCAAACGCCAGAACGGCCCTGATTCCAAATCCTACTGGGAAGAATTTGAGGTTTCCTATCGCCCGGGCATGAACGTAATTTCCGCGCTGATGGACATCGCGCTCAATCCCACCACCCGGCAGGGCAAAGCGAGCACGCCCATAACCTACGACTCGAACTGCCTGGAAGAGGTGTGCGGGTCCTGTGCCATGCGCATCAATGGGCGCGTGCGGATGGCCTGCTCGGCGCTGATTGACAACCTGGAAAAACCTGTGCGCCTGGAGCCCCTCAGCAAGTTCCCTGTGGTGCGCGACCTGACCGTAGACCGTTCCGTGCTTTTTGAGAACCTGAAGCGGGTGAAGGCCTGGGTGCCGATAGATGGCACTTACGATCTGGGTTCCGGCCCGCGCATGCTGCCGGAAGAACAGGAAGCCGCCTACCCGCTTTCGCGCTGCATTTCCTGCTGCTGCTGCATGGAGGCCTGCCCGCAATTCAACGAGCAGACCGGGTTCGTGGGAGCGGCGACAATTTCGCAGGTGCGGCTGTTCAATACTCATCCCACGGGCAAGGCGCTCAAGCGCGAACGCCTGGCGGCGCTGATGGGCGATGGCGGCATCCATGAGTGTGGCTACGCGCAGAATTGCGTGGAAGTCTGCCCCAAGGACATTCCTCTGACCAAGTCCATCTCCGAAGTGGGGCGCGAGGTCGTGAAGCAGGCGATTGGAGACTTGTTCCGCAAGTGAGCCGCTTCAGTTCGCGGATGGCAAGGGTTACCTTTGCTGAAGAATGCGCCACCGCGAACCCACTTACTCGTAGTGCAGCGCGATCATGGGATCCACACGCATGGCGCGCCGCGCTGGAATAGTGCATGCCGCCAGCGCTACCAGGGCCAGGAGCACGGAAACCCCTAAGTACGTTATCGGATCAGTGGGACTCACCGTCAGGAAGGTACCCACCAATTTGGCGGCGGCCAGCGCGGCCAGCACTCCCACCACCAGGCCCAAGGCTACGATCGCGATTCCCTGCCGCAGGATCATGCGCAGAATCTGCTGTGGCTGAGCCCCCAACGCCATTCGCACACCGATTTCGTGCGTCCGCTGGCTGGCCGCATAGGAGATCACGCCGTACACGCCCACAATCGAGAGCACCAGGCCCAAAATCCCCATCGCTGCCGCCAGGCCGGCTGCCACCTCGAAGGCCAGGAAGCCGTTGAGCGTATAGAGGGCGTCCGTCATGGTCTTCACTTCGAATATGGGGAGATCGGGCGCCAGCGATCCAATCGTGCGCTCCAGTTCCGGAATCATCAGCTTGGGATCTCCCTCAGTTCGCACCTGGAGCGTTTCCAGGCTGGCATCGCGCGTGTGCTGAACTGTGGGCATATACGCCAAAGGAAATTCGGGCCCTCTTACGAAGAGGTAGCGGGCATCCTTGGCTACACCGACCACCTCGATGGAATGACTGGGATCATCCAGGGAGCGAAAGTGGCGGCCAATCGGATCCCGGTTCGGCCAGTACTGCTTCACGAAGCTCTGGTTCACGACGGCTACGTATTGCGCTTTGTCGTCGTCATGATCATTGAAGTCGCGCCCGCGGAGCAGAGGAATGCTTAGCGTCTGCAAATTTCCCGGAGAGACAAAATTCAAGATGGCCACAGGCGCGGGCTGCCCGGGAGGAGGCTGGTAGCCGTCAATGGCCAGCGTGCCGCCGTTGCTGTAGTAACCCAGGGGCACAGAAAATGCGGTGCTGGCCGCGGTAACGCCGGGCAGAGCTCGCACCCGCTGCAGCAGATTGTGGTAGAACTCGCGCGTTTGCTCCGGAGAATAACCGATTTCCTCCGGATCCATGCTCAGGTTGACGACGTGCGCGGGATCAAACCCCAGATCGGTGTGCTTCGCCTCGCCCAGGCTGCGCGCGAAAAGGGCGGCAATGATGAGCAGCATCAGCGAGCCACCCACCTGTACCGCCACCAGCGCGCTGCGCAACTTTTGCCCACCGCCAACCAATCCCCGCCCACCTTGGTGCAGCACCTGGTTCAGGTCGCGGCGTGCCGCCCGCAGCGCCGGAAAAATGCCGACCAGGACCCCCGCAACCAGGGCCATGCCAAAGGCGTAAATGAATGCTCGCCAGTCGAAGCGAAAATCCAGCTGCACAGGAAAATCGGTGTGCAGATTGATGGAGCGCAATGCGGCGCCGCCCCAGATTCCAAACATTATGCCGGCGGCCCCGCCGACAACAGCAAGTAGAATGCCCTCGGTGAGCAGGAGGCGGATCAGATGCCCGCGCCCCGCGCCCAGGGCGGCCCGAATAGCTAGTTCCCGGTCGCGCACCGTGGCCCGCACCAGCAGAACATTGCCCACGTTCACGCAGGCCAGCAACAGCACCAGGATTGCCAGTCCCAGAAACAAGCCCGAAAGCAATGACGTACTCATGTTACGGGGATCGCCGAGCAGGCGCGCGCTGGTTTCCCGAAACACCAGCGCGCTAACGTTCTTGTCAGTGTCCGGATATTGCTGCGAAAGCCGCTGGGAAACCAGCGTCAGTGCAGCCTGGGCACGCTGCACGCTCACCCCCTGGCGCAGGCGCACAAATACTGACAAGTTGCGGTCCCCCCGGTTTTCCATAAAGCCCGGGTGCTGGTTGATGGCAGCCATGCCCAGGGGCAGATACCCCGCTATAGCGACCAGTGGTTCCGTCCCCTGGAAGCCCTCGGGAGCCACCCCAATCACGGTTACAGGACGACCGTCGAATGAAACCTTCTTGCCGATAATGTCAGACGCGCTGCCCAGGTGGTCTTTCCAGTAGGCGTTGCTCAGAACGATGACCGGATCGGCGCCCGGCGTTTGCCCCTCCGCGGGCAGGATGAATCGCCCCAATGCCGGCTTGATGCCGAGCACGGAAAAATAATTTCCGGTCACGTAGTTTGTGACCAGGCGGTCCGCCTTCTTTCCGTCAACGCTAAGTCCATCCAGGCTTAATTGATAACCCGCGAGTCCATCGAAAACCGCCGTGGTCTGGCTGGCAATATCGCGGTAATCAGGGATGGAAAATGTGGCCAGCAGAATATTCAGATTTTGCTGCAGCCGCAGAACACCGATCTGTTGGGCATCTTTGACCGGCAGCGGCCGAATCAGGAGCCAGTCCACCATGCTGAAAATCGCAACATTAGCGCCGATCCCCAGGGCCAGGGTGAGAACGGCCACAACGGCAAACGCCGGAGTGCGGCGCATCTGCCGGGCAGCATGGCGAAAATCCTGCAGCAGGGTTCCCATTGACCCTCCAGGGAAAGCTCTCCCTCACGATTAATGGCACCTCGATTGCCAAAAGGAGATATCCACACAAGCTGCTGAAAATAAACGCTCAAACTTCGTTCGTCAGATTTCCGCAATCGCCACCGGGTGTCCAGATGCGAACTTCAATGTTCGGAATCGGACAAAGGACCGGATGCATTTGTCAGACAGAGAGTGATTCGGAGATAATTCGCGGCGCAATCTCTTTGGAGACTTCCACTTAGGAATGGAAATGGAGAAAAACGAAACACCGGTCGAGGTGGCCTCTCACAGCAAGGGCAGTTTTGATCGCAGAACGTTTCTCAAGGCCGGCGGAGTAGCCCTGGCCGCATCCGCGCTGAGCATGCCAGCCAGTTCTTATACTCGCATCCTGGGCGCCAATGACCGCATCCGCCTGGGACAACTGGGCTGCGGCGACCGCAGCGGCGGTCACGTGCACATGTTGCAACTGGCTGCCGCCAAAATTCCGGCTGAGACGGTTGCTGTGTGCGACCTGTGGAGCCTGGCGCGCGCGCGCCGCGCGGCTGACGTCCAGCAGCGTTTTGGCCAGGCCCCGCGGCAATACAAGTATTCCGAAGAAATGCTGAAGCAGCCCGACATTGACGGCGTCATGATCGCCACCGGCGACTTTCAGCATGCGAAGTTGTGCATGGAGGTGGTGCAAGCGGGCAAGGACTGCTACGTCGAAAAGCCATTTGCCAACGTACTGCAGGAAGCCAAGGACGCGCGCGCGGCGGTGAAAGCCTCGAGCCAGGTAGTGCAGATGGGCACCCAGCACCGCAGCCAACCCTACAACCTGGCGGTGCGCGACATTCTCCGCGGGGGACGAATCGGCAAGATCATGCGCATCGAGCAGGAGTGGACCGTTAACCACGAGCGCTGGCGCGGCCGTCCGGAGGTGGCGGAGCTAAAAGAGCAGGATACGGACTGGAATCGCTGGCTGCTGGGCAAGCCCTTCCAGCCGTTTGACCCACGGGTCTACCTGGAGTTTCGCCTGTATAAGAAGTTTTCCTCGGGCATTTTTGACCAGTGGATGAGTCACGGCGTGGACCTGGTTCACCTGTGGACCGATGCCACCGCGCCCCAGAGCGTTGTGGCCAACGGTGGCATTTTCGTGTGGAAAGATGGGCGCGAAAACGGCGATACGGTGAGCACCACCATGACCTATCCCCAGGGCTTCCTCTACACGTATACCACCACTTTCGGCAACAGCCATCGCCCGTTCAGTCGCATCCTGGGGAGAAACGGCACGATCGTGAACTACGGCGGCGAAGGCGCTTCCCTGTTCAAGGTCACAAACGAGGGTCAGGAGCACGATCCAGTTTCCTATGACGCGCCTCCGGGCATGGGCCCCGCCCAGGACAAGCCGGAAATCGTTCGCGTAGACGACATACCGGCCAATACCGAAGGTCCCGATGACGACGATCCACTTCATGTTTCGAACTGGCTGCGCGCCATGCAGGACCGCCGCCAGCCCAACGCCAACGTGGACCACGGCTTTTCTCACGCCGTGGCCTGCATCATGGCGACAGAGTCGTACTGGAGCGGCAAGCGGGTCTACTGGGATACGGAGAAAGAGGAGATTGTGGACAGCCCGCCGGGCGTGCAAGCTGGCTAGCTAACTAGCTTCTCTCGACAAGGTTTGTGACGTGCGATGAGGATTCACGTCTAAGGGTACTCCGTAGCTGTGAGCGCACACGAACTCTTGGTTCAGGCTTAATCAAGGCTCCAGCCCAACGCTGCAAAGCATATCTTTGTAACGCTCTTCGTTGCGCAGGGGATCAAATATGGGGTCAACTTTCAAGCTGACCATACAAGGCTCGTGATCGCGAAAAGCTTGCTCCAGGGCTCCCAGTGCCCGCTCCCTTTCATTCAGCCCAACCCATGCCATGGCCATGAACCAGCACGGGACGTACTCATATTCCCTTAGGAGCTGGTCCAAATGTCGCTTGGCTTCCTGCCTGCGACCTGCATGGCCGAGGCCGTAAATCAGTGCCGCGACGGAAAATACATTTCCGGGTTCTTTTTGCACGGCGGTCTGTAGCGCGGATATGGCTTCGTCGAATCGTTTCTGCTGCAGCAGCACTAACCCGAGGCCAAAATAGAGCTGGTCCCATGAAGGCTCAAGCTCTATCGCCTTTTTGATCTGTTCAGCAGCTTCGCCAAATCGCCCTGCGTAATACAGGGCAAATCCTACTTCCACAATGGCGACAATCGACAAAGGATCAAGCGACTCGGCATGGAGGTGGACCGGAATGGATTCGTCGCGACGCCCGGCATAGCGCAGAAAAACTCCGCGCTTCCAATAGACGTAGGGATTACCGGGTGCGAGTTCGATGGCCCGCCGGGTCTCAGTATCCGCCGCTTCCCAATCCCAGTCGTCGAGCAAGCGAAGCAGTCCCAGGGCAGCGTGCCCCTCGGCACACTCTTCGTCCAGGG
>DASYWT010000091.1:0-1590 GCA_035935775.1 Terriglobales bacterium
TATGAATGGGCCGGCGGCATGGCCGCTTTCGAGCGCCTCACGGAGGTCTTCTACAAACGGGTACCCGGCGAACCCTTGCTGGCGTCCCTCTTCGCGCACATGGAAGCGGCACACCCCAAGTCCGTGGCCCACTTCATCGCCGAGGTGTTCGGCGGCCCCAAACTCTACAGCCAGGAGCGCGGCGGGCACCATGCCATGGTGAAGAAGCACCTAGGCAAGCACCTGAGCGAGGCGCAGCGCGCCCGTTGGATGAGCCTGCTGCTGGAATGCGCCGACGAATGCGGCTTCCCGAAGGATCCCGAGTTCCGCTCGGCCTTCGTGGGCTACCTCGAATGGGGCACCCGCTTGGCGCTCATCAACTCCCAGGGGGACAGCCTGCCGGACAAGGATTCCCCCATGCCCAAATGGGGCTGGGGTGAGACAGGCGGGCCTTACCAGGGCTGAAAACAAGGGAACAGGCTATGAGCACCGCAAGCACGCCCAAACACGCCACCCTGACTTTCGAGCGGCTTTGCACCGCCCCAGTCGAACGTGTCTTCGCCGCCGTCGCGGACCCGGTGGTGCGTACGAAGTGGGGCACTCCGACGGAGACAGCGGCGTTCTTCTACGAGCAGACCGATTTCCGCGTCGGCGGCCAGGACCTGTTCTATTGCGGCAGCAAGAGCGCGCCGCAATACCGCGGTGTGACGAGGTACTACGACATCGTGACGAACGAACGCATCGTATCCAGCGAAGTTATCGAAACGGGCGGCCGCCGCGTGATGATCAGCCTGCAAACGATGACTTTCACGAGCCAGGAAAGCGGCACCCTGCTGGCGCTGACGGTCCAGGCCACTTCGCTGTCAGGCGACGACATGCTGCGTGGAGCCGAGATCGGTCACAAGACCGCACTCGACAACCTGATCGAGATGCTGCGCTAACGGGTTTCGAATCTCCCCTTCCAGGTATGAGAAGTCGGCCCCTTCCAGACTGGTAAGCGAAGCAACCGCTAGAGCTCGAGCTCCCAGGTTTCGCCCACGAGATCCTGACCGAAGCTGTGGTGCTTTTCCTCGCGCATCATCTTGAAGCCCTGCTGGCGGTAGATATGGCGCGCCGCGTCGAGCACGCTGTTTGTCCAGAGGCCGATCTTGCGGTAGCCCGCGCTTCTGGCGAAAGCGACGCACTCTTCCACCAGGCGTTTGCCTAGACCCAAGCCCCGGGCGCTGGGTTCCACCAGCAGCAATCGCAGACGGGCTTCCCCTTCCTCGCTGCCCTTCACCAGGAACACGCAGCCCAGGCGCTCGCTCTCCCGCTCCGCGATCCAGCAGCGCTCGCGCTTTGCATCGAAGTCCTTCACGAAGCGCGCGGTGATATCGGCCACCAGCCCTTCGAAGCGCTCGTCCCAGGCGTATTCCTGCCAGTAGAGTTCGCCGTGCCGAAGTACCACCCAACCCATGTCGCCAGGCCGGTGCGGGCGCAGAGTGCATTCCGCGGACGGCTTACCGGAGAGCAGGGATTCGACACGATGCAAAGAGTCCACGAGTGCCGCCTGCTCCGCCTCCGGCAGCTTCTGGAGCATGGCGCTCACCTCCCGGCTGGAAGCTTCGTCCA
>DASYWT010000092.1:0-3914 GCA_035935775.1 Terriglobales bacterium
CGCCCGCGCCTGCTGCTGCTGGACGAGCCGCTTTCCGCCCTCGACGCCAACCTCCGCCGCCAGATGCAATTGGAGCTGAAATCGCTGCAGCGCGAGGTGGGCATCTCTTTCGTTTTTGTCACCCACGACCAGGAAGAGGCCATGGTCATGTCGGACCGCATTGCCCTGTTGCGCAACGGCAGCCTGGAGCAGGTGGCCACGCCGCGGGAAATCTATAGCCGACCGGCCACCTCTTACACCGCCCAGTTCATCGGTCACACGAACCTGCTGCGTTGCCGCGTAGAAAGCGGGCTGGCGCGCTGCGGTGGCCTGGAGTTTCGCACCGGCGCGCCAGATGGCCCGGCCGTTTTTTCACTTCGCCCGGAACATATCCGGCTGACAAGTTCCGCGCCCTCCGGCGAGGTCGTCTGCTTCCACGCCCGCGTCCTCACCCAGTCTTTTCACGGCGCCACCGACCTGCTCCAGGTGGAGTGCTCCGAAGGCCTGAAGCTCACCGTTCGCTTGCCCAGCCTGGGCGCTTTGAGCGGCCAGCGTGACTTTGAATTTTGCGCCGCTGACGCCATCCCCGTGCGCGACTCGGAGGAAAGGTCCTGAATGTTCTCCCGCGCTTACAAGACGGCTGTCACCGTTCCTCCGCTGCTCTGGGTCGCCGTGTTTCTCCTGGTTCCCTACGCCCTGCTCTTTTGCTACAGCTTTTGGACGGTCAGTCCGGCTCAGACCATCATCCACCAATGGAATTTCGGTAACTACCGCGAATTGCTGCATGTCCACGTCTACTTCGAGACCCTGCTGCGCTCCATGTGGATAGCCGCGCGGGTAATGCTGTTCGCCCTGCTGCTGGGCTATCCTTTGGCCTACTACCTCTCGTTTCATGCCGGCGTGCGCAAGGATTTGTTCTACCAGTTGGTGATCATTCCTCTGTGGGTCAGCTACCTGGTGCGCGCCTACGCCTGGAAAACAATTCTGGGCAGCGACGGCGTGCTCAACACCTTGCTGCAGTACGTCCATCTCACCCGGCATCCAGTGGAATTTCTGCTCTACAGCCCGTTTGCCGTGGTGCTTACGCTCACTCACATCTACACGCCCTTCGCTTTTCTGCCGATTTACGCGTCGCTGGAGCACATCCCGCGCAACCTGGTGGAGGCGTCGCATGATCTCGGAGCTTCCCCGCTGCAGACCTTCTGGCGGGTGATTCTGCCGCTCTCTATTCCGGGTGTGCTCGCCGGCGCCACCTTCGCCTTCGTGCTCAGCCTGGGCGATTTTCTCGCGCCCCTTCTGCTGGGCGGCCCCAGCGGCATAATGATCTCCAACATCGTCGTCAGCCTCTTCGGCGCCGCCTACAACTGGCCGCTGGGCGCAGCCATTTCGCTGTGCATGCTGCTGCTCGTGGTCGGCTTGCTCTTTCTCTCGGAGCGATTGGAGAAGAAGTGGAGCTACGCATGAGCGCCCCCGCCCGCAATCCGCGCTGGCTCGCCTTCTACGCCCTGCTGGCTTTCGCTTTTCTGTATTTGCCGATTGTGGTTCTCGTCGTCTACTCCTTCAACGGCGGCGGCGTGGGCGGCTTCCCGCCCCATGACTTCACTCTTTCCTGGTACCGCATGCTGCTGGGCGATGGCGCCATGTGGGACTCGGTGCTCAACAGCCTGATGGTGGCTCTGGCGGCCATGGCCATTTCCCTGCTCCTGGGCGTTCCGGCGGCACTTGCGCTCGATCGCGCCAGCTTCCCCGGCAAATCCGCCTTTCGTCGCCTCGTGCTCCTGCCCCTGATTCTGCCCGGCATCATCACCGGCCTTTCGCTGCTCATGCTCTTCATAGGCATGGGCCTCCATCTCAGCCTCCTGACTATTACGCTGGGCCACGGCACTGCCCTCATCTCGGTCGCCACTACAGATATCTTCGCCGGCCTGCAGAAGCTCGACCGCGCCCAGGAAGAAGCCTCGCTCGATCTCGGCGCCAACTACTGGCAAACTTTCTGGCGCGTCACCCTGCCCAACCTGCGCCTGCCAATCATCGGCGCGGCATTGCTGATCTTCACGCTTTCCATGGACGAGATTGCGGTCAGCTTCTTCCTTATTGGCCGCGATAACACGCTGCCCCTGGAAATCTGGTCGCGCCTGCGCCGCGGCATGACGCCCGAGATCAACGCCATCACCGCCGTGATCTTTGTGTTTTCGTTGGTTGCGATTGTGTTCTGGTACCGCCTGCGCGCCCGCGCCGAAGGCCAGCCCGAGCTCGGCGCTGAGTTGGTGGAAGCCGCCGCTGGTGCAAACTGAACTCTCATGCAAATTCTGGAGCCTACCTGGCGCGATGGGGTGATTGACCGGCTGTCGCGAGGGCCGGACCCTGTAGCGCCGGCGTCTCGCCGGCTGTCGCGAGGGCATCTTGCCCTCGCAGGTACTTTCGGTGTTGTGGCGCGGGCGCCCTCGCCCGCGAATCGCTCTCCGCTGGAGGGGTATCATCCCGAGCGAAAGTAGGGCGGCAGCACGACTTCAGCCGCGAAGCGGCGTAAGAATGTAGCCCCGGGCGTTACCCTGGGTAGCCGCAGCGGAACCAAGCAAAGCCCCAGCTGGGCGAAACAGGTAGAGGAGAACACTTATGCGCTTCGTCGTCCTGGGCGCCGGTCTGATGGGCCGCGCCGCGCTTTACGATCTGGCCCGCTCCCGCGAGGCTTCTGAAATCATCGTTGCGGATTTCGACCTTCCGCGCGCCCGGCAGGCAGCCCGCGAGTTTGGCAACCGCAAAGCGCGCGCTGCCTTCTGCGACGTGCGCCAGACAGCCGATACGGTGCGCCTGCTCACCGGTTCCGTGGCCGTGCTCAACTGCACCCAGTACTACTGGAACCTGGAGGTCATGAAAGCGACGCTCGCGGCCCGCGCTCATTACCTCGACCTCGGCGGTCTGTTCTATACCACCCGCAAACAGCTCAAGCTCAACTCCGAATTTCGCCGCGCCGGCCGCCTGGCCATCCTGGGTATCGGCAGCGCTCCCGGCATCGCCAACGTGATGGCCCGCTTCCTCGCCGACCAACTGCAGCGAGTCGCCGCCATCAAGGTTTATAACGGCGGCCGCGAGCTGCGTCCGGCGTCTTCCGATCCTTTAGCCTTCAGCTTTTCTATTGCCACCATTCTCGACGAGCTCACCATCCCGCCCATGCACTACATCGCTGGCAAGTTTCGCCGGCAGGAGAATTTCTCCGACCCCGAAGCCGTAACTTTCCCTCCCCCCATCGGCAAACTGGTGGTGCGCCACTCCATTCACTCTGAGGTCGCGACCCTGCCCCTCAGTTTCCGCAGCCAGGGCGTGCGCGAAGTGTTCTTCAAGATCAACTACGACCCACAGCTGATCGAAACCGTGCGCCTGCTTCGCGGCCTGGGCCTGCTGGAACAACGGCCGGTGAACGTTAACGGCTGCCAGGTGGCGCCACGCGCCTTTTTGGAGCAACTCCTGAAAAGCCGCGCCACAGGCGGCAGTGCGCCCCCGCGCGATGCCGAAACAGTTCGCGTGGTGGTCGAAGGCAGCCTTGCCGGCCGCAAGCGCCGCCTTACTCTGGATGCCACCACCCGCTATAGCACCCGGCCGGTCTTCAGTTCAGTTGCTCGCGACACCGGCTTCCCCATATCGGTGGCGGCGCAGATGATTGCTCGGGGCGAAATTAGCGCTCGTGGCGTACATCCCCCGGAAATGAGCATACCGGCCCGCGCCTTCCTGCTGGAACTGGATAAACGTGGCATTGAAATCCGCGGCTCCGGCTGGCTGTCTTCCTGATTTGGTGACAACGATTTTACAAATCCGCGACAAATCGCCCATTTTCGCGGAGTATATGTAACCCTGCGCCAGGAGCCGCTCCCCTCGCCCCATGCGAGCGATTGACCTTTCTCTGGCCAGCTGGAGACCGCATGACAGTAGCACGCATA
>DASYWT010000093.1:0-1733 GCA_035935775.1 Terriglobales bacterium
GGCCGTCATTCCGTCGTGGTCCACTGGCTCGCGCTAGTTCACCTGTGCCGCCCAGCAGCATACAGGCCAGCAGGGCTATTAGGTGACAGCTCTCAAATGGCGCTCGCCAGCCTGGCCACAAGTCGCCGGGGAAATTTCTCTGGCGGAATCAGCCATTCCCCATCGTAGCCGTGTGCGGGGAGCCACAACTCTATCCAGCGCGCTGCTTCCTCATGATGAACCTCGCAGATGATCACAGGTTTGCGACTGGTCAGAAGCCGCTCGGCCCCCGCCAGCACAGCGGCCTCGCCGCCCTCGACGTCAATCTTCAACAAGTGTGGCTGCGGGTTGCCACGGGCAATGAATTCGTCGAGCGACGTGCTGCGAACCAGGATTCGCTCGCCGGACGCCAATACCGGATGCACCTCGCCCGTATCAACCCCGCCCTGGGAACGCGCCTTGCTGCCGCGCCGATAAGGGATTGCGGTTTCGCTGATGGCCTGCCACACGGCAGCTTCGACTGTCTCGATTTGATTCTGCATGCCGTTGCGCGCGACCTGCTCACGAACCCGGGCCGCGTTTTCCGGGTCTGGTTCGAAGGCGACCACTCTGCCTTCGCGGCCAACCACCCGAGCCATGCCCAGGGCGAAAAATCCGGCGTAGCTGCCGACGTCATACGCAACCCACCCCGGCTTCAGCAACCCAGCGAGCAATGACTGTGTGTCCGGTTCGTGCTCTCCGCGCCAAAGGAACGTCTCGTCCGGCAGTTGCAGTCGCATCCACAAGCCTTCGGCCAGGCCATGCTCCACCTGCACCCAGACTTTCGACCTGGGCACCAACCTTGCGCGGGTCCAGCGCAGCAGCCGCGCGGTCAAGTGATTCGCGCCTTGTTCCGGCGCCGGCGGGGCGGGCAGTACGGCTCGCATCTTCCGCAGAAACTGGTATCCGGTTCGGCGCATGGAGAGCACGGCTGTCTGGCTCAACGCAGTTGCCGGTTGAGGTTAAACCCGATGAACATGTTGCTGGGAACATCCGCTCCGGGCTGTCGCAGGTAGGCGGCGCGAGTTGAAATACGTTGCGAAGTTGTTGTTCCGGGGCCAGTGGTAAAGCCAAACGTAAATGCATGCCGGAAAATTTTCTTCTGAATTCCAAAGGCAAACGGCGGCCGATGGATGCCGAGATCTTCTCCGTTGACCAGCGTCGGGATGACTTCCGCGATGAGTGCCACCGTTGGGCGTACATCCACGCTGAGGCCAGCCCCGATGGCGAAGGTGTCGGCACAAGCGCGGATGCCAAGCGCGGGATTAGTGCCTGTGGCTATCGCCTCGCTGCACGGCAGGTAAGGCGGCGGGGCCACGATAGATGTTTCGCTGATCAGGGGCCGGTTGTTCAGCGACGCGGTAGGCACAAGGTAAAACTGCGCCCGGCGCGTGATACTGCGCGAGAGCAGCAGTTCAAAATTGGTGGTGAAATTTCGCTGAAAATCGTTTTGCCCATCTACAGAGAAACGCAGGGCGAGATTGAGCGGCTTGCCATCCTGCTCGCTGAGGAAATGATAGATCCCCCCCAGTTCGATCACCCGCCCGGCAATACTGGGCGAGCGATAGGCGCTCACCGATAAATTTCTCGTCACGCCATACCGGAATCCAAATGAGGAGATGGAGAAATCATCCAGACCCAGCAGGGTTCCTCCCCGCGCCGGACCGGTAAATGCCGCTTCATATGGAAAGCGATGGCTGAAGTCCACGATCAGA
>DASYWT010000094.1:0-2666 GCA_035935775.1 Terriglobales bacterium
GGACTCCCCAGACAGTGGCGGTAACCTACACCTGCTGGCGGAGTTCGCGGCGCAGGACTTTACCCGAAGGGGTGCGCGGGATGGACTCCACGAAGCGGATTTCACGGGGCTGCTTATAGCCGGTGAGGCGCTGGGCAACGAAGTCGCAGAGTTCTTCAGCGGTCTTGGTGCCGGCTACATGGCCTTCGCGGAGGACCACGAAGGCGCAGGGCAGTTCGCCGGCAGCGGCATCGCGCTTTCCAATCACGCCGCAATCACGCACCGCAGGATGCTCCAGAAGCACAGCCTCCACTTCAGCGGGCGCCACGGGAAAGCCTTTGTACTTGATCATCTCCTTGCGGCGGTCCACGATGCGGTAGAAACCGTCGGCATCGCAGGTGGCTATGTCGCCCGACCAGTACCAGCCATCGCGTAACACGGAGGCGGTGGCCTGCGGCTCCTTCCAGTAACCCAGCATGAACTGCGGGCCGCGCATGACTAATTCCCCGCGTTCGCCGACCGATACGTCGGAATCGCTTTCATCCAAAATTCGGCAGTCGGTTTCGGCCACCGGCTGGCCTATGGTGTCGGGCCGGTAGCGGGCCGCGTCGAGATAGCCGATATGCGTGACCGGGGAAGCCTCGGTCATGCCATAGCCCTGGGCCACCTTAATGCCGGTGAGCTCCGTGAAGCGGCAGGCCAACTCCGGAGGGAGTGGGGCAGCGCCGCACTTCACCCAACCGACCCGGTGCCGCTGCGGAAATACGCCCTGTTCCGCAGCCTGGCAGAAGGCGTTGAGAATGGGAGGCACGCAAGGCATGGTGGTGATGGCCCGGTCCGTGATCAGGCGAATCGCGGCGGCGGTATCGAAGCGAGGCATGAGGACGACGGTGGCGCCCAGCACCAGGAGCGGACTGAGCACCACGTTGAGACCGTAGATGTGATACAGGGGAAGAAAACAGAGCACCACGTCATCGGGGCGGAAAGCCGATCCGTCGGGACCGATGATCTGATAGATGTTGGCGACCAGGTTGAAATGGGAAAGCATCACTCCCTTAGGTAGGCCGGTGGTCCCGCTGGAATAAGGCAGCGCGGCAATGGCCTGCTCAGAAGGCTGTGGCGGAGCGGGCAAAGAAGCGGAGACCGGGCGCAGCAGTTCGGAAAAGTTGCCCTCACCGGTGGTGTACACCCGTCGCAGAGCCGCGAGGCCGGAGGGGTTCATGTCGCGGATGCGGCCGTCGCTGATGAGCATGGTGGCGCCGGAATTTTCCAGCTGAAAGCGCACCTCGCGCTCGCGGTAACTGGGATTCAGCAAGGTAGCAGTGCCGCCGGCGAGGGTGGTGGCGTGGTAGGCGACACAAAATTCCCAGGAATTGGGAAGGTAGATGGCCAGAACCTCGCCCGGTTGCAGGCCGCCAGCGACCAGGCCGCGAGCCAGGCGCTCGACCGCCTCGCCATACTCCGCGTAGCTGAAGTGGCGATGCGGAGAACAGGATGTGTCAACCAGGGCCAGCTTTTCCCCAAATTGGCGGCACGCCTGAAGAATGGCGTCGTGAAGGAAGATGCCTTTTGGATCAGCGTAGAGGCGAGTGCGCATGTAATTGACGAATGAAGATTGAAGAATGAAGAACGAAAAACAGGCTGCAGCCAACCCATTCTTCAATGGTGAGCCTTAATCCTGGCCTGTAACTATGCCCGACGGCATTCAATTGAAGATTTAAGATTGGAAACCGGCTCGCAGCCGGCGAATTCTTCAATCATCACACTTAATTCTCCGTTCTTTATTCATCGTTCTTAATTCACCATTCTTCAATTAGACCCGGCTGAGCTTGCGCAGAAAGTCGCGCTCATCCATACGGTACTTGAACGCCTTCTTCCCATTAATGAAAACCACCGGGACTTCGTCGGTGAACTGGCGGCGGAGAGAATCGTTCGAATCCACATCAATCTCCTGCCAGCTGAATTGCGTCTGGCGGGCCAGTTTGGCCAGAGATTCCTTGACAATTTCGCAAAGGTGGCAACCCTTCCGCGAATAGAGAACAACCTCATGGGCCATGGGCAGAGTTTAACAAAAGATAGGAAAAAAGAAGCGGGCGGTAGGCTGGCTCCGCCCGCTGGGTCGGGATGACACATATTTTGGCGCGGCGCACTGCCGGTACTACATTTTCTTCTTTTTTCCCTTCTTCATGGGCGCAGCAGCAGAGGCCGTTTCTTCTTTAACAGTCCAGAAGCTGGGGTTGGCGGTGACCAGAGCCGGCATGGGGCGGCTGAGGCTGGGCTCTACCTTGAAATATGCGGAACTGATGTGAGTAATGCACTCCTTGGATATGTGGCTGAGCATGTTGCGCACCATCGGGCTCTGGAAAATCTCTTTGGCCGCGGCCGGTGGTTCCTGGTCTTCGTCCGCCAGCGACTTCAGGGGTTGCACAAAGAGCACAGCGGGCAGAGAGGGCCCGGTCATAATGTCGTAAGCGATCCAGTGGTCGTTGTCGCCGGCCTTCTTGTGCAGCTCGATCACCTGCTTAGCGGCTTCATCGAATTCGTGGCCGCAGCCGGGACGCAAGCTGATAGTTTCCGAGGACCAATAAGCGGTGTCGGCCAGCGGCACCATATCCGGACGGTAGGAGATTTCCTCGTTGTATCTGGCTAGGCCCAACTGGGAGCCCCCGTCGCTTTCCGCGCTCTCC
>DASYWT010000095.1:0-5273 GCA_035935775.1 Terriglobales bacterium
CGAAACGCGTTTCCCCTGCCGCATGGCATCTGCCAGCACCTCGGCATACATATCCATATCTTCATTCTTGCCGGCCGTACAGGTCCCGCCGTAGGCGATCTCGACCGGAACCGGCGTGTGCAGGTCCCGAATGTACTTGCCGTTCCCAGGATCCCCCGGGGTCGCAACCATCGGTGTAATCTCCGCCGCGTCCAGTTCGATCACCTGGGCATACTCTGCGCCGGGATCGCTTGCCAGGCCCCGGATCATCGCCTCCGCCTCAGCGCTTTTCATGCCACGGCGTTCGACCAGGAAATCCACGACCTTGCCATCTGGCGCCACGATCCCGGTGAACCCGCCGATCTCGGCCGCCATATTGGTCATGGTCGCGCGCTCATCCACGCTCAGCTCCTCGATGGCCTCCCCCGAATACTCCATCACCTTGGCCAGCGCCTTGCCGCTGCGCACGTAATCCAGCGACAGAATTTTGAGAATAAAATCCTTGGCCGTGACGTTGGGATGCCGCTTGCCGCGAATCACGACTTTCACGCTCTCCGGCACCCGCACCCGCACATCTTTGGTGATCCAGGAATTAAACACATCGGTGGTGCCAATGCCGAAGGCAACGCAGCCGATCGCGCCCACATGGGGCGTGTGTGAATCCGAGCCCACGTTCAATTGGCCGGGCAGGGCGTAGCTCTCCAGCACGATGGAGTGGCAGATGCCCTCCGAGCCCTTGCGGTCGCGCAGCTCGCCGTGCAGCTTGATACCCCGCGATTTGGCGAAGTCCTGCTGTTTGAATTTGAGCTGCGTGGCCAGATCCAGCAACCCCATCTTGCGTTTCTCTTCTGAAATTACCTCGTCGAGGAAGGTGAGGTGGTCGCGGAAGAAGATGATGGTCGAAGCATCGTTCACCGGCGCGTCCTTGCCCACCAGCTGCTCGAAGAATATCGAAGCCATGGGCGTCACGTATTCATGGCTGAAGCGCAGGTCGGCGCGCGCAAAACCGGCGTCGCCCGGCTTCACCGCCGGCACCCCGACTTTATCCTTGTCATAAATCATGTGGCGGGCAAAAATCTTTTCCGCAACCGTCATCGGCCGCTTCCTGGTCTGAATCGCCGGCAGGAACACCTTGCCCTGCAGCCGCGCCACATTGAACGGAAACAGGCCGCCGTACTCGATAATCTGCCGCGTGATCTCGTCCTCGCCCTGGGTGAATTCGGCCAGCGGAATTTCCTCGCCGGCACGAATCTTCTCAATCAGTCCGAAGTTGGTAGAGGTGAGCACCCCCAGGTTCTGGCAGTTCTGCTTGTAGATGCGCTCGATGTTTTCGGCGATCACCAGCCGGATGCCCGCGCACAGCTCGGCGTAAGGCGACTGCTCCCGGCTGGAACCCTTGCCCCGCCGTTTTCCGCTCACCGCCGCGACGAACCCGCCTTTCTTCACTTCGCCGCGCCCCACCGGCAGCACGCCTCCGCATTTCAGCCCCAGGTAGGGGATCTCGCCCAGCGTCTCGTCGAAGTAGAAGCAGTAGTGCGCCGGCGTGATCTCGTCGGTGGAAATGTCGTCGCGCAACTTGGGATTATTGGCTGGATTCGTCGTGTCCCAGGGCAGGTCCCAGCCCGCCAGTTGCCGCTTGATCAGCTCCGGGTCTTCGGTCAGGAAAAGAATTCTCCCCTTCAGCCTGACCTTGTCCGGCCGCTTTTCGATTTTTCGTTCTAACAACGATGGAATCACGATTTATATCCCAAGAAGATATATTCTCGCCCCACACCTTATTAGATGTACGTTTCGGGCCGATAGATATTGTAGACCCCTGCGGAATGGGGGGTCAGCTCACACTTATCAAGTTTCTCTCGACAAGGGATGCGTGCACCAGCGAAGCGCCCGGCTTCACTGGGCGACAAAGGCGGGAAATTGACTGTGGTCTCTAGTCCCGGGTTAGGACGCCCTACTCCGGCCCGCTGTCGTGCGGCTTGCGGATCTCCGCCACCACCCGGTTGGCAATCTGGTCCATCAACTGCGAAACCAGCATATCTTCCGTCAGCTGCGCGTCCCCGTTAACCATGCCCTCGGCCCAGGGCTTGAAATTCCCCACCCGCACCAGCCGGTAGTTCACCGTCGCGCTGCGGTAGTCCGGCGGATAGGCACGCGAATCACCCATGCCTGTTCCCACCTGGACGGCTCCCGGCGGTGGCACGCTCACTTCCGGACGACCGGTTTGCAACACCTCGGTCAGGGTCGTGTACAGCACGAAGTCGCAGTTCTTTTCCCGCACCGTCGTGTCCGCTTCACCCGACGATTCCAGCGCCACCGTCTCAATCTTCGGCGCTTTTCCCTTCTTGACGTCTTTGTTCTTATTAGTGCGCTCCAGGGCCCTCACCAGTTGATTGCGTTCCCAGGCGGGGTTAACGATGTGCCGGGAAGTATTTTCCAGCGTGGCCACGCAGATGCGCATTGGCGCCTGCTTCTCCTGAGCTTGCAATGCCGGAACCAGAACAGCCAGAACTACCAGGGACAAGATTCGCCGCATGGGCTCACCTCACGAAGGGCGGGGAAACGAACAGCCACATTCTACGCCTAAGAACCGGACGTGCCCTTATGATTTCCCTCGGAGCCGCGCAACTGTTTTGAAAAAGGCGTGTCTTCAGCCGCGGCGCATCACACTTAAAGCCTGAATTGTCATCCTGAGGAAACGCGAGCCGCGCCTGCGCGATGAGCGCGACTGAAGGACCTGCTTTCCAACTTAAAAACCACCACGATCCTGGCCACAACTGCAAGGCCAGAGGTTTTCATTCTTCAATCTTCAATCATCATTCCTTAGATGATTTCCGGGTTCGCATGTACTCCGCCACCGACGGCAACTCCTCCAGGCCCTCCCCGCGAAAAATGGCCTGGAATTCCCCCAGCAGCGCCTCATGCACCCGGCCATTCGAGGCCAAAGTCTCGCGGCTGTCAAGGCGGAAGGGTCGGCCGTCGAAGCGAGTCACCCGGCCACCTGCTTCCTCCACCACCAGCACCCCCGCCGCCGTGTCCCAGGGGTTCAAATTGAATTCCCAGAAACCGTCAAAGCGCCCGCAAGCCACGTCGCAAAGGTCCAGCGCCGCCGAACCCGCCCGCCGCACTCCATGCGTTTTCAGCGTGATCTGATGATAGAAAAAAATGTTGGGATTCTTGTGCCGCTTGTGGCTGGGAAAGCCCGTCGCCACCAGGCATTCCGCGAGATTCGAGACGCTCGAAACCTGAATCGCCTGGCCGTTCAGGTAGGCCCCGCCGCCCTTTTCCGCCGTGAACATCTCCGCGCGGGTGGGATCAAAAATCACCGCCGCCACCCGCTCATCCTTGTGCTCCAGCCCCAGGGAAACGCAAAAGACGGGGTAGCCGTGCGCGAAGTTGGTGGTTCCGTCCAGCGGGTCCACGTACCAGCGGTACTCGCTGCCCTGCTCGGTGCGGGTCCCCTCTTCCCCCATGATGTTGTGCGCCGGAAAGCGCTCGCGAATGCGGCGCGTGATCAGGGCCTCGGAGGCGCGATCGGCCTCGGTCACCAGGTCTACGTCGCCCTTGTACTCCACTTTCACCCGCTGGTGAAAGTAGCCCATCAGCAGCGCGCCCGCCTCGCGGGCAATTTCCGCCATGGCGGGCACGAATTGCGGCCGTTCCGGCATTAAGGTTTGCGCCGCGCCGCTTCTTCTGCGATGTACATGATCTGGTGCTTAAAGATGAACAGGTTGGGCGCCCCGTCCCGCGTTACTCGTACCATGTTCTTGTCGTAGTATTCGATCCAGCCTTTGACCACCTCGCCATCCAGCAGCTTGATGGTCACTGGCCTCTGCTTTTCGCCCAGGCTCTTCAGGTAAGCCGCTTCTTCAAATGTTTCCTCTGGCGGCGGTGTCTTGCCTTTCTTGGAAGGATGCGAAACTCCAGGCACGCGAAATGACATGGCATCATTCTACACGCGCGCTTTTGCCGGCACGAATTGGCGGTTCCGATGCCTGCCCTGAACTGCGCCGCATCCGGAGGTTAAGTACCCGGTACCTCGTACCTGGTTCCAGAAGGTACTGGGAACTAGAAATCATTCTGCCTTGCTGGTGTAGTATCCCGTTCGCGCCCGCACCGTCCAATCCTTGCCCGCCGGCGTGCTCACCACGATTCTGATGCGGCGGAAATCGGAATCGGACACGCGTTCCGAAGGATAGTAGGCCAGCAGGTACTGCGTGCGCAGCTCGTCGCTGATTTTGCGGAAGGCTTCGTCCAGTTGGCTGATGCCCTCGGCGTAAAAGTACTTTCCCCCGGTGTCGTGCGAAAGCTGGATCAGCGCGTGTTCGCCCCCAATGTCGCGCCCGGCGTCGGCCTCGATCGGCACCACAATGATGCTGTAGACAATCGCCTCCGCCTCCTGCGCCGCCCGCAGCGCCTCCCCATAGTCGGTGGTGCTCACCGTATCGCCGCCGTCCGTGATTACCACCATCACTTTGCGGCCTTGCCTCCGCCCCAGCGCCCGCGCCCCCAGGTAGAGCGCGTCGTACATGGCCGTAGCTGCGCCGGGATGGACATGCTCAATCCCGTTGTCAATGCGCCTCAGGTCGGAGGTGAAGGGCGTCAACTCGTCCACAATCTCGCTGAACTGGAAAAGAGCCAGCGCGTCCACCGGTCGCAGGATGGTGTGCGTGAAACGCCGCGCCGATTGCAGTTCCAGCTGCAGGTCCTTATGCGTGCTCAGGCTGGTGTCCACCTCCAGCACAATCGAAAGCGGCAAACCCGATTCACGGTTGAAGACCGCTATCTTCTGCGGCTTGCCATCCTCAAAAACAGTGAAATCCTGTTTTGTCAGCCCTCCCACCGGCGCCCCGGTCTGGTCTACCACCGTGGCAAAAACGTTGACCAGCTTCACATTGACCCGAAAGGTGGGCGAAGACTGGTCGTCAGCCGGCGGGTTCTGCCGCGCTCGTTGCGCCTCCGGCATCTGCGCCAGGGGATTGGTTCCCGCCGGCGTCCCCGACCCCTGCTGCGCCATGCACCACGGCGCCAGGCAGGCGGTCAGGAGGGCGACGCGCAGACCTCTCCTCAAAACCATCCGTCGGCGAGGCTTATCGGCTTCGCAATCGTCAATCGACAATCGTAAATCGCTCAATTGAATTTTTTCACTTAGATGCAGGCTTGTTCCCCACCGCCGACGAAATATCTCCCGCCTTGGCTATCTCCTCCGGAAACGGCTCCCCATCGGCCCACACCGCTCCGTCCTCGAAGTGCTCTTTTTTCCAGATGGGAACGGTCTTCTTCAGGCTATCAATCAG
>DASYWT010000096.1:0-21118 GCA_035935775.1 Terriglobales bacterium
CAAGCTCGGCGCCGCGCGGCACTTCGAAGGGCACACGCTTTTCCGCAAGCGCGCGCTTGGCACGGACAATGCGCTGGGCAATCGTAGGTTCAGGAGCGAGGAAGGCGCGCGCAATCTCGTCAGTAGTCAGCCCGCCAAGCAGGCGCAAGGTAAGCGCCACACGGCCTTCGGTGGAGAGCACCTGGTGACAGGAGATGAACATCAGGCGCAGCAGGTCGTCGCCTACATTGTCGTCGAGTGCGGAATCCAGATCGGGCACAGCCATCTCTCGCGCGCCAAGGTCTCGGCCGAGCTCCTCGTGCTTGCGCTCCAGGCGGGTGTTCCGGCGGAAGTGGTCAATGGCGCGATTTTTGGCGGCGGCCATGAGCCAGGCGCCCGGGTTGTCCGGGACGCCCGACTTGGGCCACTGCTCGAGTGCGGCCACCAGTGCATCCTGGGCGAGGTCCTCGGCCAGCCCGACGTCGCGCACGATTCGCGTGAGGCCGGCGATGAGCCGCGGGGATTCCATCCTCCAGACGGCGTCAATTGTGTGATGGGTGTCAGCAGATGCCACTGCCACCCATCACACCATCTTTGATTCATCCCTGCAAGAGCCGGCCCATCCCCGGTTGAAGCGAGCCCGCTTGTCCTACTTCGTGGCAGGTGAGTCCCCCGGATCGTACATTTCCCGGACCTCGGTTTCACCTTCCCATCCCGGCCAGTGCTGCTTGTGAAGTTCCATGAAGCGGACGGCTCCCTGGATGGCTTCTTCGCGCGAGTTCAGGTTAAATTCAGCGTAACCGCCGATAATTTCCTTGGCCTCGGTGAAAGGCCCATCGGTAACCGTCACCTTCCCGCCAGCGAGCCGAACCCGGGCGCCCTGCGCCGTGGTCTTCAGACCGCCGGTTCCTACCATGGTGCCCGCCTTGGTTGCCTCTTCCCCAAGTTTTCCGATGGCATCCATTAGCGACTTGGGAGGTGGACCCTGATTCTCAGCGTGCTTGACAATCATCATGTATCGCATCGTAAGTCTCCTTTATCAATTTGGTTGTGAGCCGAGATTGTGCGGCCCGGCCGCCTCCTTTGGCTCTTGTGTATGCGTCGAACCAGGACACGCGAAATCGACAAGTCAGCCACGAACTTTTTAACTGCGGCGCGCCTTGCCTTTGTTCGCGCTTGCCTGGGCCCATACCCGTTCCTCCTGCTGCCTTAGCTCAGGAGTCAGAGCGGGGCAGAAGTCTTCCGCCTCGAATACCTGCCGAATCTCAATTTCCCCTTCGCTCGCGTGCGGATTGGGACAGCGCTTCACCCACTCCACTGCCTCTTCTATGGACCTCACCTGCCACAGCCAGTAGCCGGCGATCAGTTCCTTGGTCTCGGTGAAGGGGCCGTCTATGACCGTTCGCTTTTCTCCCGAGAACCGCACCCTCTTGCCCTTCGAACTCGGCTGCAGCCCATCCCCGGCCAGCATGATTCCGGCTTTGACCAGTTCTTCGTTGAACTTCCCCATATCGGCCAGAAGCTTCGTACTCGGCATCACCCCTGCCTCTGAATCCTTAGTGGCCTTGACTATCACCATGACTCTCATTGTTATGTCTCTCCTCAACATGCTCTCACTTCTACTTTGACGTCGAACAAGCGGCGGCCGGATCGACACCGCCACTCAATCTTTTTTGACGCAACTGGCTGCAGCTTGCCCGGTGAACACATCTCGCGACAAAGCGGTTCCCGCCTTCACCAGCAGCAGCGGCCAGGATGTCAGGAACATGTGCTCAACCAAGCCACGTAAAAATTGCTGGTGGCTGGCGGCATAGGTCTGCAAAATCTCCGAAACCGACAGGATAACAGCGGGTAGCACGCCAAGCGCCGCCGAGCCGTTCGCGCCGAGCAGATGGGTCAGGCGGGCAATCTCCCCTGCAAGGTTCCCGTAAAGAATGAACATCCCCAGCCCGGCGAGAGCCGTGCCTGCAACTGATCTGGGAACCCAGGAATTTGTGTGCTGTCCCGCCATCTCCGCCTCCCGCGCCGCTCTTTCCCGGCCTCACCTACTCGTCGAGCGGGGAAGGCCGAAATTCGACAGCAACCTTGTTTTTTAAGGTGTTGAGGAAACCGGAGCCCGGCGCCTGAAGAACTCCTCCTTGCTCATGGCGGCGGGAACAGCCACGTCGAAAAAGCCCACCATCATCTCGTTCCAGGTCTGCTCGCCCCACACCACCGTGGCGTTGGGGTCGGGATTGTGCGGGTTATTGGCGGAGTTGTCGTACCAGGCGATGGCCTGCAGCTTGCTGCCCGCTTTTAGAAAACGCGGCTGCGCCAGTCGGTAGCTAAGCTGCCAGTAGAAATCCCAATTCACTTTGAGCAGGGTTTCCACGCTGCCATCGGGCTGAACCAGGTTGTATTCGAAACGTTTTCCGCGCAGGTGCATGTGGGGAAAAAAGCTGAGCAGGGTGCAGTCGTGGGGCAGCGTGCCCTGGACTTCCACTTCAAAGTTGTCGGCATGGGGCGGAATGAGCAGCCCGTGGCGGTTCAATTGCAGCGTCAGCACGCGCTCCCGCGGTGCCTGCTTGGCGAAGACCAGACCGATGCTGGTCTGGTCGGTAGTGGCGTGGCCGTTGGTGGTGTAGTGCATCTGGAACACCAGGTCGGAGCCGGCGGGGACGAATTTGGCCAGGCCATCAGGCCAGCGGTCGGGCGAGCTGCCGGGGGCATACACCAGAAGCAGGTCGGCAGTGGTGAAGTGTGCGCCACGCCGGTCTTCGGGGTTGGCGAGAGCGCTGGGGGTGAAGGGAACTCCCACCGGCGCATCTTGCAGCCAGTGGGAATGTGGCGGGCGAATGTAAACCACGGCGTGGTGCACGTGATCGCGTGCGCTGGGGCGGACTTCCGACATCTGTACCCACTTGTCCTGGGTGAAGCCGGTGGGAACGATTTCGTAGGTGTATTCCACGGCGCCATGCGCGGGAATAGAGACCGGCTTGGGCATGCGCAACACCATGTCAGGTTGGGGAATGTTCCAGCCTTCCGCCCAGCGCGGCGGTGGGGGAGCATCGTGAGGGTTGCCGGCCGGGGCGCCGCCTTTGGCCCAGGCGGAAAGCGTGGCCACCTGTTGCGGGCTCAGGGAAGGATCGTTGGCGAAATGGCCGCAGCAGGGATCGGCAAACCAGGGCGGCATCTTGCGGGTCATGACCGCCTGGCGAATGGCCTGGGCGAGCGGCTTGGTCTGTTCATAAGTCACGAACGGCATGGGCGCGATCTCACCCGGCCGGTGGCAGCTCTGGCAGCGCTGCTGCAGGATCGGCAGAACGTCGCGATAAAAAGTGGGGCTAGCTGATTGCGGGTGCTTTACCGGCAACAGGAAAGTCACCGCAAAACCACACAGACCGAGAAAACTTGCCAGCCGAAGCATTGCTGACCATTGTGCCCCAGCACAGGAGTTTTTGCAGGAACGCCCATGCACCCTGTTAGACTCTTGATCTTATCTGCCTACCCCGAACTTTGTGGCGCGGGCGCCCTCGCCCGCGAAAGGATTTCTCTGCGCGCTCTTCTGCTAACGCTTGCAGAAACTCCGCCTGCCCCAGCCAGAGACAACATTCGCGGCATGAAAATGGATCACAGTTAATGCGCCTTCGTTGCTCTTTGGGCGGCGCCCGGAGTCGAATGAGAATCGGGTTGATCGCTCCACCCTTCATCAGCGTTCCTCCCAAGGACTACGGGGGCACGGAACTGTTTATTGCACAGCTGGCGGAGGGGCTACAGAAGCGGGGCCTGGAAGTGGTGGTCTATACCAACGGTGAATCCACGGTAGGCGCGGAGAAGCGCTGGCTTTATTCCGCCGCCCAATGGCCCATCAAAGCCGACAGCCACAATTTCCTGAAGGATGTTGAGCACAGCGCGTGGGCCATGCAGGACGCCGCTTCTTATTGCGACCTTTTGCACGTGCATGCGGCCCCGACGCTGACCTACTCGCGATTCGTGAGGCTTCCCATGGTCTGCACCCTGCATGGGCCGCACGATGCGAAGCTGTCGGAAATCTATTCTCACTATGCCCGGGTGCACTACGTTTGCATCAGCGACTCGCAATGCCGTCAGGAATCTATGCCGCGCATGCGCACCATTCATCACGGCATTGACTTGGCTGCGTATGACCTGCGTACAGAGAAGCAGCAGTACCTCAGTTTCATCGGGCGCATTGCGCCTATCAAGGGCGTGCACCTGGCAATTGACGTGGCCAAACGCGCCGGCATTCCGCTGAAGATTGCCGGCGATGTCCAGCCTGCCTTTCGCGATTACTTTGAGGCCAAAGTGAAGCCGGAAATTGACGGGCAGTTTATCGAGTACATAGGGCTGGCCGACCTGCGCGCAAAAAATGAGCTGCTGGGAAATTCCCTGGCCATGCTGTTTCCCATCCAGTGGAACGAGCCTTTTGGGCTGGTGATGGTGGAGGCCATGGCCTGCGGAACGCCGGTGCTGGCGCTTCCCGGCGGCTCGGTTGCCGAGGTGGTGCAAGACGGGGTTTCCGGTTACGTGTGCCGCTCCGTCCGGGAGCTTGCCAGCCGGGTGACGCAGCTCAATTTCGATCCCGCCGCGCTGCGCCGCTACGTGCAGGAAAATTTTTCTCTCGACCGGATGGTGGGGAAGTATGTTGAGCTATACAGCCAGGCCGTGGCGGAATCGGCTGAGCACCGCGGGGCGGCTTAGGATGTTGGCCCCCGTCCCAAGATTCGTAGATTCACTTCGCGTCATGACGACGGCCTGATTTAACGTCCAATCGGTTGAGTTTCTTTCGATGGCCACGCAGCATTTCCCAGTTGACGATCTGCCGGGTACGCACCAAACAGGCGGAAAGAAATGGCTTGGGGTCGGCCTGATTGTGGTGGGGGCGATCGTGCTGGCGGCGATCCTGCTTGCCGTCAAGTGGCCGTTTACAAAGGAGCGAGTGATGCGGCGACTGCAGGAGGCGACCGCGGCCACGGTAAAGATTGGCGGCTTTACGCCGAAGTACTTTCCTCACCCTGGCGGCGTGGCGCAGCAGGTCACGTTCCAGCAGAAGCCAGGAGGACAGCCGCTCATGACGATTCGCACCCTTACAATCCGCGGCAGTTTCCTGGGGCTGCTTACCAGGCATGTTTCGATTGTTCGGGCGGAGGGCACGCACATTGTGCTGCCTGCCTTCAGTGCCGGTGAGTCTCTGGGAGGAAGCAACCAGAGCGGCAATGTGATTGAGCGACTGGTGGCGGACGGCACGGTTCTGGAAGTGCTGCCAAAAAATGCGCATGGGCATCCCACTCGTTTTCTCTTGCGGCAATTCCAATTGCACGGGTTAGGCGGGAGCCGCGCGCTCTCCTTTCAAATGGTATTTGAGAACCCTGAGCCACCGGGCGAAGTAACGACGAGCGGCAGCTTTGGGCCGTGGAAGAAGGGAAGCGCGGCTTCCACCCTGGTGTCCGGCCATTATGCCTTCAGCCATGCCGATCTCAGCGTCTTCCGGGGAATCAGGGGGATACTTTCCTCGGATGGAACCTTTCGCGGCACTTTCCGCGAGTTGCAGGTGCAGGGCGCCACGGACACGCCTGATTTCGAGGTGGCCAGAAGCGGCCACAAATTTCACCTGAGCGCGCAGTTCCGGGTGCTCGTAGATGCTACCAGTGGTGACGTCACCCTCCAGCAGGCAGCGGCCTTGCTCGGACGTACCACCATTGCGGCGCAAGGGCACATTGCGCCCCTGCAAAAAGGCCAGGGCAAGACGGCGTCACTCGACTTCACCGCTCAGGACGGGCGCATTGAAGACCTTTTGTTTCTGTTCGTAAAAGAACCGCGCTCACCCCTGATGGGCGTAACCAGCTTCCAGGGCCACGTTATGCTCCCGCCCGGCCAGCAGCCGTTCATCCGCAGAGCAAAAGTCGAAGGCGAGTTCGGCATAGGCGGAGCCCGCTTCACTAGTCCCACGACCGAACAGGCGCTCACCGATCTGAGCCGGCGCGCGCTCGGCGAGAAGGACAAGGTTGTCCAGGACCCAGAGCGGGTGCTGTCTAACCTGCGAGGCAATGTGGCGCTCAATGATGGGGTCGCTAGATTTACCAATCTCAGTTTCGACGTGCCGGGAGCACGGGCGCAGATGCACGGCACATATAATCTGGTGAACGAGCGCATCAACCTTCACGGGCTGCTGCGGATGGATAACAGCCTCGCCAATGCTACCTCCGGAATCAAGTCATTCCTGCTGAAAGCGCTCGGACCCTTTCTGAAGACGAATCACCGCAATGAAGTTCTGCCGGTGAGCATCACCGGGACCTACAACCATCCCTCCTACCACATATCGCCACAATCGAAGAAGTGAACGTTGCCCCAGCGTAAGGCAGGATAGGCCGTCGGCTAAAATCTGCTAATCTCGCGGGCATGGAAAACCCCGGACCAGGCGCTGCCGCTCATCCCATGCCGCCGGTAAGCAGTGGAAAGCTCAACGCAGCCCTGATAAAGGGCACTATTGTCGGCGCGCTGGGCGGGCTGCTGTTCGGCTTCGACACCGCGGTGATCTCCGGTACCACCGGCGCCCTCACCCGCGTCTACCACCTCAGCCCGCAACTGCTCGGCGTCACCGTGTTCAGCGCGCTGGTGGGAACAATTTTCGGCGCCATGCTGGCCGGCTTTCCCGGAGAGCGCTACGGAAGGCGCGACAGCCTCCGCATTCTGGGCGTGCTCTACGTAGTTTCCGCCGTGGGCTGCGCCTTTGCCTGGAACTGGGACGCGCTGGTCGCCTTCCGTCTTATCGGTGGCTCGGGCATTGGCGGCTCCTCCGTGTTGGGGCCCATGTACATTGCGGAAATCGCGCCTGCCCGCCTGCGCGGCCGCCTGGTGGGACTCTTTCAGTTCTGCGTGGTCTTTGGCATTCTGCTGGCCTACTTTTCCAACTACCTGCTCGGACTGGCGCATTTTGGCGAAGCGGAGTGGCGCTGGATGTTCGGCGTGGCTGCCATACCGGCCGCGATCTTCTTTGCTCTGCTGTTTAGCATTCCGCGCAGCCCGCGCTGGCTGGTGAAAAAAGGCCGGGTGGAGGAAGCGCGCACCGTCCTGTGCACCCTGGGTGACGAAAGTTGTGAGCAGAACCTGCAGGAGATTGTCGAGTCCGTTCACCTGGAGCAGCGCCAGACCCAGGAGCGGCTGTTTTCCCGCAAATTCAAGCTGCCGATTTTTCTAGCGGTCACCATCGGCATGTTCAATCAACTCTCGGGCATCAATGCCATTCTCTATTACCTGAACGATATTTTTGCCCACGCTGGCTTCAGCCAGGCCTCCGCCAGCCTGCAGGCGGTGGCGGTCGGCTTTACCAACCTGGTGTTCACCGTGATCGCCATGTCGGTAATTGACAAGCTGGGGCGCAAGACTCTACTGCTGGTGGGAGCTGTGGGCACGGCGCTATGCCTGGGGGGCATATCCGCGATTTTCTTCACTGGCCATCACGAAGACAAACTGGTGTGGCTGCTGATCGGTTACATCGCATTTTTTGCCTTCTCCCAGGGAGCGGTCATCTGGGTTTACCTGGCGGAGGTTTTCCCCAACACCGTGCGGGCCAAAGGCCAGAGCCTGGGCAGCTTCTCGCACTGGTTCATGAATGGCCTGATTTCGCTGGTGTTTCCCATGGTGGCGGCGCGCTCCGGCGCCTATCCCTTCGTGTTCTTTTCCGCCATGATGGCGCTGGAATTCTTCGTGGTGCTGCTCATCTATCCGGAAACCAAGGGCGTGACCCTCGAAGCCATGCAAAAGAAGATGGGCATCGCGTAGCGTGATATTTCAATCTGCTTCGCTGGCAGCCAACTTCTTCGCCACGGATAAACGCCGATCAACGCGGATTGAAGACTAAGGGGTTTTATCCGCGTATTCCGCGTTCATCACCGGAAAGGAATCTCTCTGCGACCTCTGCGTTGATTCTTACTTCTCGCGCGAAACCACGAAACCGGGCACCCAGAGCAGGGCGCGCTTGATTTCGGAGTCGGGGAAGGTACAAATAGCCTGGCGAGCCGACTCGGCGTATTCCTGGGCGCGCTGCGTGGCAGCGTCCACGGAGCCGCAGCGCTGCAGCATGGCCAGAATGTCGGAGTGGGTGAAGCCGTTGAAGGCGCGCTCGCGCAGCACCGCTTCGATCTTCTGGCGCTCCTCCCGGCCGCAGTGTTCCAGCGCATGAATGACGGGCAAGGTTACCTTGCCTTCGCGCAAGTCGCTGGCCACGGGCTTGCCCAGGACATCCTCGGTGGCGGTCAGGTCGAGTACGTCGTCCGCAATCTGAAACGCCATCCCCAGGCTGCGTCCGTATTCCGCCAGGCGTTCTTCCTGCTCAGTGGAAACTCCGCCCAGGATTCCGCCCAGGCGCATGCACACGGAAAACAGGCATGCGGTCTTGCGGTAAATCAACTCCAGGTGCTCGTCGAGCGAAATGCAGCGGCCGAGCTTCTCGATCTGCAGCAGTTCGCCTTCCACCATGCGCTGGGTCAGGTCAATGAGCACGTCGAGAATGCGAAAATTGCGCTCTTGAACGGCCAGTTTGAAAGCCTGCATGTAAAGCCAGTCGCCGGCCAGCACGCAGCGCGAGTTGCCCCACTGGTGGTTGGCCGAGGGCCGGCCGCGGCGAACCTGCGCCTCGTCAATGATGTCGTCGTGCACCAGCGTGGCGGTGTGAATGATCTCCACCACCGCCCCCAGGCGAATCGCGCCCTGGCCCTCATAGCCGCACAGCTTGGCGGAAAGCAGGAGCAGCGCCGGGCGGATGCGCTTCCCCCCGCCGCAACGCAAGTATTCGCCGATCTCGGTGATGACTTCCACGTCGGAGGCGGTGTCGTCCCCGAACTCGCGCTCGATAGCGAGCAGGTCGTCGCGCACCAGGTCAAATACCGACTGCAGCGTGATGGAGGCGGTGGTGGCCACGTTCCGTGCCTTCTTCTCCCTAAGCTTCCTTCTGCTCCGCGCTTGTTTCTGCCGTGCTTCCTCTCCCAGCCATTCCTTCTGCCAACACTTGCTTCCCAATTTCTTTCGGAAGGGCACGGCTTCAGCCGTGCCGTCCGGGTGCCGGTCCCTAAGCGGCTTTAGCCGCTGAGGGTCGGCTCAGTCCTTTCTTAAACGGACTGATGAAACCAGCTGTGCTCTCGTCATTGCGATCCCGCTCAAACCGTCCGGTAATTCGTAAACTGCATGTCAATGCCAAAATCACTGTTGCGCAACAGGGCGATCACCGCCTGCAGGGTGTCGCGGTCTTTGCCGCTCACCCGCACCAGGTCGCCCTGGATGGAAGCTTGCACCTTATGCTTGGAATTCTTAATGGTCTTGACGATCTCCCGTGCCTTCTCCGTAGGAATGCCCTGCTGCATGGAAATTTTCTGCCGCACCGTGGAGCCGGCCGCCGGCTCAATCGCCCCGTAGCTCAGGGCCTTGAGCGGAACGCCACGCTTGACCAGTCGCTGCTGCAGCACGTCGTTCACCGCCTTCAGCTTGTAGTCGTCCTGGGAGGTCAGGATAAGGGCATCCTTGCCCTCCAGCACGATATTGGACTTGGAATCCTTCAGGTCGAAGCGGGTGTGAACTTCCTTCAGCGCCTGCTGGATGGCGTTGGAAACTTCCTGCGGGTCCACCTTGCTCACGATATCGAATGAGTTCTCCGGCATAGGGTCAAACGCCTATTATCGCGTGCTACTTAAATTAGAGCTATGCAATTTGAAAAAGTCGTAAAAGTTCTGGCTGGTGCGCTCGCCCACCTGCTCCCGCGAAAGCCCCCGCAGTTCAGCGATTTGGCGGGCCACCTCCACCACGAACGCGGGCTCGTTGCGCTTCCCGCGGTGCGGCACCGGCGCCAGGAATGGCGAGTCAGTCTCAATGAACATGCGGTCCAGCGGCGCCTCGCGGGCCGCGTCGCGGATGTTATGCGCCTTGGCGAAGGTCACATTGCCCGCGAAAGAAATGATAAAGCCCATGTCCAGCGCCGCCCGAGCGTGCTCCAGTTGACCGGTGAAGCAATGCAGCACCCCGCCGAGCCCGGCCGAGGCCCAGTGCTCACGCAGCAGTTGCAGGCAATCCTGCCAGGCGTTGTCGCTGCCATCAGAAGGGCGGCAGTGAATGACCATGGGCAGCTTGGCCGCTCGCGCCAATTCCATTTGCCGCACGAAAACCTCGCGCTGCACCTCGCGCGGCGAGTGATCGTAAAAGTAATCCAGGCCGATTTCCCCCCAGGCGATTACCTTGGGATGCTTAGCGAGCCGCTCCATTTCCGAGAAATCTGAGTCGGTGGCCAGTTTGGCTTCATGCGGATGGATGCCGATAGTGGCCAGAATCCAGTCGTTCCGTTCCGCCAGTTCAATGCCGCAAGCCAGCGAGCCCGGCCCGGTACCGCTGCCGATGGCGACAATGGTCTCAAGACCGGCCGCGCGCGCCCGCTCCAGTACCTGCGCGCGATCGCTATCGAACTGCGTCATCTCGAGATGGGCGTGCGAATCTACGTACACAGCTACTAGCTCCTAGCTGCTAGCTCTCAGCTTTCAGCTAAACCGACTAACGACCAACGACCAACTCTAAAAATCGTAGCGCCGGCGTCTCGCCGGCTGTCGCGTGGGCGTCCCGCCCACGCTTGCATCCAAGGCCGACCGCCGAGATCCTTCGCTTCGCTCAGGATGAACGCTGCGGGCTCCCGCTACGCTCACGCCCGCAAAACGTGGTCATTTCAATCTCGCCCCTACCGGCACTTCTTCCAGAAAACCCGCAAGCACGGGCTTGCCCTGTTCTCCCACCGAGGCGGCGACAATCATGCCGTCCGAAACCAGGCCGCGCAGCTTACGCGGCGCCAGGTTGGCCACAATCACCACCTTGCGCCCAACCAGCAGCTCGGGCGCATAAGCCTCAGCGATTCCGGCCACCACTTGCCGCACCTCGCTGCCCAGATCCACTTCCAGGCGCAGCAGCTTGTCCGCGCCCTTGACCTTTTCCGCCACTTTCACCTGGCCCACCCGCAGCTCGACCTTGGCGAAGTCTTCAATGCCGATTTTCCCCTCGGGCGCGGCAGGCGCGCTCGCCTTGGCTGCCGGTGCCGGCACGGTGGCGCTCGCCCCCGCGGCGGATGCTGCCGGCGCCGGCGCTGCTTTCACTTCCACGGCTCGGGCGGGATGTTCGGCCGGAGCTTCTGCTGGTTTCTTCTCGGTCTCCACGGTTGATGTCCTCTGTTGCTGTTCGATGGCCTGCATTTTTTCTATAACGCTCTTGTCGGCGCGCGGGAAAACGGGCTCAACCTTGCCGATCTTCGTTCCCAGCTGCAGTTGGCCCCACTTCAATTCTCCAAGCTTGAAGGCTGCAATGTCGCCCAATCCCAACTGCGCCCAAATGCGCGCGCTCGACTCCGGTATCGCCGGATGCGCCAGCGCGGTCACCACGCGCAGGGCTTCGGCGCTGGTGTAAAGGATTGTCCCCAACCGCGCCCGGCTCACCTCATCCTGCTTCTCGCCCAGCGTCCAAGGCTCGTTTTCGACCAGGTATTTGTTCACCGCTCCCACCAGCGCCGACGCCCCCTCGAGCGCGCGCGAGAACTGGAAGTTATCGAAGTGAGAACTGAATTCGCCGATGGTGCGGCGGGCGATGTCGGCAATTTCGGCGTCCGCCGGCTTGCGCGCCTCGGTGGGCGAAGGATACGGTACCTGCCCTCCGAAGTAGCGCGTAATCATGGTCAGGGTGCGGCTGGCCAGATTGCCCAGGTCATTGGCGAGGTCGGCGTTGTAGCGCTGCACCAGCGCATCGAAGGAAAACGATCCGTCCTGCCCAAATACGACCTCACGCAACAGGAAATAACGCAGCGCATCGCGGCTCATCGCCTCCACAATCGTTTCAGCGCGCACCACGTTGCCCCGCGACTTCGACATCTTGTCGTGCTCGAACAGCAGCCAGCCGTGGGCCACGATGGTTTTCGGCAGCGCCAGCCCGGCGGCCATCAGGAAGGCCGGCCAATAAACGCAGTGGAAGCGCACAATTTCCTTGCCGATCATATGCACGTCGGCGGGCCAGTAGCGCTGGAAACGCTGCTGGTCGGCCGCATTGGGCGAGCCGAATCCAATCGCGGTGCAGTAATTGCTCAGCGCGTCCAGCCACACATAGATGACGTGTCCGGGGTCATCGGGCACCGGCACTCCCCAGCGGAAGGTGCTGCGCGTTACCGAAAGGTCGCGCAGGCCGGAGCGCACAAACGACGCTACTTCGTTGCGCCGCGTTTCCGGACGGACAAAATCAGGCTGGTCGTGGTACACCTTCAGCAGCTTTTCCTCGAAGGCGGAGAGCTTGAAAAAATAATTCTCCTCGCTCACCGTTTCCGTGGGACGGCCGCACTCGGGGCAGGGCGCGCCCGGGCCGGCTGAATCCACGTAGAGCTCGTCAAAAACGCAGTACTGCCCGGTGTACTTGCCTTTGTAGATGTAGCCGTTGTCGCGCAGGCGGCGGAACATCTCCTGCACGCCCCGCTTGTGCTCGGCGTCTGTGGTGCGGATGAACTTGTTGTAGCTCAGCCCCAGCAGGTCCCAGAGCCGCCGGAAGGAGGCGGAAACTTCGTCCGCCCACTGCTGCGCCGGTTTGCCGGCCGCCTGGGCGGCGCGCTCCACGTGCACGCCATGTTCGTCGGTGCCGGTCAGAAAAAAGACGTCCTTGCCCAGCATGCGCTGCCGCCGTGCGATGGCGTCGCACACAATGGTGGTGTAGGCGTGTCCAATGTGGGGGCGCGCGTTGACGTAGTAAATCGGGGTAGTGATGTAGAACTTGTTATCCATGCTGATGGGATTCCGCCCCCGCCAGGTAGACGCGAATCGCTTCCTGCATCACGCTCTTCAGCGGCAAATGCTGCTCGCCGGCGATCTTGCGGCAATCTTCATACTCCGGGGCGTAATTGGTGATGCTCCCGTTGAGGCTGGCAACTTTCATGCGCACTTCACCCCAGCGCGTGTGCACGCTCACCCAGCGCCGCCCCAACGCGCGCCGTTGCTCGTGCCGGACCCGCACGCCCAGGGTGGAAGTCTCGGCGAAGATCAATTTGGCCAGCCGTTCAGCGTCGCTGGGTTTGGCCAAGACCGTCAGCAACATGCCGGGACGGTTCTTCTTCATCTGCAACGGGGTGCCGAAGGCGTCCAGAGCACCTTCCGCCAGCGCCCGGTCCATCACGTAGCCGAAGACCTGAGGACTTAGGTCGTCAATGCTGGCTTCGAGAACCGCGATAGCTTCCTCTGCGGGCGCATGAGCCTCCGCCGAGGTTTCGCCCAACGTCAACCGCAGCACATTGGGATAGCCGGAGAAGTCGCGCGTGCCCGCGCCGTAGCCGGTGGCGGTCACCTTCATGCTGGGAAACGAGGCATAGCGCTTAGCCAGCGTCTTGACAATGGCCGCCCCGGTGGGCGTAACCAGTTCCTTCTGCGGCCCGGAGGAGTAAATGGGAGCATCTTTCAGCAACTCCAGGGTCGCCGGGGCGGGGATAGGGAACGTTCCATGAGCGCACACCACAGTGCCGCCGCCCACGTTCAAAGGCGAGCACACCCACTCTTCCACCTGCAGCGCCTCGGCTCCCACGGCCGCGCAGACTATGTCCACCATCGCGTCCACCGCGCCCACTTCGTGGAAATGAACGGTTTCCACCGGGACGTGGTGGATTTTTGCCTCCGCTGCCCCAAGATTCTCAAAAATTGCGATGGCGGTGCTTTTAGCCTTTTCGGAGATTTCCCCCGCCTTCCGGATGGTCTCCCGTATCTCCTTCAGCCCCCGCCCATGTCCATGCTGATGCTGCTCATGCGGGTCATGGATATGCCCCTGTGGCGCGGGCGCCCCCGCCCGCGGCTCGGGATCTATTTCTTTGTGGCTGTGGTCGTGGTGATGTGAATGGGCCTGGAGCGCGTGTGCCTGACTCCCCACTCCCGACTCCTGGCTCCTGCTTTTCGACTCCTGACTCCTGCTCTCGAACTCTTCGCGCGGCAAGTCCTTCTCGCCGTGAGAGTAAACATCCACCTTCACCGCCGAAATGCCGCTGCGGATCACCCGCGAGATCTCCAGTCGCGCCCCCACCCCCAGCGCGTTCACGGTCCTTTCCAGCAGCTCAGCAGGCACCCCTGCGTCCACCAGCGCGCCCAGAAACATGTCGCCGCTGATGCCGGAGAAGCAGTCAAGGTAGGCAATGCGCATGGCTATCTATCGAGAATAGAGAAGATTACCGAAACCTTCATCATAGGGAAGGGCACGGTTGGCGTCAAACCGAAGCGGGCGGAGTGCTTTGCTATAATCGCTTTTTTCCTCAACAATTTACGGGACTCATCTTCACTTGTATAAGCAACTCCAGCAGCGCCTTTCTAAGCACGTGCAGGCGTTTTTGCGCCGTCAGTACGACCTCGAACTCCCCAATGTCGTGATCGAACAGCCTCCGCGAGTGGAACTGGGTGAATACGCGCTGCCCCTGGCCTTCGAACTGGCCAAGAGGCTGCGCAAAGCGCCACGGAAAATCGCGGAGGAGATTGTTGCCGGCATCGGGCCGATCGAGGGCTTTGCCAGGCTGGAAGTGGCGGGCGCTGGCTACATCAATGCCCGGGTGGACCGGGGGGCGGTGGCGCAGGTGCTCGCCGAAGGTGGGGGTGTCGAACCCGAATCGCAGCCAGGCAAAATTCTGGTGGAGCACACCAGCATCAATCCCAACAAGGCGGCGCATATCGGGCACTTGCGCAACGCCATCCTGGGTGACACCTTTGTCCGTCTGCTCCGCGCCGCCGGCCACACGGTGGACGTCCAGAACTACATTGACAACACCGGTGTGCAGGTGGCCGATGTCGTGGTGGGCTTCACGCACCTGGAGAAAAAGACCGGGAAGAACGTGCAGGGGCTCATCGCCGCGCTCAAGCCGCGCTTCGATTACTACTGCTGGGATCTCTACGCTCGCGTCTCTCAGTGGTACGAGCAGAACAAAACGAACCTGGAAGCGCGGGGCAAGACGCTGCATGCCATTGAGCAGGGCGGCAACGAACTGGCGGAGATGGCGGAGCTGATCTCCACCGCCGTTATAAAGCTGCACCTGGCAACCATGGAGCGGCTGGAGATCGAATACGACTTCCTGCCCCGGGAAAGCGAAATCCTCCACCTGCACTTCTGGGAGGCGGCGTTTCAGAAACTGAAAGAGCACGGCGTGCTCTATTACGAAACCCAGGGCAAGAATGCCGGCTGCTGGGTCATGAAGCGGGCGGGAAAATCGGACGGCGACATCGATCCTAAGGACCTTCAGATAGATACTTACATCGCACCTGGAGAGTCACAAGCCCACTCCGGAGTTCGGATCACCCACGTGCCGACCGGGATTGTGGTGGATTGCAAGGAGGAAAAATCGCAGAGCGCCAATCGCGAGAAGGCTCTGCGCCTGCTGCGAACCCGATTGTCGGAAATGGAAGGCGGCCAGCCTGACGAAGACACCAAGGTGATTGTGCGTTCCAATGCGACGGTGGGTTACGTGGGCAAGGACATCGCCTACCATCTGTGGAAGTTCGGGCTGCTGGGGCGCGACTTCGGCTACCGCCGGTTCTATCGCTACCCCAATTACCACCAGTGCTGGGTCTCGAGCGATTACCAGCACGGTGAGCCTGACCATCCCCATTTCGGCGACGTGAGCGCCATTTACAACGTGATTGACGCCCGCCAGGCGGAAGCGCAGAACTCGGTGGTGGAAGCCCTGCGCGGCATGGGCTATACCGCGCAGGCGGACCACTACACTCACTTTTCTTACGAGATGGTGGCGCTCACGCCGCGCTGCGCCCAGGAGTTGGGGTACACGCTCAGCGAGGACGAATGGGGCAAGGCCTACATCGAAGTTTCCGGCCGGCGCGGCTTCGGCGTTAAAGCCGACGACCTGATGGATGCGCTACTCGCTTCGGCGCGCAAAGAAGTGGACGCGCGCCATCCCGATCTGAGCGGGGAGGAGCGGCACACCATCGCCCGCCAGATCGCCATGGGCGCGCTGCGCTACTTCATGCTCAAGTTCACCAAGACGTCGGTGATCGCCTTCGACTTCAAGGACGCTCTCAGCTTCGAAGGCGATACCGGCCCCTACGCGCAGTATGCGGTGGTGCGCGCCAGCAACATCTTCCGCAAGGCAGGAGTGGAACCGGAACAGGTGAAGCCGGAGGAAGTTGATTTCGGCCGGCACCTGGAGGGCGAGGCGGGAAACGAAATCTGGGAGTTGTGGCTGACGGCGGCCAAGACCTCGTTGGTGGTGGAGCAGTGCATTGCTGCCACCGAGCCCGCCTATGCCGCCAAGCACGCCTTCCAACTGGCGCAGCTTTTTAACAACTTCTATCACCGGCACCGCATCATCGGTGAGCCGGATGAAGGCCGGCAGAAGTTTCTCTTCGCCACCGCCGCCGTGGTCCGCCGCGAGCTCACCCGCGTTCTAGCCATGATGGGCATCAGCGTGCCGCCGGTGATGTAGCATTCGCCACAGAGACGCGGAGGCTACGTTACACAAGGAAACTCAAACTAATGCCTGTCATGCTGAGCGAGGGCGCATGCCCGAGTCGAAGCACCTCTGCGCCGTCGGCCGCGCCCGACTGTACAAGGGATCTACCGGCCATTGGATTGCACGGCCTGCCCAAGGAACCAGTCGGGCTTCAATGTGCACAACCGTCCAAGGAAACCAGTGGTCCATCGGTCGGACGAGGATTAGTAGGCCCCGTCCGAGCTGTCGATGACTTTTGAGGGGAACCTAAGCTGCTTCACGGAAACCAACTTCCAGCTACGAACTACCAGCTACCCGTTATTGGGTGAATGGCCCCTTAAAGTTGGTGCCGTCCACGCAGCCGGCGGGTCCGTAGCCGTGACCGTTGGGGCTGGTGCCGTCGTTAGCTTCGTTGGACCAGTTCCCCTGAATCTTCCAGTGCGTGTTGTCAAGGAAGGTGACATAGGGCCCGCCAAAGGTCCAAGCACACAGATCACCATTCTCACTGCCGTTGGAGGAGTACCAGGCGTTGCCTTTCGGATCGGAGCGCGTCTCAGACAGTTCGTGGCCGGTTACGTTGGCCAGGGCCGCCAGTCCCTGCGATTGGCCGCTCACCGTGCTCCCTGGGTCGCACCCGGCGTCGCCATCGAGGTTGAAGAAGAATCCGACCTCCACGGGCGTGCCGTTGCAGGAGCCCCAGCTATGGTAAGCGCAATAGTTGGCGCCGCCGCGCTTGCGGTCAACGTACACCGGGTAATAGCCGTTGGCGACTACGCTGCTGCCCGCCATTTTGCAAGCCTCAGCCAGCACGGCTGAAGTGCTGAGATGTTTGGGCACGCTGGTGCCGTCAACCACGTGGCCGTGGTAAGTGATTGCGGTTGTGACCCGGTGGCCGGTGCTGTCGGTGTACTCGTTGACCGTGGCTTCATAGGCCGAACCTGTCCCGCCGCTAACGGTGCCGACGTAGGTGTACCACTTATCTATGCCGGTGATTTTGTCGCCGGTGTAGGTTGGCCAGTTCGTTCCCCAGAAGATCGCCTTGACGGTGACGCTGGGAAGGATGGGTCCGCCGTGATACAGCAAGTCGTTGCTGCTGCTGGCCGGTTGCCGCTTAGCTTGTTCGCGAGTCCAATGCGGGCCGAGAATAGGCGGCTCACTCTTGTTCGGGTTACGGTTGGGGCTCTGAGCAAACAGAAAGGTGGTAGAGAAAATCAACAACATCAGAGACACACGGTTCATTTGAGCAACGCACCTCGGGCCGAAATGTCATCGGAGTATAGCATCGTCAGTCTTTAACAAGGCACAAATGTTTTTAGTTACCAAAGTAACTGCAATGCTCCGATTGCGAAAGGTTCACTGTGCCTCTACGCAGCAAAAGAAAACAGCAGTCACGGGCCGGCAAGTCGGACAGGCACTAAGAATCAAGTGGTGTGGATGATCAGGCAACGACTTCGCCCACGAACGCCTGCAACGATTCCTGGAGTTGCCTTTCCAGGGCGTCATTGAGCCGGCTGAGGTCGTGAAGAAGAGTGCTGACATCAATATCCAGCAGGTGGTGGCGGACAATATCGTAGACGGCCGCATCAATGGCGCGAATGTCATCAACCAGCATGGGAAGTGAATATCCCTGGCGCTTGCGAGTCAGGCCGTGCCGGGCCCCGGCGTCGCTATTGGCCGCAGGAGACGGCAGATCCGATTGCAAGCGGGCGACGATGTCGGCAAGCAGCACGGTGATATGGTCCACGCGATCCCGGTCGGAAAGGGGCAGCCGGGACAGGTTGGGATCGGCTTTCATGCGCTCCAGCGCGCGCCCCACGACTTCACTGCGATGCTGCCCGAGAAAATCGATCAGGGGCTGGTTGCGCTCGGCGTGAAGGCGCTCGGGATTGGCCAGATTATGTTCGATGGTTTGAAGCAAGCCATCAATATCGGCGGGCTTGACGATGAAATCATCCACCTGGGCGCGAATCGCCCGCAGGGCGTGCTCAAAAGCGGGATAGCCGGTAAGGATGATGTTCACGCAGTTGGGTCGGGTGCGGCGCATGGCGCTTACCACCGTGAAGCCGTCTCCCGGTTCACCGATGTTCAGGTCGGCGATGAGAACGTCGTAGGGCTGGGAACTGAGCCTCTGTATCGCTTCGGCGACGCTGCCCACAGCCGTGACCTGAAAGCCATGCTGGCGGAGGATGGCGGGAAGAGTGCGGCGAATGTTGGGTTCGTCATCGACAAAGAGGATGCGAGTTGGCATGGAACCTCCCGTCGCCAGAGACGAGAAGGTGCGCTTAGCCTTAAAAGGATGCGAACAGAGAACCACGGTTGCCTGCAATAACGAGACGGCTCCAGAGCTGTTGATATCAAAAGGTAAAGCAATGATAGAAATGACAACCGATTTTTTCTCGGCCGGGCGAGGCCGGAGGGGGTGAATCTGTGGCATCATGTTGCGACCGTGTGGGGTAGTCAGACCCTTGTGGGGTAGTCAGATGTTAGCCTCAAGCTTGAGCAAGCTGCAGTTGTTCGTCGGACTGACTGGAATTTCCTCGATTCTGGTTGCCCTGTGGATGGCCTTTGTGGTTCTGCACCGGCACCGGCTGGAACGCGCGGCGGTAATTCTGGCAGCCATCTCCGGGATCGTGACCGCCTGCCTGTACGTTGCCCTGTGGGGATTCACAATTGTGCCCCTGTAAAGCGCCGGCACTCCAATCACCGCCGGCTTGCAGGTGACGCTTCGTGTCGCTTCCCTTGGGGCTAAGCCCGTTCCTTCCTTCCATCTGCAGGACCCACGCGGGGCGCCCGCCTTCTGTAAAGCTCTGTAAAGATGGGTAAAACTTGTAAAACCGCGCTGCAGGCGGCGACCGCCAGCCTACTCACCTCATCGAATAAGTAACAGCAGGGAGGCAAGAAAGAGGGTGGGATATGAAAAAGTTATTGAGTGTGGTGGCTTTGCTGGCGCTGCTTTCAGTGGGAGCTCTGGCAGAACAGAAATATGGTGAGAATTGGAACGCGCTGGGGGTGCTACGCAACGCGCGCTACGTCTACGTGACCAGTTACGACGGACCGCAGTTTTCGCTGAATCTGTGGCCGCAGGACCGGGAGGCGATCGCGACGGTGCAGAACGCCATTCAAGAGGCAGGCTACGTGCTGGTGTACAACTCGCGGCAGGCGGACATGGTGCTAGTGGTGCAGGCGCGTCCCTCTTCGGACCTGCTGGCCGTGTATGACGGCGGAAGGTATGGAGTGGGAAGCTACTTGTGGCGAGCCGAGGCTAAACACGGCCTCTCTGGGCCGAACCCGCTGCTGATGCAGCAACTGGAAAGCGCGCTGGAGAGGGCTGGGGCGAAAAGCTGAGTAAATGACGATTGAAGAATGAAGAATGCCGGTTGACCCCTCAATCGGCATTTCTTGTTTCAGGATGACTAAGCCATCCAGAACAGCGATCCGCCTTCATCCGCGGGGACGAAGTATTTTACCGGCCGTCAGTTTCAAAGCCGCGAACGAATTCCACCAACGAGCGCACCGCGACGCCGGAGGGACCTTTGGCGATCCAGGCCTTGTTGTCGTCCATCCAGGCGGTGCCGGCGATGTCGAGGTGAATCCAGGGTGTCTCTTCGGCAAATTCTTTGAGGAACATGGCGGCGGTGACAGCGCCACCCCAGCGTCCGCCGGTGTTCATGATGTCGGCAATGCTGGAGCGAATCTGCTCCTTGTATTCCTCGTCCAGCGGCAAGCGCCACATTTTCTCGCCCGCGCGCTGTAAGGCGCGGCTGAAGCGCTCAAACATTTCTTCGTTGTTGGCGAAGACGCCGGCATTGACCATACCGAGAGCGACCACACATGCGCCGGTGAGAGTGGCGGCATCCACCAGGTGAGTGCAGCCGAGCTGGCGGGCGTAGTGCAAGCCGTCGGCGAGGACAAGCCGGCCTTCGGCATCGGTGTTGATGATTTCGATGGATTTGCCGGACATGGCAATTTGCACGTCGCCAGGCTTCTGCGCGTGGCCGGAAGGCATGTTTTCAGTAGCGCACACGATGGCGATCACCTTGACTTTGGGTTTGAGCAAAGCAATGGCTCGCATGGCGCCGAGCATGGCCGCGCCGCCGGCCATGTCGTATTTCATTTTTTCCATGCCGTCCGAGGGCTTGATGGAAATACCGCCAGTATCGAAAGTGATGCCTTTGCCCACGAGACCCAGCACCGGCTTCTGCGGAGCGCCCTCGGGCTCGTACTTGATGATGATGAGGGCAGGAGGCTCGTCCGAACCCTGGGCCACACTCCAGAAGGCGCCCATCTTCAGTTCGCGGATCTTGTTGGCGCCGTGAGTCTCGACGGAGAGACGAAAGCCGTTGGCGGTCTTGGCGATCTCGCGCACCATCTCCTCGGCGCGCTCAGCCAGCACCGTCGGGGTCAGGCGGTTGCTGGGCTCATTGACCAGCTCACGGGTGAAGTTCTGCGACTCGCCGATAATGCGGCCTTCTTCGAGAGCGCGGCGCAGGCGAGCCTCATCCTGCTTGCCAGGCGCGACCACAGTCAGGTGCTCGATGCTCTGGTCCTTGCGGTCGCTTTTGTAGGTATCGGGGTCGAAGTTGCCGACGAAGGCGCCCTCCACGACAGCTTTGACCGCATCGGCCGGCCCCCCGCTTCCCAACCGCTCCGGGCTCAGGAAGGCCAAGCTGCGAATGC
>DASYWT010000097.1:0-13436 GCA_035935775.1 Terriglobales bacterium
CGTTCGGAAAGTGCAGTGGATCACGTCAGCTGCCTGCTCACGCCCGATCACTTTCAATCGGTCGGACAGTGGTATCACGAATTTCCCCAAGTCAGCGACGAAGAAGTACGGAGCCTGCTGGAACGCAGCGCGGCGGAACAGCGTCCGCTGCGAACCGCGTGAAGCGGCTGCGGCGGCAGCAAAAGCAAATCCGAGAACATTAACGGACACGATGCCAGAGAGGTGGGGAAATGGCGGATAAGCAGAAACAGCAGCTTTCCGAGCCGGCAGCAGCCAGAGAAATTCCGCGGGGTGAGTGGCTCTCGTTTCTCGATGGCTTCAGCCGCAAGCACGAAGGCCGGTTGGTGACGGTGGAAGTGTCGGAAGGCGAGGGAAAAAATCGGGTGGAAGCGGAGAACCTGACCTTTGAGGGCGTCACCCCGGAACGCTCCGAAGACCACGACCGCATCTCTATTGCGCTGGGTAGAGCCCCGGACGACCACCTTACCCATTTCGTGAGCGATCCGATCCATGTACTGCTGATGGAGACGGAGGCGGGCGCCCAGGCTGGATTACGGATCGAAGCCGCCGATGGCGCTCGAGTTGTGGTTCGCTTCCAGGATTCCGCCAGGCCGGAGCGCGTGCGGGACGTTGCCGCCTGAATTAAGCGGAATGGGCCAACTCAAACAGAGGTCAGGGCAGGTGCAATTCCTCAGGATGGGTTCCGTCCTAAAGCCTTTTCCAGATCGGATTTTTTCAGCCCGGTTCGCTCCCAGAAGTACCAGCAGGCCGGCGAACCCGCCAGCTTGCCCAGGGCAATGTAGGCTTCGCCGGGAGGCTCATTGATGCCCCGTTCCCATCGCGAAACCGCCATAGCCGAAACCAGCAGCAATTCGGCGAATGTGGTCTGGCTGAGCTCGAGTTTGTGTCGCAGCTCCTGAATCTTTCTCGCCCACTCCGGGTGTGCAAGTTTCGCACCAGCGCGCATAGTCATTCCTGCAGGGTTACTTGCTTCAAACCGCGTGAGTGGGGAACAGTGTCACCAACGGTGACAATGCGAAGCATCCTAACAGAATTTCTGAGCCGATTCCAATTCGCGCCCAGGGATGTGGGAAGGACATACCGCCGGCCAGGAGATGCAGGCGGCGGCGAAGATCAAATCTTTACAGTTCAGTCCAGGTGCGTGCGCGGGATACCGCCTGCTCCCAGCGGCGGAAAAGACGCTGACGGTTGGAGGAAGACATGGCGGGAGCAAATTCGCGTTCCAACGACCAATGGGCGGCAATTTCTTCCCGGTCAGTCCAGTATCCGGTGGCCAGCCCTGCCAGGTAAGCCGCGCCCAAGGCGGTGGTTTCCAGCACGGCAGGCCGTCGCACGGGTACGCCTAGAAGGTCGGCCTGGAATTGCATCAGCAGTCCATTCGCGGCGGCGCCACCGTCCACCTTCAGGTGGGGCAGTCGCAAACCCGCTTCCTGCTGCATGAGGCGCAACACGTCGCAGGTCTGGTAGGCGATGGATTCCAGCGCCGCGCGCGCGATGTGAGCCTGGGTCGTATCGCGAGTGATTCCGATGATGGTGCCGCGCGCGTAGGGGTCCCAGTAAGGGGCGCCCAAACCAACGAAGGCGGGCACAAAGAAGATGCCGGCGGAGTCGGGCACGGAAGCAGCAAGGGCTTCGACATCGCGGGAGTTCGCGATGATGCGCAGGCCGTCGCGCAGCCACTGCACCACTGCTCCGGCAATGAAGACGGCGCCTTCCAGACAGTAGGCGACCTCGCCGCCGATCTTCCAAGCGACAGATGTCAGCAGCCCTTTTTCTGAGAAAACCGGCCGGGCTCCCGTGTTGAGGAGTGCGAAACAGCCGGTGCCGTAGGTGTTTTTGGCCGTTCCCGGCCGGAAACATGCCTGGCCAAAGAGCGCGGCCTGCTGGTCGCCGGCCAGGCCGGCGATGGGGACGGGCGCGCCCAGCAGAGCGGCGTCCGTCTCGCCATAAATCTCGCTGCTGGAAAGCACCTGCGGTAACATGCAGCGGGGCAAGCCGAGAATCCTCAGCAGATCGTCATCCCAGTCGAGTTTGTGGATGTTGAACAGCAGGGTGCGGCTGGCGTTGCTCACGTCGGAGGCGTGGAGACGACCCCCGGTCAGACGCCATAGCAAAGAGCTGTCTACGGTGCCGAACAGGACCTCGCCCCGTTCGGCGCGGGCGCGCAAGCCGGGAGTGGTGTCCAGGAGGTGCTTGATCTTGGTGCCGGAGAAGTAAGCATCCAAGACCAGGCCGGTGCGCTCGCGAAAAGTTTTCTCCAGGCCTTCCGCCTTCAGGCGGTCGCAGATGGGGGCGCTTACACGGCTTTGCCAGACGATGGCATTGGCGACGGGACGGCCGGTGGCGCGCTCCCACAGGATGCTGGTTTCGCGCTGGTTGGTTATGCCGATGGCCGCCAGTTCGCGAGCTGAGATATTGGCTCGCTGCAGCGCCTCGCGGGCTACCGCCAGTTGGGAATTCCAGATCGCCTCCGGATCGTGCTCCACTTCGCCCGGAGCGGGGTAGATTTGCTCGAACTCCTGCTGCGCCAGGCTGACGATTTGCCCCTCGTGGCCGAAGATGATGGCGCGGCTGGAGGTGGTGCCCTGGTCCAGAGCGAGAATGTATTTGGGTTGGGGCAAGGTGGCGTCCCTCAGACGGTGTCGCCCCTACGGGGCTTGGGCTTTTAAAGCTGGCCGTTACCCAGGGCTTACGCCCTGGGCTAAATTCTGTTGGTACAGACCGGGCACATAGTTTACAAAACAGACCGGGGAGATGTTTTACACCAGGTCCTGTTTTCGCCCCTTCGGGGCTGGGTGCGCCGTTGTTCACGATTGATCGTGATCCAATTCATACTCCCGTCCGGCGGCGAATTTGTTGCTTCGCGCGGTGAGACGTTGCGAGCAACGTCTCTACCGAAATATTAGCCCGGGTGAGATCGGGTAGAGCTGCCCGCGAGATTCCGCGGCCCTGAAGGGCCTCGGAATGACGCCTTCCTGCGGAAGGCGCATCGCCGGGCGGGAGCCTGCCCTGAGCCTGCCGAAGGGCGCCCGCGCCACAAACGAGCTGAGTAGAGACGTAACTCGTTACGTCTCGGAGACGTGCCAGCAACGTCTCTACCGGAATTCGCGGGCCAGATAGCCAGAGCGTATTCACAGTCCCTGCAGCCCTAAACGGCGGGCGGGACGCCCGCCGGACAGCCGGCGAGACGCGGGCGCTACGATCACAGCGCCTCTGGAGTCGCTCTAGCCAGCGAAAGCCAGAGCGGCGACCGCAGCCGCCGCTCTGCTCGTCGAAGCGACCCTAGGTCCGGATGTTCTTCGCAGCCTCATCCCAATAGACCGTCTTCTTGCGGAAGTAGGCTTCGTTGGCCATGTGGCAGGCGATGGCGGCGTGGTTGCCGAACACCGCATCTTCCACCACCGGCTTGCGCGACTTGACCGCCTGGAAGAAGTTCCACAGGTGCGGCTTCACGTCGTCCCAGTCGTGGCCGGCGTAAACAGTGGTGGGATACATCGGCTCCTTGCCCAGCGGCGGATCATTCTTGGCGTGCCACTCGGCGACGTATTCCTCGCGCATTTTTTGCGGGAATCCCGAGGAGTAATAGCTGGGCGCAAGATCAATACCGGGCTGGAACTGATGCCGGAGCTGGAACTCGCCGGCGTCGAGGATGCCTTTCGGCCCCATGAAGCGCGCCAGTTCTTCGGACTCGCAGCCCAGGTCAAGGCGGACGTACACCGGAACGCCGTGGTAGTCGAACATGACCACGTGGAAGTCAGGCATGTTACGCCCGTCATTGAAACGGAAAATGCCGCCCAGGGCCTGAGCCGAGCGCGGAGCTTCATTCCAGCCGAGAGTGACCATCATGCCGCTGAGCAGGTGCACCATGAGATCGCCGGCCACGCCCGTGCCGTATTCCTTCCAGCAGCGCCAGCGCGCAAAGTGGTAGGGGTTGAAGGGAATTTTGGGCGCGTCGTTCAGCCAGGTATCCCAGTCCAGGTTCTTGAGCGAAAGATCCAGCGGCGGAGGATACTCCCAGGCTCCGGTGGGATCGTTGCGGCCCAGCGTGAGCTCGACCATTTCGATGTCGCCAATGGCGCCGTTCTGGTACAGATCGCGGGCCTTGGCGGCCAGGTTGGAGCTGACGCGCTGAGAGCCGATCTGCACGATGCGGTTGTTGCGTTGCGCCGCCTCCACCATGGCGAAGCCGTCGGGAATGGTGTGGGACATAGGCTTTTCGCAGTAGATGTCCTTGCCGGCGTTGCAGGCATCCACCACCACGCGCCGATGCCAATGATCGGGGACGGCGGCCACGATGCAGTCAATGTCCTTGCGCTCCAGCAGATCGTGGTAGCGGCGGGAGGCTGGGAGACTGGGATTGTTGGTGATCTCCCGGGCCAGGGTGTGGCGGCCGTCATACAGATCGGCGGCGCCGACGCACTCGACGCCCGGCAAAGTGATGGCGTTGGTCAGCAGGCCCGAACCTTGCATGCCGATGCCGACCATGCCGAAGCGCACGCGGTCGCTGGGCGCCACAGGCTTGGTTTGCGCACCCAGCGGCTCCGGGTCCAGCAGAATGGTTTTGGCGGCCAGCAAGCCGCCCGCGGCCACCGCGCTGGACTGCAGGAACTGACGACGGGAAAAATCACTTTTCATGACGTCTCTCTCCTCCGCTAATTGCTGCACAAAGACATTTCACCGCCTTACTTCAGCGGCTTGATGGCTACTTCTTTAAAAAACACCACATCATTGTCGCTGTGGTTCTGCAGGCCAAAGTAGCCGAAGCTGGGCCGCGGCCCGCGCTCCGGCTCAAAATCAAATTTCTTGGCCGGCACCGGATCGCCAGGCTTAAAGTCCACCACCTTCTTGCCGTTGAGAACCACGATGGTGCGCGGCCCGTCCAAAGTGATGTCCATGGTGTTCCACTCCGGGCCCGGCTTCCACGCGTGCGGCACCAGGGGCTTGGTCAGCGAGTAGAGCATGCCGGTCTGGTGGTATTCGTCTTCCGACGGCTTAGAGCGCTCGGGGTGGTTATCAATCTGCACCTCATAGCCGTAGTTCACCGGCATCCAGGGCTCAGTAGGCGGGATGGGAATGCGGATGAAGACGCCGGAATTGTCGTTTTCGTCGCGCATGCGCCACACGGTATGCAGAATGCAGTTGCCGATTTTGCCTCCGGTCCAGTAAAGCAGACCCATGCCGCCGTGAGTGTGGATCAGGCCATCTTTCTCCACCGTCATGTAGCCCGGACCCACATGCTTCCAGCCCTTCAGATCCTTGCCGTTGTAAAGTTGGCGCCACTGGTTGGGATTGCCCGTGCATACATTCTGGTCATCGGACTCGGCGGCCAAGGCGACCGCGGAGAGAAACGCCAGCAGGAAAATACAAATAGTCAGCCGTTTCAGCATAAGAACCTTCTGCGAGATAAGAATCGAAAGCAAACAAAAGCCCGGGCGCTGAGAGCGTTGCTCCGAGTGAACCGCCGCGCCTGGATTTTTCAGAGCCCGCCATGATACTCGGAACGCAAGAAAAAGTAAGTGCTTCCTGGGCACTTTTTCGGTTGCGAGGGGCGGCCCTCCGGCGGTAGGGTCTTTTTGCCAGCAGCAAGAGGTGGAAAAGATGAACCGACGGGAATTTTCCCGCACCGCTGCCAAAGCGGTTTTCGCCGCCTCCCTGGCGCCCGCCGTGAGCCGGTTCGAAGCCGGCGCCACACCCAATGAGCAGGCAGTTCCCAGGCTCTCGGTGATGCTGTGGACCGTATTCCGGAAGCTGCCTTTCGAGCAGCGCCTGGAGAAAGTAGCCGAAGCCGGCTATCGCGCGGTGGAACTGGTGGATGAATTCAGGAACTGGCAGCCGGCGGACTTCACGCGCGCCGCTGCCGTCAGGCGCTCGCTGGGAATCACCGTTGACGCGACCGCCGGCCTGGCCACCGGAATTGCCGACCCCGCGGGGCGCTCGAAATTCCTCGACGAATTGGGCAAAATGCTGCCGCTTATGGAAAAGCTGGAATGCCGCAGCCTGATCGTGCTCTCCGGCAATGTGGCACCCGGGCTGAGCAGGGAAGCGCAGCATCAGAGCTGCATCGAAGGGCTGCAGCGGGCGGCTGACATGGCAGCTCCTCACGGCGTCTCCCTGCTGCTGGAAAACATTGATCCGGAGGAGAACCCAAAGTATTACCTGACTTCTTCGCGCGAAGGGTTCGAAATTGTTCGCAGCGTCAACCGCTCCAACGTGCGTTTCCTTTACGACCTGTATCACGAACAGATCGCGGAGGGGAACCTGCTGGCGACCCTGGAAAGGAATTTTGCCCATCTGGGACTGGTTCACGTGGCCGATGTGCCGGGCCGTCACCAGCCAGGAACCGGAGAGATCAACTACGGGAACGTGTTTCGCAAGCTGGCGCAGCTCCAGTATGGCGGCTACATGGCCATGGAATTTCTTCCCCAGGGCGAGCCGCTGGCGACGCTGCGGGCAGCGCGGGATCTGGCTATCAGGTCGTGGCACGAGCCATTTCCCGGCGCCAGCCGAAGCAAAACGTAAAGAAGTGAAACCCGGGAATTTGACTTTGTCCGCTTCGGGGGAGTATCTTGCGCCCACAGCTCGCCGAGGTCTCCCGGCTCGGATCGGCTGGCCGCGCTCGCTTCGGCCTTTCAGAGATAAGGGCCCTCGGCTCGCCTCCGATTCATGAAACGACGCGATGCACTCAAGCTGATAGCCGGCGCCGCCGCCCTCCCCGCTCTTTATTCCGAGAACCTGTTGGCGCTAGGCCGCGAAATCCATCAACAACTCGGCCCCACCGCCGCGCTCCGCACCCTGAATCCGCACCAGGACGCCACGGTTAGCGCCATCGCCGAGATGATTATCCCGGCCACCGATACGCCCGGAGCCAAGGGAGCCCGGGTGAACGAATTTATTGACCTGATTCTGACAGACTGGTGCTCGCCGGCGAACTGCCAGCGCTTTCTGCAGGGGCTGGCCGACGTTGATGATCGCAGCAGCAAAATGTTCGGCAAAGAATTTGTCGAGTGCGACCCGCAGCAGCAAACGGAACTGCTGACCGCCCTGGACGAAGAACTAACCGAACTGCGCGAGGCGAACGTACGCGGCCGGCACCACGCCAGCCCCGTCCATCGCGAGACTGAAACCCCGGTGGAGCGCAATTTCTTCTACATGATGAAACGCCTTACCCTGATCGGCTATTACACCTCCGAAATCGGCTGGACCCAGGAATTGGGGCGGCCGCCGGTTCACATGGGTCCCTACCAGCCCTGCGTTTCTCTCACCCAATCAGGAAAGACGAATGCCAGCTAACACCTACGACGCCATTGTGGTCGGTTCGGGCATGACCGGTGGCTGGGCGGCCAAGGAACTGGGCCAGAAGGGCCTCAACACGCTGGTGCTGGAAGCCGGGCGTTCCATTGACCCGGCCAAGGACTATTGCGAACACGTGCCCGCCTGGGGCGTGAAGTTTCGGGGCTTGCGCGATCGCCGCCAGGAACTGAAAACCCAGCCCATCCAGCGAACCTGCTACGCCTGCGACGAGTGGGCGGCCAAGTTTTTCGTCAACGACCTGGAAAATCCCTACACCACACCCCCGGACAAACCCTTCATGTTCATCCGCGGCCGCCATGTGGGCGGGCGCTCCATCATGTGGGGACGGCAGACCTATCGCTGGAGCGATCTGGACTTTGAGGCGAACGCCCGCGAAGGCGTCGGCGTAGACTGGCCGATCCGTTACACCGACATCGCTCCCTGGTACGACTACGTGGAAGATTTTGCCGGCATCAGCGGGCAGGCGGAAGGATTGCCGCAGTTGCCTGACGGCCATTTCCTGCCCGCCATGCAGATGAATTGCGCCGAGGTGGCGGTAAGGGATGCCATCGCCCAGCACTGGCCGGGCGAGCGCATGATGACCATCGGACGCTGCGCCGTCCTCACCCGGCCACACAATGGGCGCATGGCCTGCCACTATTGCGGCGAATGCCACCGTGGCTGCATGTCGCGCGCCTACTTCAGCAGCCTGAACGCCACCTTGCCGGTGGCGCTGGCAACCGGAAAGGTCACCCTGCGGCCCTACAGCATCGTTCACAGTCTCAGCTATGACGACCACACGCGCCGGGTGACGGGCGTGCGTGTGATAGATGCGCAAAGCCGACAGGCTACCGAATACCGGGCCAAAATCATTTTCCTCTGCGCTTCCACGCTGGAATCGGCCCGCATCCTGCTGAACTCCTCCACCCCGCAGTATCCCAACGGCCTGGCGAATTCCAGCGGGGAACTGGGGCACAACCTGATGGACCATGCGACCGGCAGCGGAGCTTCCGGCATGATTCCCGGCTACGAGGGCATGATTGACGTGGGCGACCGGCCCAACGGCATCTACATACCACGCTTCCGCAACGTGAAGGGCAAGTCGCAATTCCTGCGCGGCTACGGCTACCAGGGTGACGCCGGCCGCTCCGACTGGGAACGCGGCGTGGATTTGGCCGGTTTCGGCGTCAAGTTCAAGCGTTCCTTGAAGAATCCCGGCCCTTGGCACTTCGGCATGGGTAGCTTCTGTGAATGCCTGCCCCGGCATGAAAATTACGTCGAGCTGGATCGTTCGCGCACGGACGCCTGGGGCGTTCCGATCTTGAAAATCAGTTGCGCCTACGGCCCCAACGAGAAGGCATTATTGCAGGATGCCGCGATAGCCGCGGCGGAGATGCTGGCGGCTGCCGGCGCCCGCGATATTCAAACTTTCGTCGAAGAGGATGCTCCCGGCCTGGCCATTCACGAAATGGGCACGGCGCGCATGGGGCGCGATTCCAAGACTTCCGTTCTCAATGCTTATAACCAGGCGCACGACATCAAGAACCTGTTCGTTACAGATGGGGCTTGCATGGCTTCGTCGTCGTGCGTGAATCCTTCCATCACCTATATGGCGCTCACCGCTCGCGCCTGCCACTATGCGGTCGAGCAGATGAAACGAGGAGAAATTTAGGCATGATGAACCGCCGGGAATTCCTGGGAGCAGCCTCCGCCGCTGTACTCTTGAGCCGCCTGCCGGTGCTGGCCGCTGATGAGCACAAGCTCGGCGCCATCGGCCTGCAGCTTTACACCGTGCGCGACCAGATGGCCAAGGACTTCGACGGCACCATCGCCAAGGTCGCGGCCACCGGTTATAAGGAAGCCGAGTTTGCGGGCTACTTCAAGCGCACGCCGCAGCAGGTGCGGGCAGTGCTGGAGCGCAATCACATGGTGGCTCCTTCCGCCCATATCCCCATCGAGGACCTGCGCGCCAAATTGCCACAGGTGATCGAGGCGGCGCACGTCATCGGCCACCACTACATCGTCAACCCATGGATCAACCAGGAAGACCGGGGCTCGCTCGATAGTTGGAAGAAGATTGCCGCCTTCTTCAATGAAACCGGCAGGAAGGTGAAGGAAGCCGGGCTGCAGTTCGCCCACCACAACCACGATTTCGAATTCAAGCCCACCGACGGCCAGGTGCCTTACGACCTGCTGCTGAAGGAAACCGATGCCGGCCTGGTCAAGCTGGAGATGGATTTGTATTGGATTACCGCGGCCGGGCAGGACCCGCTGAAGTATTTCAATGAATACCCCGGGCGATTTCCCATGCTCCACGTGAAGGACCGGCCCGCCAAGCTGGCGCATCCGGTATATGTGACCGAGAACGCGCAGTTCGCGCCCGTCGGCCGTGGCGTGGTGGATTTCAAGCGCGTCTTCGCGCACGCCGAAAAGGGCGGGGTGCAGCACTATTATGTGGAGCAGGACTACACCCAGGGCTCGCCCTTCGACGCTATCAAGATCAGTTACGACGACCTCCGCAATATGCGGTTTTGAGATTGCATTTTAGGAGGCGCATACGAAACGCAGAGAATTTCTCACCCGAGTCGGCAAGGGCCTGGCTGCGGCCGCGGTTACGACCGGCGCCGGCGGGGTGCTGTTTGCCAAGCAGAACGGGAGCGGAGCCAATAACTCCTCCAAGCTGGAGCGGGTGTGTGTTTCCAGTTGGAGCTTTCACAACTATTTCTCCTCCACCCGCGAAAAAGATTTTCACCTGCCGGGCGAAATGCTCAAACTGGTGAATTTTCCCGAGATGGTGGCCGACCGTTACCATGTGCACACTATGGAATTCGTGGCTCCACATTTTGAATCCACCAGTCCCGGCTACCTGAACGATCTGAAAGCGAGCCTGGCCAAAGCACACTCGCGGGTGGTGAACATTCCGGTGGATATCGAGGAATTCTCGACCGGGGGCGGGCTTTCCGATCAGAACGCCGCCGTCCGCAACAGGGCCATCCAGGGCGCAATGCGGTGGATTGATGTAGGACGCGAACTGGGCTGCCAGTCAGTGCGTTGCGATCCCGGAAAAATGCACCCTAGTAATCTTTCGCCCACAGCCGATTCGTATACCAAGGTCGGCACCTACGGACACATGAAGGGGATCAAGGTTATCATCGAAAACCACGACGAGATCGGTTCCACCCATCCCGAGGTGCTGGTCAACCTCTTCAAAATGGTCGGGCATCATCGGGTGGGGGCTCTTCCCGATTTTGGCAACTTCCCCGACGAAGCCACACGCGAGCGCGGGTTGACGCTGCTGTTTCCCTGGGCCTTCGACGTATGCCACGCCAAGGGCTACGAATTCGATGCCTCCGGAAAGGAAACCAAGTTTGATTTCCCCAAGTGCGTGGAAATTTCGAAGAAGGCGAACTTCCACGGCGTTTACTCGGTCGAGTTTGAGGGGCCCAACACCTACGATCCCTATGACGGCGTGCAGAAGGTGGTGAATGAGTTGGTGAAGTACTTATAGCTGAGACGGAAATAAAAAAGGTATTGGAAACAACGGAAACGCAAGGTCCCCTCGACTCACGCTCCCGCGCTGCGCTTGGTCCCGTTCGCTCGGGATGACAAATAAAAGAGAGTCGTGGCACCAAAAATGGTCAGGGTCGCTTCATGCTGCAGGTAATTCGCTCGCCCAAGGTTTATGACGTTTGCATCATCGGTTCCGGCGCCGCCGGCGGTACCGCTGCGAAGATTCTCACCGAAGGCGGCCTCAGCGTGGTCATGCTGGAAGCCGGGCCGCCTTTGGTCCCCGCCCGCGACTTCAAAGAGCACATGTGGCCTTACGGCCTGCCGCACCGCGGGGAGGGCGTGGGCGGCAAGCACCGCGAAGGCATGGAATCGGTGGACGATGAATTTCTGGCCCCCAACGGCTTCTGGAGCATTGAAGGCGAGCCCTATACCAGCGCTCCCGGTTCCACCTTCTACTGGTTCCGCTCGCGCATCGTGGGCGGACGCACCAACCACTGGGGCCGCATCGCGCTGCGCTATGCGCCCGTGGACTTCAAAGCCCGTTCCCACGACGGCATGGGCGACGACTGGCCCATCAGCTACGAAGAGGTGGCGCCTTATTACGACAAGGTCGAGTCCTACATCGGCGTCTTCGGCACGAAGGAGAACATTCCCAGCGCTCCCGACGGGGTATTCCTGCCGCCGCCCAAGCCTCGCTGCACGGAAATATTTATTAAGCGGGCCTGCGACAAAATCGGCGTAACCTGCGTTCCATCCCGGCTGGCCATCATCACCCAGGAGCACAACGGCCGCCCCGCCTGCCACTATTGCGGGCAGTGCGGACGCGGTTGTATTCCCGCCTCAAACTTCAGCTCCAGCCAGGTGATGATTCCGCCGGCGCAGAAGACCGGCCGCCTGACTCTGATCACCAATGCCATGGCCCGCGAACTAATTGTGGGCAAATCGGGCAGGGTGGAGGCGGTTTCCTACATTGACAAGAAAACGCGCACGGAGCAGCAGGTGCGCGCCCGCACCGTGGTGCTGGGGGCAAGCGCTTGCGAATCGGCGCGTCTGCTTCTCAATTCGCGTTCGCCGCTATTTCCCGATGGCCTGGCCAATGGCTCGGGGGTGGTCGGGCGCTACCTTACCGATACCGTCGGCAGCAATGGCGCCGGTTATTTCCCGCAGCTGGCCAAAATTCCGCCCCACAATCATGACGGCGTGGGGGGGATGCACCTGTACATGCCGTGGTGGAAGTACGACCGCAAGAATGAATTCCTGCGCGGCTACCACATCGAGTTCGGCGGCGGCCGGTTTATGCCTTCCGTGGCGGAATTCGACGATGTGTGCGACCAGGTTGAGAGTTACGGAGCTGCTTTGAAGAAAAAATGCCGCGACAGCTACGGCACCACGATCGGTTTCGCGGGGCGCGGCGAGATGATTCCCAACCCCGACTGCTTCTGCGAGATTGACCCGAATCAGGTGGATGAGTGGGGCATCCCGGTGCTGCGCTTCCATTGGAAATGGAGCGACAACGAGCTGGCCATGGCGCAAGACATGCAGAACACGTTTCGCCAAATTGTGGAGGCGGCCGGCGGCACATACGTAGAATCGCGCCTGCCGGAGAGCCACATTTCCAGCGGCGGAGAAATCATCCACGAGCTGGGCGTAGTGCGCATGGGATCAGACCCGCGCAAGTCTGCGCTGAACGGCTACTGTCAGGCGCATGAGGTCAAGAATCTGTTCGTGACCGATGCCGCCAGTTTCGTCAGCAATGCCGATAAGAATCCGACGCTGACGATCATGGCGCTTTGCTGGCGCGCCTCGGAGTATTTGCTGAGCGAGGCCAAAAAGGGGAACATTTGAGGCTTTTGACTGGCCTTGCAGGGCGGGCGACCCCTTCGGCACGCTCAGGGCAGCCTCCCGCGGGTGAAGAAGGGAAACCGATAGGTTGTTGATGGAAAACACAAGGTCCCTCGACTTGCGCTTCCTCACATGCGCTCGGTCGCGCTCGCTCGGGATGACAGACAGCAGGGAACACGGCTGAGGGAACTATGTCGAACTCCATTTCTCGACGCGACATTCTGAAGACTCTGGGCGCGGGCGTGGTCGCCGGCTCGGTGCTCAAAGTAATTCCGGCGCAGGCGGCGGAATATGCGCACCGCATGGTGCAGCAGGAAAAGGCGGCTTCCGGCGCGTACCAGCCCAAGTTCTTCACCGCGCACCAGTACGCGACTTTGTGCTATCTCTGCCAAACCATCATCCCGCCCGATGAGCATTCCGGCGGCGCCATCGAGGCCGGCGCGCCCGAATTCATTGATCTGCTCACCAGCGAGAACACCGATTACCAGTTGACCCTGGGCGGCGGGCTGATGTGGCTGGACTCGACCTGCACCGACCGCTATGGCAAGCTTTTGCTGGACTGCGCTCCGGCACAGCAGAAGGAGATTCTTGACCTCATCGCTTACCGCGAAAATGGGGTGAAGGATCCGCGCCTGAGCCAGGGCGTAAACTTTTTTGCCCTGTTGCGCAAAATGACTTGCGACGGCTTCTTCACCAGCAAGATCGGCATTAAGGACCTGCAATATATCGGCAACACATTTCGCCTGGATTTTCCTGGCTGTCCGCCGCCGCCC
>DASYWT010000098.1:0-3617 GCA_035935775.1 Terriglobales bacterium
CTCGCATCCATAGCCGCCGGGACGGCGGCGCTACGGATGTAGACAGCCACTCAAATAGCTGCGCACAGGAAGCGCACATGCGACTGTTACGACTGCTCGTCTTGGCAATCATTTTTGCCGCCGTCTTCTACTACTTCACCACGGCGCGGCGCGGGCCACTGCAGGAAGCGAGCTGGGTGAGCCGTCCCGGCCACGTGGAGATCACCGAAGCGGCCGGCCCGGAGACCGTGGATTCGATCGAACAGAACAACATCATGGTGTACCGGCGCAACATCCCGGCCGTTGTCAATATCACCTCCCGGACCCTCACCTGGGACTTCTTCTACGGCATCGTCCCTTCCGAGGGGCAGGGATCGGGATTTGTCATTGACCGCCAGGGGCACATCCTGACCAACTTCCACGTCATTGCGCAGGCGGTGCAGAGCGGCCGCAACGGCGAGATCTACGTGACCATGCACAATCGCAAACGCTACAAAGCGGATGTGGTGGGCACCGATCCATCCCACGACCTCGCCGTGGTGCAGATTACAGCTCCCGAGCTGGTACCGGCGGTGCTGGGCGACTCCTCCAATCTGCAGGTCGGGCAGCGGGTGTACGCCATCGGCAACCCCTTCGGCCTGAATGGCACCATGACCGACGGCATTGTCAGCTCCATTCGTTCCGTGCGCGAGCCCGAGGGCACCACCATAGATAAAGCCATCCAGACGGACGCGCCCATCAATCCTGGAAACTCGGGCGGTCCGCTTCTCGATTCGCACGGCAACGTGATCGGCATCAACACCATGATTGCCAGCAGCGTGGGCCAGAGCGCGGGCATCGGCTTTGCCATTCCAATCAATACCGCCAAGGCGGTGCTGAATGACCTGGTCACTCTGGGCACCGTGCGCCGGCCGTCGCTGGGCATTCGCAGCCTTCCCATCGGCCCTGAATTGGCGGCGCAAATGGGATTGCCGGCTGATTATGGCGTGCTCATCGTGCAGGTAATTTCCAGCGGGGCCGCTGACCGCGCCGGCCTGCGCGGCGGCACGCAGCGAGCATACTTAGGCAACGCCCCCATCATGCTGGGTGGCGACCTCATCGTGGCGATTGACGGCCAGCCGGTGCAGGACCAGCAGGACCTGGCCGACGTCATGAACAAACACCGAGCGGGCGACACCGTAACGGTCACCATTTACCGCGGACAGCGGCGCATGCAGGTGCGGGTCACACTGGGCGAGGCGCGGCAAGAAGCCTGATAATTGACGAATGATGAATGAAGATTGACGATTGAAAAAACCAATTGACGATTGGCGATTGAAGATTGCCGAATAAAACCCGTTACGCTACTGAATCATCTCCGAAGCAGGAGGCAGGCATCTTTTTAAATCGTCAATCGTAAATCTCCAATCGTCAATTATTTGACTCGTAAGCTGACCCTACGCTAGCCTCAAAGGTCCGCCTCCCGCACCCATGAGATTCCACCTCAAGATATTGCTGGCAGTGCTTCTGGCGCTGGTGGCCACCATTGTGCCCCGACCCGCTGCCGCGGCCATGCAGCCGGTGCACGCGCCCCACGCCATGGTGGTCAGCGTGCAAGGACTGGCTTCGCAGGCCGGCGTGGACGTGCTTCGCCAGGGCGGCAATGCGGTGGACGCAGCCGTGGCCACGGGCTTCGCCCTGGCAGTAGTGCATCCCCAGGCAGGCAACATTGGCGGCGGCGGCTTCATGCTGGTGCGCATGGGCGATGGCGCCGCACACTTTATTGACTACCGCGAAAAAGCGCCAGCTGGGGCCACACGCGACATGTACCTGGACGCGCAGGGCAACATCATTCCCGGCGCGAGCACTATCGGCTACAAGGCCATCGGCGTGCCCGGGTCGGTTGCCGGCATGGTGTACGCGGAAAAGAAGTACGGCAAGCTGACTCTGGCCCAGGTAATGGCGCCGGCCATCCGTCTGGCGCGGGACGGCTTCGCCCTGAGCTGGGCTGAAGCCGACGAAATGCGCGACCCGGAACTGGCTAAGTTTCCAGCTTCGCGCCAGATTTTCCAGCGTGACGGCAAGTACTACCAGACCGGCGAAATCTTCCGCCAGCCCGAACTGGCCACCACTTTGGAGAAGATTGCCGCCAATCCCGACGACTTCTACCACGGCGAAATGGCGCGGCAGATTGCGGCGGCGGTGGAGCAGGGCGGCGGGCTGATCACGGCACAAGACCTGGCCAACTATCAGGTTAAGGAGCGCGGTCCGATTCGGGGCACGTATCGCGGCTACCAGATCATAAGCGCACCACCGCCGTCATCCGGCGGGATCGCGCTGGTGGAGGCGCTGAACATCCTGGAAGGCTATGACCTGGGCACGCTGGGCAGCCATTCCGCTGAGTCCGTTCACCTGACGGTGGAAGCCTACCGGCGGGCCTTTTTCGATCGCGCCGAGTTTCTCGGCGATCCCGATTTCGCCAACATTCCCGTGGCTCAATTGGTGGACAAAAGATATGGCGAAGCGTGGCGGGCATCGCTCGACCCGCACCACGCCAGCGACAGCCACCAGTTGAAGCGTCCACCGGAGTTCACCGCCCTGGAACGCTACGCCGAATTGCATCCGCAACCTCTCGCGGTGCGCGAACCGGAGCACACCACGCACTACTCGGTGGTGGATTCGGAAGGCAACGCGGTCGCCGTCACCACTACGCTGAATGACCTGTTCGGATCGCGCGTCACTGTGCCCGGGCTGGGATTCCTGCTTAACGACGAGATGGACGATTTCACCTCCAAGCCTGGGGTGCCTAACATGTTCGGGCTGATCCAGAGCCCGAACAACGCCATCGGGCCGGAGAAGCGGCCCCTTTCAGCGATGACGCCCACCATCGTCCTCAGGAACGGCAGGCTGTTTCTGGTGCTGGGATCGCCGGGCGGCCCTCGCATCATTACCACCGTGGCCAACATCCTGATGGGCGTGGTGGATTACGGCATGAACATCCAGGAGGCGGTGAATGCGCCGCGCTTCCATCACCAGTGGCTGCCCGACACCGTGTTTCTGGAAAGGGGCTTCTCCCCGGACACCATCAAGCTCTTGCAGGAGATGGGGCACAAAGTCATGGTGGAGGGTTACTGGAGCGACGGCGAGTGCATCGAGATTGATCCTCAGAGCGGCGAGCGCCTGGGGGCCACGGACGAGCGCAACGTGAGCGGGAAGGCGATCGGCTATTAGAATTGACGATTGCTGATTTTCGATTGACGATTGAAAGGCAGGTCGCAGGTGCGCTGGGGCCGTGAAATTGGGGAATGAAGAATTACGAATGAAGAATGCAGAACGGCTGGCAGGTGTGGTTTTGATTCGTCATTCTCCATTCTTCAATCGTTAATTTGCCGTAATGAATAACAATGCGGCGTTGAAAACGGGACATTAAGCAGAGCCACAACACATGCAACATGCAATGTCCACTTACGTGTACGTGAAGCAGCGGCTGCACCCAGGCCTGCTGGACGGCCTGGCGCGCGGCGGGGCGCAGGCCATTGAGATCTTCGCCGCCCGCCAGCACCTGGACTATGCCAACCGCAAGCAGCATGTGCGGGAGATCGCGGACTGGTTCCGCACCTCAGGCGTGCCGCTTAACTCAGTGCACTCGCCTATATATG
>DASYWT010000099.1:0-3712 GCA_035935775.1 Terriglobales bacterium
AGGAGTAATGGAAATGGAGATCAGGGGCGCGGCAGTGACGGTCAGGGTTGCGGAAGCGTGAATTGAGCCATCGCTGGCCAGGATGGAAGTGCTTCCAGGCTGGCTAGCCCATGCCACTCCGGTACCGCTGATGCTGGCAACCGTGATGACGGAAGAGTTCCAGGTAACGGAGTTGGTCAAGTTCTTGTTGCTGCCGTCACTGTATTTCCCGGTGGCAGTAAATTGCTGGTTGCCGCCGTTGCTGATCTGCACGCTGGGTGGACTGACTGTTATGGAGGTGAGAATAGGTGCGGCGGGCGCTGGCGTTCCTGAATTGGAAGGGCTCTGATTCCCTCCCCCACAACCCACTAGTATTACCAAAGTACCCAGCACTAGCACACGACGTACAGTCCTTGGGCCCACAAACTCCTCCACGAATGTCTAGCGGAGCAAAAACAGGGGGGAGTGCATTTCGAGGGAAGCACGCAAGCTGCCAAGCGATGTTCCGTAAATATGTGCATCGGCATGGCCTGTCATTAACTACCGGCAGGATTGCAAGGCTGGTTGCAAACTTCTGCACACATAGGAAAGAGCTTGCAGGACGCCCAAGCAGCGTGCTTACTTTCTCTTCCAGCGCACGCCTTGCTTGGTGTTTTCGACCACAATTCCGCCTTGCGCCAGTTGGGCGCGGATGGCGTCGGACTTGGCGAAGTCCCGGGCCTTGCGAGCCCGCTCATGTTCGGCTACCAGGACGTCAACTTGTTCGTCGGGTAGGCCGTTGGAGCCGGCAATGTCTACCAGTTCTTGGGCGGCGTGCTGCAGCTTGCCTTCAGCTTTCGCCCAGTCGAGGATGCGGCGCATCCTGGGAGCGTCGTCGTCACGCAGCACGGCGAAGATGTCTTCAAACTGCCGCAGCGCCTGTTGCAGAGGCGGAATGTCGCCGCTGGTTACTTGCCCGGCATCCGCCGCCGCATTGGCCTGCCGCACCATCTCGAACAACGCACCCAGTGCCTGCGGCGTATTCAGGTCGTCCTCCAGTCCGGCGCGCATCTTGTCCATGGTTTCGCGCGCCAACTTGCCGATTGCCCCCTCCGCACTCTGAGGCAAGCGTTCGGTTTTCAGGCGTGCCTCGAAGTTGCGCAAACGCTCCACCGAGTTCGCCGCTTGCTTCAGCGCATCGAAGGTGAAGTTCAGCTGGGTGCGGTAATGCCCGGAGGCGAGCAGGAAGCGGATGGAAGAGGGCTTGTGGCCTTTCAGCACCAGGTCGCGCAGGGTGTAGAAGTTGCCCAAGCTCTTAGACATCTTCTCTCCCTCGACCAGCAGGAAGCGCACGTGAAACCAATAGCGCACGAAGGGCTGGCCGGTTTCCGCCTCCGATTGCGCAATCTCATTTTCATGGTGCGGAAACACCAGATCCTCGCCTCCAGCGTGCAGGTCGAAAGTTGGCCCCAGCAGCATGGTGGACATCACGGAGCACTCAATATGCCAGCCGGGACGGCCAGGACCGATTTCCGTGTCCCAGAAAGCTTCACCCGGTTTGGGCGCCTTCCACAGGGCGAAGTCGCGAGCGTTGTCCTTGTCGTACTCATCCACATCCACCCGCGCGCCGACCGCAATGCCGGAAAAGTCTTTCTTGGAAAGCTTTCCGTAGCCGGGAAACTTGGCGATGCGGAAGTAGTAGGAGCCGTCGTCGGTGCGGTAGGCGTAGCCCTTCTTCTCCAGTTGCGCGATGAAGCGCGCCATCTCCGGAATGTTGTCGGTGGCGCGCACCAGTTCCGGGCGTTCAATGCTGAGGGTCTCGATGTCTTCCAGGAAGGCCTGCTCATATTTCCTGGTGTAGTCGCGAACACTCACCCCGGCCTTGGCGGAGTTGCGGATGATTTTGTCGTCCACGTCGGTAATATTCATGACGTGGCGCAAATGGTAGCCGTCCTGGCGCAGGAATCGGTGCAGCACATCCACGGCAACGAAGGTGCGGAAATTACCAATGTGACCGTAATCGTAGACAGTTGGCCCGCAGGCGTACATGCGCACACTCCGGTCTTCGAGGGGGATGAACTCCTCAACCCTGCCGGAAAGCGTATTGAAGAGGCGCGAGGCCAAAGTTGCGGTCCGAAGTCCTGGGCGAAATTTGATTTTAGGTGGGCGCGCAAAAGGGGGTCAAATGGGTGGACGCCCAGGGGCCGGAGCCTGGCTCGCTCCGATAGCGTGTTGTTTGTGAACTAGCCGCCGACAGAAGAGTGCTGTTGGGCCTTATGCAGTCGCTGCGCGCCCAAGAATGCGTAGTGCACGCCGGAGATGATCGTGAAAACGAAAGTTGCCCACAAGGCGATGAAGCGCGCAATGTAGATCCACTCTGCCTGATAAACGGGCAGCAACAAGACGAGAAAGACGGCCAGCACCTGCGAGGTGGTGTTGGCTTTGCCGAACACACTGGGGCGAAAGTCGCGGAGATTGGCGGTGATGTAGAGCACGGCGCTGACTATCAGGATGGAAATATCACGCCCGAATACCACTACCGTGAACTTCCAGGGAATGCGGTGCAGCACAGAAAGCACCAGGAACATGGTGCTGAGCAGCATCTTGTCGGCCACCGGGTCCAGGTACTGGCCCAGAGTTGTCTGCTGGTGCAGTCGGCGGGCCAGTTGGCCGTCAAAGAAATCGGTGATTCCGGCTGCCACAAACAGCCCGAGGGCCCACTCATTGTGCCCGCCCAGCAGGCTGAGCACGATCAGGGGCAGAAAAACCATGCGCAGCAAAGTGAGCTGGTTGGGAACGTAGAAAAATTGAGTGAATTTCACTCCCGGTCCCCCGGAGTGGCGGCGACATCTCCGAAAAGGCGCACAGGATCGCGCCCGGTCTGGACCCGAAAGCGCTCGCAGAGGGAGGGCAAACTACCCGCGTGGACGTCCAACTCCATGCGCTCCACGCGGTGCATGGGAAAGAAAACCGTTGCGGGAGTGAAAGGTTCGCCGGCTTTAATCATGGCGGCGGAGTCATCAAACGACTCCAGATCAATGCCGCGCAGGCTGATGCCGGCTTCGCTCAGTGCCAGCAACTGGCCCCAGAACTTCTCCCTTGGGTCGCCCAGGGCCAGCAGCACCATGGCACCGGTGTAAAACGGGCCATGGGCAGCGGCGGCTCGCATAACGGCTTGGGATGTCAGCTCCACAAGAGGATTTTCTGCGTCTGGAGCGCAGTTTGCAACTGTTGCCGGCGACGCGCCGCCGACGGAAGGCTAAGTCGCCGCCATGGAGGCCTGCCAGCTGCGGCTCTGGTCCTCCATTATTGCCTGCCAGATGACACCCTGTAACGCCACCAAACCCACCACCGAGAACTGTACATGGGAAAACTTGGCCAGGGGTTCCAGGAGGGGCAAAGCGTAGCAAATATACAGAAACACTCGCAGAGCTGGGACAGCGAGGGCTTGGCCGTGTTCCAGAGTCCAGTTTCCCAGGAGCAAGAACGCAGGCGCCAGAATCACCAGATCGTAGACCATAAGGTGCGGCGCGACGAGTACAGTCGCGATCAGGAAGCTCGCGTAGCGCAGAGCAGGCGCGTCGCTTTTCCGCCAACAGAGAACAGCCAACCCCAGAATGACCAGGGCGCTGAGCACGTAGAGCACGGCAGCAACGTTGCGCCAGGGCAGCAGGAGCAGCCAGAAGCCACGGAGCGAATGCATTTGATAGAGCCTGGGCTCGATGAAAGGCAGCGCCTGGCTGGTTCGCTGCAG
>DASYWT010000100.1:0-3869 GCA_035935775.1 Terriglobales bacterium
CAAGTCCAGCACCGAGGCGCGGCGGATAATCCCTGCATTGTTGAAGAGGATGTGAAGGGCGCCGAATTTTTCGGCCGCGACCCCGACCGCGCGCCGGCAGTCGGCGGCGCGAGTCACATCCGCGACGGCGAAGAGAGCCCGGCCACCCTTGGAGGTAATCGCGTTCACTACCTCTTGCCCGGCCTTTTCGTTCCTGTCCACAACGGCTACCGCAGCGCCCTCGCGGGCGAACAGCAGCGCGCTGGCGCGCCCGATGCCCGAGGCCGCGCCGGTAATGAGGGCTACTTTGCCCTGCAGGCGGCCGGGCGCGGCACGGCTTTCCTTAGGCTTTGCCATAGTCAAAGTCCCCCCGTCGGCCTGTTTCGAAACGCACGCTTTATCCTGTTGCGGCTGGTTTTGAGGCGTTGCCCTTCCGAAAGCTCTTGCTGTTGCTTTCGCAAGGGCTGGGCTTCAGCCCAGCCGTAATTGCCCGAAAGAAAAAAGCGGCTTTAGCCGCTGAGGGATGTTCTAAAGCCCGATCACTATTAGCGTACTTGCGGCTGAGCTGAAGCTCAGCCCTTCCGAAACAATTTCGCTAGCGGCTGGCCAGCCCGCCCGCGGTTTCGGCGCCATCCATGACATAGACGTGGCCTGTGGCGTAAGCGGCGTCCTCCGAGGCCAAATAAGCGAATAGCGCGGCAATCTCCTCCGGCTTGGCGTGCCGCCGCATAGGAATCTTGCGGTTCACTTCCGCCAGCATCTCGTCTGTGTATTCGGCGCGCTGCATGGGCGTGAGCACGTAGCCGGGCGCTATCGCATTGACTCTCACCTTCGGTGCCAATTCCAGCGCCATGCTCCTGGTTAGCTCAATCACGCCTGCCTTGGTGGCGTTGTAATCGGCGTAGTAGGGATACCCCATCATGCCATTGGTGGAGGCCGTTTGCAGAATCACGCCGCTTCCCTTTTCCATCATGTGCCGGGCCGCGGTCTGGGCCACGTAAAAAACGCCGGTCAGGTTCACGGCCAGTACCTTGTCCCACTCCTCGGCCGTAATCTCGAGAAAGTTGTGGCGAATGCTGATGCCGGCATTGTTGATGAGCACGTCTACCGCGCCCATCATCTGTATGGCTTTAGCAAAGGCCGCCCTCACCTGCTCCAGGCGAACGACATCGGCGTTGACAACCCCAGCCAGGCCCGGCAGTTCGCCCAGGATGCGCTCTCCGGCTTTGACGTCGCGGTCGAGCACCACCACGCTCGCGCCCTCTTCGAGGAAGCGGGCGGCGGTGGCCGCGCCGATGCCGCTGGCTCCACCGGTGATGAGGACGCGTTTGTCTTTCAGTCCACGCATAATTCTCCCCGTAGCGCCGGCGTCTCGCTGGCTGTCGCGGAGGCGTCCCGCCTCCGCCGATTGCTAAAGCTGAGTGCGAAACTGCGGAGCCGCTCATGATACAGGCAGGCAGTGGTTGCCACCAAGACACCCCAAGGCCCGCATCACGCCCTGCGCTTGCCATTTGAGCCCCTGTGTTATTGTTTTGCGTTCTCAATGACAGCTCAATGGAGCAAATGAGAGTGTCCACCATACCCTCGCGGGCTCATGGGTCGCTGCTTGTCATCGCCTTTGTTTTTCTCTTCTTTCCCCTGACCACTGCGGCACAGAAGTCGCCGGACTACAGCGGCATCTTTCGCAAGATGGACGCCATGATCCCCATGCGCGACGGCGTTCGCCTGCACACGGAAATTTACGTTCCCAAGGTGATGCATCGCGCGCTGCCTTTCATCCTGGAGCGCACGCCTTACGGCCTTTCTGATGACAAGAAAGGATTTAGCCGGCTACTGGACAGTTACGACGACCTGATCCGCGAGGGCTACATTTTTGTCTTGCAGGACATTCGCGGACGCTACAAGTCGGAAGGTCAGTTCGTGATGAATCGTCCTCCCCGCAACCCCGGTGACCCGAAAGCGGTTGACGAGAGCACCGACACCTACGACAGCATCTCCTGGCTGCTCAAGAATGTGCCCGACAACAACGGTCGCGTTGGCATGCTGGGCATCTCCTATGGCGGTTGGCTCACTACCATGGCCATGCTCGGTCCGCACCCCGCCCTCAAAGCAGTTTCCGAGCAGGCCTCCCCCGAAGATCAATTCCTGGGCGACGACTTCCACCACAACGGCGCTTTCCGCCTCAGCTATGGCTTCGAATACGCCGCGCTGATGGAAACCACGCACGAAAATTTCTCCTTCAAGTTCGATAAGTACGACACCTACGAGTGGTACCTCGACCTGGGCGCTCTTTCTAACGCCAACGCGCGCTACTTCCACGGCAAGCTGCCCACCTGGAACGATTTTGTTGAGCATCCCAACTACGACGACTTCTGGAAGAAGCTGGCCTTCTGGCCTTATCTGAAGAACCCCACCGTGCCCGACCTCAACGTGGCCGGATGGTGGGATCAGGAAGATTTTTATGGCCCGGTGAAGATTTATGAACTACTTGAGAAGAACGACCCGAAACACCTGAATTACCTGGTGGTGGGCCCATGGAACCATGGGGGCTGGGCGCACGGGGCCGGGCGCACGCTGGGGCCAATTGATTTTGACAGCAACACCGGCGAGCACTTTCGCGCCAAGGTTCAGGCGCCATGGTTTGCCTATTGGCTGAAGGGTAAGGGCCAACTGCCGCTGCGCGAGGCCCTGACCTTTGAAACCGGCAGCGACCAATGGAAGCAGTACGATTCCTGGCCTCCCCGCCAGGCCACACCGCGCAATTTGTATTTTCGCGAATCGGGCAAGCTGTCCTTCGATGCGCCCGGCGGATCCTCGGCTGAGGTTTTCGACAGCTACATTTCTGATCCGGCGCATCCGGTTCCCTACCGTCACCGGCCGGTTTCGCCCACTTATCCCGGGCCAGGCTGGCCAACCTGGCTGCTCGAGGACCAGCGCTTTGCCCAATCGCGTCCTGACGTAGCCACCTGGGAGACCGACACGCTCACCCAGGATGTGACCGTTGCCGGCGATATTGTTGCCGACCTGTTCGCTTCCACGACCGGCAGCGACGGCGACTGGGTGGTCAAGTTGATTGACGTATACCCGGAGAACTACCTGCCCGATCCCAAGCTGGGCGGGTACCAGCTTATGATTGCCGACGAGGTGTTGCGTGGGCGCTTTCGTAACAGCTTCGAGAAGCCCGAGGCCATCGTTCCCAATCAGGTCAATGAATACAAGATAGATCTGCACAGCAACGACCACGCGTTTTTGAAGGGGCACAGAATCATGGTGCAGGTGCAGAGCACATGGTTCCCCATCATTGACCGCAACCCGCAGAAGTTCGTGGACAACATCTTTAAGGCCACCGACGCCGACTACCAGGTGGCCACCCAGCACATTTACCGATCGCAGCAGTACCCTTCCCACATTGTGCTGCCGGTGATGGGGACTGGGGGGAGTGAGAAGCAGTAGCCCTTGGCTCTTGGCCCTTGGCCCTTGGCCCTTGGCTTTTGGCCCTTGGCTTTTGGCTCTTAGCTCTTAGCTCTTGGCTCTTGGCTCTTGGCTCTTGGCTCTTGGCTCTTGGCTTTTGGCTTTTGGCCGTCGGCCATCGACCGTCGACCGGCTTGAGCAACGACCCCAACAGCCAACGACTGTAATAGAATCTTTAGACTTGCTGCCGGCGAAGCACCTTGTCGTGCAGCACACCATGAGAGTTATCGCCGAACCAGCCGCGGCCCAATCCTCTTGCCAATCCTACTTGGCGGAAGAGCGCGCTGGCCTGCCGGTCTCAAGTGAAATGGCCACCGCTCTGCTGCGGGTGGATGATGAGCTTCTCCCTCAGCTCCTGTATATGGCCCGCATCTTGAAGAAGCGCTTTAAGTCGAACACTGTAACTTATTCGCGCAAGG
>DASYWT010000101.1:0-4957 GCA_035935775.1 Terriglobales bacterium
CGGGAAGATATTCCGCTCCTGGTGAAACACTTCCTGCAGCAATTCAACCTCAAGAATGAGCGCGAGGTCACCATCGAGACGGAGGCGGTGCGCCGGCTGCAGGAGATGAACTGGCCGGGAAACGTGCGTGAATTGGAAAACACAGTGAATCGCCTGGCCATTTTCGCGCCCACCGGGCAGATCAGCCGCGCGGATGTGGAAACGGAGACTCGCCGCGCGCAGGAAAACAATCTGCGCGCACAGATTGCGCCGCCTGCTCCCGACCGCCTGGTGGAGTTGGAGCGAGAACACATCGTGCGCATCCTGAAGCAGACCCACGGAAACAAGTCAGAGGCGGCGCGGCGGCTGGGCATCGAGCGCAAGACGCTCTACAAGAAGGCTCTGCGCCTGGGCATTGACCTGCAGTTGCCGGAAAAGAAATGAAAGAAGGGGAACCAGGGCGGCGCGGTTGGTGGCAGAACGCGGGCTTGTCGCTGCTGCTGTTCTTACTGGTGCTGGGGATATCAGCGATTCCTGGAATCCGCGATTCCCAGGCGCGGCTCAACGACAGTTACTTTCGTCTGGCGCCCGCGCCTCGGCAGCGCTCGCCCGTGGCAGTGGTGCTGATAGACGATGAAAGCTTGCAGAAATTCGGGCGCTGGCCCTGGTCGCGCAGCCTGCTGGCGCGGCTGACGAGCAATCTGTCGCAGGGGGGCGCGCAGGTGATCGGGCTCGATATTCTGCTCTCCGAGCCGCAGTCGCCGGCAGCCGACGCGGAACTGGCGAACGCGCTCCAGGCCAGCGGACGCGCTGTCATCGCGGACAAAATCGGGTCCTACCCGGACGGACCGCGCTGGGTGGAGCCACTGCCCGCCTTTTTCCAGGCCGCGGGAGTCGGCCACGGGCAGGCCGCCTTGGATGCCGATGGGGTGTGCCGCCGTTTTCCTCCCCGCGAACTCGCGCTCGACGGTTCACGCTGGGCGTTCGCGGTGGAGGTGGCGCGCCGCATTGCTCCCCAGCGCACAACCGCATTCCTGGAGGCTTACGGCATTTCCAGCAGCGATGAAGGTTCGGTTCTGGTGGCCAGGCCCGTCCTGGCCCCGATTGCCTTTCGACGCGACGGTTTTGAAAGCATTTCTGCCGCCAGCGTACTGCAAGGCGAGGGAATCGCCGCCCTTCGCGGACGTCCGGTGCTCGTCGGCTTTGGAACCGCGGAACTGGGCGATCGCATTACCACCCCGTTGACCGGCGCGGCACCCTCGCCGGGCGTGATGGTCCACGCGCAAATCCTCGACAGTATTCTTGCCGGGCGCATACTGCGCCCGCTTCCCCTGTGGCTCAGGCTCCTGATATTGCTTTTCACCTGCGGGCTGCTGGTGTGGTTTTTCCGGCGGAGGCGGGGGTGGGTGTCCCTCGCCTGGCTCCCGCTGCTGGCCGTGTGCACTTACGGCGCGGGTTTGCTGGTGTTTCTGTGGGGCTCGCGCATCCTGCCGGCAGGTCAGCTTCTGTTGGCGGTCCTGTTGGCGCCGGCAGCGGTGTACAGCGTGGACTTCGTGCTGGTGGAACGAAGCCTTACCCTGCAACTCGCCGAGTTGCGCCGCTGGCTGGCCTTGCGAGCCAAGGGCACGCAAGGGCGCGATACCGACGACCTCTCCTGGAAGCTGGAGTTGCTCCGCCGCCTGCAGGCGGAACTGGGCTCTCTCTACGAGCTTCATCAGACCCTGCTGGAGACGACACAGGACCTGGTCGCGATCTTCGATGAGCATGGCCGCCTTCTGCTGTGCAACCGTGGGTTTGCCGCCGGTTTCGGCGCGGCAGCACAACCTGGCCTGTGTCTGGAGGATGCGCGCGCCCGGCTTGTTCCGAAAGAAGACGCGCCCTTGTTGCCGAAAGGAGCGGGACAGGAGGGCGAAGCCTACCTGGATGGGGAACTCTACCTTGTGCGCATCGTGCCCCTGCCCGCCACCACAATTTCCCCCGCTGGGGGAACAGTGATGGAGCTGGCCAGCCTGCGCACGCGCGTGGAACGCGACCGGGCGCGGGCCGAGGCCCTGGGATTCATCACCCACGAGCTGCGCACCCCGCTAGTGTCCATCCAGGGGTTCGCTGATCTCATGATGCAGTATCCGGGCTCGCCTTCCTGCGGGCAGGCGCCGGAGACCATCTTCCGCGAGTCCAAGCGGCTGCTGGCGCTTATCAACAGCTATCTGGATGTGCTGCGGCTGGACGCGGGGGCGCACCCGATTCGCTCCGACGTGGTCAAGCTCGAGCATGAAGTGCGGCAGGCCTGTGACATTCTGCAGCCGCAGGCGGCTGCCGCCAACGTGCGCCTGGTTTTTGAAAGCGGCGATTCATACGAGGTAATGGGAGACGCAACTCTGCTGGGCGGCGCCGTGTTAAATCTTGTGAGCAACGCGATCAAATACGGCAAGTCTGGCACCGAAGTGACCGTGCGCTGCCGGCGTGAAGGCGATGAAATGGTTTTGTCGGTCCACAACCAGGGTGAACCGGTGCCGGTGCAGGAACTGCCGCGGCTGTTCGATGTCTACTATCGCGGTTCAGCGGCGCCAGCGGGCACGCCGGGCTGGGGTTTGGGTTTGGCTTTTGTAAAGCGCATTGCCGAAAAACACGGCGGGTCGGTGCGAGTGGAGAGCCGGGCAGAGGGCACGCTTTTCGAAATCCACCTAACTGCTCGAACCGAAGCGGCGCTGGCCAAGGGCACAGCATGAAATCTCTCGGTCTCCAGATCGCGTTGGCCATCTTTCTGGTTCTGCCCGTGGCGGCTCTGCAGAAACCGGAACCGCAGCAAGTCACACTGCCCACGGGGTCGGCGCTGGTAGCGGAGGTCAAAGGCAAGGTTTCCGTCACTCCGCCCCAGGGCGCCGCGGCCATGGCGCAGCGAGGCATGGTGCTGCCGGCGGAAACTGCGATTGAGACTGTGAAAGGCAGCGTGATCCTGCTGCTGGCTGACGGCTCGCAACTCCTGGTGAAGAACAAGACGCGGGTGGTGCTCAAATCGCCGGATAGCAGCGATGGAAACTTTCTGCAGATGTTCGTCGGCGAGATCCTGGCTAACATCAAGAAACGGCTGGGCGAGACTCCGCCTTTTCGCATGGGCACTCCCAGCGCGGTTATCACCGTACGGGGCACGCGTTTTACGGTACAGGTTGATAAAAGGGGAAGGACCGCGGTGCAGGTCTTCGAAGGGATTGTGGAAGTCGAGGGTTTGACGGAGAAGCCGCGGGCAGTACTGGTGGAGCCCGGGTACGAGACCAAGATTGATCCCGGAAGACCGCCGCAACTACCACAAGCGATCGATCAACTGGGATTGATGGGACCAAGAATGGGATCGCAGGCTCCCGCGATGGGGCCCCCTGGCGCAGGCCAACGACCTGGCACGGGACAGCAGCCTTCTGGGTCGGAAAATAAGCCTGAGGGGCCGGACGACTAGAGACTGCGAGCACGCCGACGTGGGGCAGTTTGGACCCCAATGTGGGTCCAAAGGACACAACTAGCGGAATGTAGGAAATTGGGGCGATCGCTTGGCACGCATCAGAGCGGATGTTAACCAAACGCGGTGTTGCAAAATTCAACAGCCCACGGCCGCCATGCATGTCACTGAAAGAATTGTGTCGCGAAATGTATCGCATATCTTGCAGGAGAATCTGCCAGGCTCAACCGTTGTCCACATGAACAAACCCGCAATCCGCCTTTGGTAATTACCCGGTTTCTCCTTACAGCAGCTACTCTCGATGGCCAGCCGATTGCAGTATTTGATGGCAACAGACCCTTGTGTACCCCAGAGAACAAGTGAGCTGCCTTGGGCCCGATACTGCTGGTGAAACTCTTCGTATGGCTTTTATTGAGCGCTTCGGGAGCGTCGCTTCCGCCGCAGGCGCAGGCAGGCAGCTCTGCGCCGTCGCAAGGTTCCGCTAACTACAGCACGCGCAGCCCGCATGGCAATTTGAATCTCCCCTGCCAGAACTGCCACACCTTTACCGCCTGGAAGCCGATTCGCAACGTACCGGAGTTTGATCACAGCAAGACCAGGTTTCCGCTGCGTGGCATGCACGAAGGCGTAACCTGCACCCAGTGTCATACCAACCTGGTGTTCAGCAACGCCAGCACCCGGTGCGCGGACTGTCACGCGGATATTCATCGCGGCCAGTTTGGCGCCAACTGCGAGAACTGCCACAACGTTAAGGGGTGGCGGGTTGCGGTGCAGAACATCCAGCAGCACTTCAACCGCTTTCCGCTGGTGGGGGCGCACGCCCTGCTGCAGTGCGACAGTTGCCACAAGAGCGCCGCCGTCGGCCAGTTTCAGGGGCTCTCTACGGATTGCCTCAGTTGCCACTCGGCCCAGTTCCAGCAGGCCAGCAACCCGAACCACGCAACCTCCGGCTTCTCCAGCACCTGCCAGGAGTGCCACAGCATGGACACCTGGTTCAGCGCCAAGTTTGACCACCTGCGCTTCACCGGCTTTGCCCTGACCGGTATGCACGCCACGCTGGACTGCAATGCCTGCCACGTCGGCGGCCGCTTCAAGGGCACACCGGTGGATTGCATGGGCTGCCACGCCAAAGATTGGGCCACGACCAGCAATCCCAATCACATTACGGCTGGATTCCCGACCAGTTGTTCGAGCTGCCACAACACCAGCTCGTGGATGAACGTGAACTTTAACCATGCCATGGCGGGATGGCCGCTGAGCGGCGCGCACGCCAAGGTGCCCTGCTCGCAATGCCATATTAACGGCCGCTATACGGCGATGCCGACGACCTGCTCGTCTTGCCATATGGCGGACTTTCAGAAAACCAACAACCCGAACCACGTCACAGGCGGATTTCCCACCGATTGTTCCATCTGCCACAGCACGATTTCCTGGGCCAACGCGACCTTCAACCACGCGCTGAGCGGCTTCCCCCTCACCGGCGCCCATGCCACGCTGCAGTGCCAGGCGTGCCATGTGGGCGGACAG
>DASYWT010000102.1:0-4778 GCA_035935775.1 Terriglobales bacterium
GGTCACTGAACATTCCGGTCGCGGTGTAGCCCACTCCGCCCTGCGTGGTTATGCTGGCCGTTGCGGTTGATGGAGTCACTGTTATGCCGGTGAGCGTCGGGTGGCCTGCGCCACAGCCGAGCAACAGAACTACTGCAGCGAATAACGGTAAAACAGCAAGGGTCACTTTGGGTTTCATAGTGTTTGTTCCGGGTTAGATGCTGCCAGAACCTCACGAGTCAACCCGCCCTGCCTCCCCACCTAGGTCCCAACCCCAGCCCTGTGGTATTGGCGTCTGAGACAGCCGTGTGTCAAAACGAGACGCGCCCGCTTGCCCGATGAATAGAGCATTGTTATTAGCCTTAGGAATCAACAGAGTAGCTGTCTAACTTGAAGCTGGTACTTTGGCTGTCGGTTTGCACAGGCTGAGGTGCAGCTTCCCTCCTGAGCGGTAGCGGCGGAAGAGGCACGAACGAGGCAAGTGGTGACCCAGAAGAAAGTGAATGGCTGGCAGGTGAGCGAGCAGTCTGCGGTCGGCAGGCTGGTCCGGTTCTTCCCTGACGCCAGCCCGGTGAAAATTCCGGTAAGCGTCAGCGTCAAGGGAGGGGAAAACCGCGAATCGGAGGAAACGGTCATCGAGTTCGGCACGCCGCGTGAGGCATTGTTTGCCTGCCGCCTGCCTTTGGAATTTGCCGACAAGGTGTGCCTGCACAATGCTGATCGTTCATTTGAAGCCGAAGCTTGGGTAGTCGCCCTGCAGTATCACAACGGCCAAGCCGCTGTGGCCGCGCGCTTCGTGCAGGCGCCGCCCCGCTGGGTAATCAAGTTGTAGCCGGCGAAAGCGAGCCTTGGGAGTACATGCCACGTTCGCGCTGGGCCTTGCGGGCGCGAGCGCGAGAAGACAAACTTAACCCTGCGCGACACATGGAGAAAACAAACTTGGAGCAACCCACAGTCCTGGTTTTATCGGCAGATGCAGAATTCGCTCGCGCCGTTCTGGCGCGCTGGCAAACCGAACGCAGCGTGCCTGCCTTCGCCCTGGTCAGCAGCCGGGTGTGGAGTGGCGCTACCACAGCCGCTTTTGACCTGGCGGTGATGGGCCCAATCGAAGATGCCTGCGATCCGGGGCTGAAGGCGCTGGATGAAACCGCTAAGCCGGTGATCTGCGTTTGCACAACAACGGCAGCAGCGCACTCGGTGAGAGAAAGAATGCCGCGCCTGCTGGCCTTGCGCCAATACGACGGGTGCCTGGACGCGTTGGTGCTGCTGGGGGGAGAGTGCCTGCGGCGGGTGGAAGCGGTAAAGCGGGCCCAGCAGGCGGAGCAGGCTGCGGCGCTTAACCAGCGACAGGCCATGCTGGGGCGCTACATGGTCGAAATGCGGCACGGCTTGAACAATGCTCTCACATCCGTCCTTGGTAACTCGGAGTTGCTGCTCCTGGAACCGGGAGCGTTTTCCGCGCCGGTGCGGGAGCAGATTGAAATTATCCGCAACATGAGCCTGCGCATGCACGAAATCATCCAGCGCTTCTCATCCCTGGAGACCGAGATAAAAGTGGCGGAGGAGCGCGGCACCCGTCCTGTGGTTTCGGCGAAGGCGTTCGCGGCCGCGCGCGGGTAAGTCCTTTTTCACCACAAAGGACACAAAGGCAAGTCTTAGAAATTTGTATCACTAGAACGAGACGCCCTCGCAGCAGCCGGCGAGACGCTGGCGCTACAAAGGCACGCGGGCGAGGGCGCCGCGTCACAAGGGCTTTCTACGGTTGGCTTTGTGTTTAAGCGATCTTTTCGGGGTTGATCCGCGTGCATCCGCGGCAGGGAAGTTGATTTCGCCAAGGGCGCTTGCGTCACAAGTAGAAATCGTACATGCCGGCCGAACCGCGGAGCCAAAGACTTCCAAGAAGAAAAGCGGCTTGGGCATCCGAGCCGTCAATCGTCAGCCGTCGGCAGAGATAAAACGACCCGCCTCATCCTGACCCAGCTACGCGCCCTCAATGCGCGCGCCGAAACAGGTATGCTGCGGGTCGCCGGTAACTGTTGGGATTGACCTAGGGGTCTACTCGCTCCCCAGGCTAACTCCGGGTCCCTGAAGAAAATTCAGGGCGGCTTTCCCAATACTCACCGGTAGTTGGCGAGACTCTTGCGAGCGACGCCCTAAGTCCCAGTCACCTCGCTACTACATTTGCCGTCACAATCCATCGGATCACCTCCTTTCCAGCGTGAGCACAGATTAATACCGCTCCTACTCAGGGTCAAATGAAGAGTGGGGAGTTGCGGGGAGAGTACCTGAAGAGGTAGCTGGTAGCTTGTAGTTGGTAGTTGGAGATGGGGCCGCAAAGCTAGCGAAACCCAAGACCGGCTGCCAACCACCAACGACCAGCTAACAACTACCCGCCTCGAGCACTAACAGACCTGTCCCCCTGACATCTATTACGTCCAGAAAAGCACTTCTAGACTAAGGACTTAGGCTTTCCAGCGGTAAGTATCGGGCTGGGGCAGGCCGATGTGGGCCAGTACGCGGCAAACAAACTGGTGGGCCATGGCTTCCATAGTGGAAGGCCGGTTGTAGAAGGTGGGGATCATAGGGTAAATGGTGGCGCCGGCATCGGCAGCCCGATAGAGATTGCGAATGTGAATTTTGTTGAGCGGAGTTTCGCGGACGCAGAGCACCAGGGGGCGCCCCTCCTTGAGGCAAACGTCGGCGGCACGCTCGATAAGGTGTATGGCCAAGCCATTGGCGATGCGCGCCAGGGTCCCCACGCTGCAGGGCAGAACGATCATGCCTTCAGAGGGATAGGAGCCACTGGCTACATTGGCGCCGATATTGGCATTGGCCTGCTCATGAAACTTGCGCGAGTTTTTGCCTAGTAATTGTTGCAGCAGGCGGCTGCGGCCGCGAATGCTAAGTTCTTCGACAAGAACACGTAAGGCATTTTCCGAGGCGATGAAGTTGACGGTTTTGACCCGCGGGTCGCGGTCTAAAACCAGCAGCAACTGGCGGAGGAACAGGGAACCGCTGGCGCCGGTGGTGGCAACCGTTAAGTTCTGAGGCCCCGCTGAGTTAGGCGAAGTTGGCATCTAAGAGGGTTAGTAGACGAGGTTTCCCGTGTCCCCCTGGAAACCTGAGGATAGGGAGAGCAGCTCCGGCAAGTCAAGGAAGGCTGCTGTTGGCCCCTCCCCTGGGCAGGCTGCCCGTGGCCAGCAGGTCTTGACCCCGGCAAACGATCCGCAACCATGGCTAGTGCTTCCACCTTGCGATGGCGCCGCAACGCCGCCCAGCTTCATGCCTTAGCCCAAGTGGAGCGCGAAATCCGCGCCACCGACCCCAACAGCCGGCGTAAGTACTTGCGGGACTTCAGCGAAGCGTTTCGCAACTATCAGTCGGTCCTGAGCAGAGATCAACTGGAAGGGATTGTACAGGCGGCGGGCATGCTGCTGATCGGAGACTACCATGCTCTGCCGGCCTCCCAGCGTTACGCAGCCGGCCTGATAGCCGAACTGGCGGGCAAGCCGCGTCCGGTGGTTTTGGGCCTGGAGACGATTTTTGCCCGCGACCAGCACATTATGGACGAATGGATGCGCGGCGAGATTGAGGAAGAGGAACTGCGCGAGCGCATTCGCTTCGACCTGGACTGGGGCTACCAGTGGGAGCCGTTTTATGAGCTGCTGGCGGGAGCGCGCAGCCAGGGTGTGCTCATCTTTGGGCTCGACTGCATGCCGCGCGACGACCTGCGCAAGATTGCGGCCCGCGACCGGCACGCCGCGGAAAAAATTGCCGAGCTGCGGCTGATCCACCCGGAAGCGCAGATCGTGGTCCTGTTTGGCGAGTCGCATCTCGCTCCCAATCACATTCCTGAGTTGTTGCGCCGGTTGCTGCCCGAGGAGAACGTCCTCACCGTGCTGCAGAACGTGGACCCGCTCTATTGGAAAGCGGCGGGGGAGCGGCGGGAGCGGGTGGAAGCGGTGCGCGTGCGCGACGATGTGGTTTGTGTTTTCAACTCTACGCCCCTGGAAAAGTACGAAAGCTATCGGCTGTGCCTGGACCGCTGGAGCCGGGAAGGCGCGGGTGCCCCTGACTTCGGGCCCACGGTTTACAACCTGATTGACGGGCTGGCGCGCTTTCTGAACATCAATGCCTGTTCGGCGAACAACGGCCGCCAGCCCAAGTTCCTGGTGGACCAGTTGCCGGAGGTCTACTGCCGCTCCTCGGATGAACTGTTGCACAAGTTGCTGCAGCGGCGTATTGCCGCCGAACCCGACCGCAAGGCTATTCGCGCGCGCCTGGCGGAGCAGGGTAGCGCCTACCTGCCGGCCATGAATTCCATTTATGTAACCGATTTCCAGATGGTGCACGTGGCCGAGGAAGCCGCGTCGTTTCTGCATCACGCCTGCCGGGGCTTGGAGAACAAGTCGCTGAACGGCAACAGCAACGACAGCAGCAACGGTCCGCTCGAGCCCGAGGACCGCTTCTACACCCGGGTACTGGAGCATGCCCTGGCCTACCTGGGCTCGCGTGTGCTGTACCCGGCGCGGCCTCCGGCGCGGGAGGCGGACCTTTACGCCCTCTACTCGCAATCTCAGGCCGAAATCGAAAGTTGTAACTCCTACAGCTATGCCGAGTACATGCGCATGCTGGATTTCCTGGTGCTGCACAAGGACTACGAAGGCAGCATGCGGCGCTATCTGGCCACACCGGCGCTGATCGAAGAAGGGGCGCGGCTCAACGGAAGGCGTTTCGATTTTGCCACCCGCCGGTTGGGATACATGCTGGGCACCGAGTTGTACGACGCTTATGTCGCC
>DASYWT010000103.1:0-5832 GCA_035935775.1 Terriglobales bacterium
GCCAACGGCGTAACCTGGACAGGAAAGTTGTCGGGATAGTACGTGCGCTCCACTTCCGGCGACACCCACAAGCGATGCCCGGCATAGCCGTGATATTGACCGTCACCGGCGAGGCGGGCATGGTCCAGAAACTCATGGAGCTGGTTTTCCCCGCCGTGGAATCCGTAATGGAGAATGCGCGGGCCTACTTGGGTGAGCAGCAGCAGCTCTGCCGTGCCATTGTTAATCCGCACTACCTTGCCCCAGCTGCGATACTCAATGGTTTCGATTTGGTTCGTCATTCCAGGTCGGAGTTGATAGTAGTACCACAAACAGCCGCGGGGTGCCGAGGCGCAAAGCGCCGATCGCCATCGGGTATGAGATGAGCGTTGAGATACGTGGGTTAGTTGGTCGGAATCTGCGCCTGGGCCGCTGCATCGGCGGGCAGCAACATGACGAAATCGCAACCAGTGGCGCCGCACATCAGAATGCCGCGGCGGACCAACTTCACCGGGTCCTGGCCGGGGAACTCGATGTGGAACTTGGCGTTGCTTAGCTGGCCGGCAACGGACTTCAAAGAAGAATCGCCGCTGACGTAGCTGACCTCATCCACCTTATCCCGCGAGAAAGCGACCGCATAGGTTGCGCTGCCGGAAAGGCGAGAGGTAGCGCTTAATTTGGTCTCCCGCACCCGGCTCAGTTCTTCCCCGGGCGAAGTGATCCGGGTACCATTCTTCCCACGTCCAAGCGAGACCGCCGCTCCCTCATCCGCACTTTTCCCGGTCAGCTGCTGATAGTGCTGGCGGATTTCCTCTTTGTCGCCGCGCGGAGCTGCCAGGGCAAGGCGGTAGATATGGACTGCCTCCTGCTTCTTGCCTTCGCGCTCGTACACCTGTGCCAGGTGGTCGCCAATGGTGGCATCCTGCGACAGGTCCCAGCCGGAGCGCACATACGATTCCGCTTGAGCCAGATCGCCACGGCGAAAATACACCCAGCCCAGCGTGTCCCAGTCCGCCGCCAATTCGACCGTGATCTTGAGGGATTCCGGGCTGGATGCGCCGAACAGCAGCGACTGCGCCTGGGTTTGCTCCACCGCCTTTTGCGCATAGGCCAACGATTTGTCGAGGTCCACATTCGCATCAGCCAGCTCATACCCAATATTGTTTAACGTCTCGGGCTTGGGATCAGACTGCGCGACTTTCTCCAACATTGGAATTGCCTTGCCAGATTGGCCGTTTTTCAAGTACGCGTGTCCCAGAGTAATTTGCAGCGCTTCGCTGTCGGGGGCCAGCTTGGCGGCATCCTCCAGAACGCTGACAGCTTCTCCGTATTTTTTGGCGGTAATCAGCATGCCCCCCAGCCCGAGCACCGCGTCGCGGTTCTTGGGGTCCACTTTCAACAGCTTGCGCCACTGCTCCATGGCTTCATCGTTGCGGTGCAGCCGCATTAATTCCAGCGCCATCGCACGGTAGGCAAAATCGCTTTCGGGATGTAATTCCTCTTCTTTGCGCAGTTCACCGAAGCCGTCCTCGGTATTTCTCTGCATCAGGTAAATGACTCCCACATTGCCATGCGCGTATGGATGCTTTGCGTCCAACTGGAGGACTTTGCGGAAGTCTTCCAAAGCGGTAGTCAGATCACGCTTCTGTAAGGCATCGTATCCTTCGCGGAAGGTGCGGTCCGCTTCGGGATTCGTTTCCGCGGCGCTCGTGTCACCACCATTGAGATCAATCCAGCTCTCCTCGTCATCCCGTATCGCCTGGCCAAACTTGTGATACGCATCCCACTCTTCTAGCGGCACCTTGTGCTTCTTCAAGACCAGCCGCCGTTCCGCCGTGAGCGTTCCATTCTTGATGGAATAAGTTGAGTGGTAATCGGCAAAGTCGGTTACCAAATCCACGTTCTTGGGCAATCTGGGGGTGTAGATGCTGGGCAGCCCTATCCGGGCATGATGCACAAATTCCCCGGGCGCACCCAGAATCACGGGTTCTGTGGGCTTCTTGTCATTGTCCGGCCGCGCTTCAATCCCGAACGGCGGCATGGGCGGCATGATCAGGCGATCTTTCCAGTCGCCATAGTCTTTGCGCGTGTAGTCGTAAGCGAATTGAAACGGCTTGGACGTCTCCTCCGGCGCGGACGCCGTCACATCACTTACCTCGCCGGCAAATCCGGTCGCATAGGAGATCTGCTGCACGAAGGTTTTCCACTGCGCCTCCGGCACCTTACGGAATGCCAGACGGAAGATGAGTTCCGCGTCGCCGCGCGAGGTGTGCTTTATGTGGCCGGTCAGGGTTCCGTCAGCTGACAGCTTGGCTTCTACCGTGAAATCGTCGTCGGTGGGAAAGGGAGGATTGGCGGGAGTGGTGGCCAGCGTTGCCGGCTTGCCCGAAGGCACCAGCAATGCCTGCTTGTCGCGCAAGCTGGCCATCAGCATCCCGAAGGGCGCGATTTCCGTGGTCGTGTCCAGCCACTGCAGCGTATTGCCCCGTGGCACCGCCGTGATCACGTGGTCAAACTGCGCCGGCGAGGGCACGTCCGGATCGAGCTTGCGCGAGCTGTTGATCAGCGCCGGATAGGCGTCGTACCCGGCAGCCTTCAGCAGGGCCTGCAGCAGCGTGTGCTTGTCTTTGCAATCGCCGTATTCATTTCCCAGCACCTCTTCCGCCGTATGCGGCTGGTAACGCCCGATTCCAAAAGACAGCGAAATGTAGTGGAACTGGGTGGCAACGTAGTTGTAGAGGGCGCGAATTTTGGCGTCATCCGTCGTCAGGCCCTTGGTCAACTCTTCCGCCTTGGCGCGGATGTCAGGCGTGACCGCCGCCTGCGGGGTCTGCAACTGGCTGTACCAGCGGCCTACTTCTTCCCAGCTATGAAACGTGGTTACCTGTACGGAGGGAGGCGGAACTTCCTGCGGAGCCGGCCGCAAGCTGGTGTCCTCCACTTTCAGATTCGCGGTTTTCCACGTATAGATGCGCGTCGTTCCAGCGTCTTTGATTTCCGGTTTCAGGTCGGGACTGCTGACCTTCACGTACTTGTTCAGCGGCACGCTGACCTGCAGCAGCTCTTCTTTGACGATCACCCTGCTGGGAAAGGTGTACTCGAACCAGAACTGCCCCGGAATCTCCGGTTTGGTGGTGCGGTAGCGTATCAGATACTCCAGTTCATCCCCCACTCCCAATCCCTTTACCGCCACATGCTTCTCGTGTGTGTCGCTGTACATGGGAGCTATGCGGGTCACGTCGGCGGGCATGTCCTGGATGTTGTACGCGGGAGTAGTCACCACCGTGCCGTCCGGCTTGCGCACCCGCACGTAATCAACATCCAGGGTCTGGTTGCTGGTGTTGTAAGCGAAGGAAAGCACTCCCAGCGCCTGCACTCCGGCCTCCGACCGCACGCGGATGCGCTCGCTGACCTCGCGCGTGCCGGTGCCGTCGTCCTGGAAGACGAGGCGGCTGGTGGAATCGTCCAGCACGATTGCCTGCTGCGAATCGTCGCTCTTGGCTGGCAGGTTGGGGTTTTTAGCAGGAGGGTTTGATTGGCCCACACCAGCCAACGACAAGAAAAACGTGAGGAGCAGTACGAAGGGAAGGCGAAATTCAGTACCCATAGCCGCTACACCATCCGAGGTCGGTAGCGGGCCAACCATAGCATGAAAATTGGTGCAACACGAGGAGATTTTTTCCTTGTTCTGAATCGGGAATCTGCGCGAAATCCCTGCCAATTCCGTTCCCTTACGAGCTCGCCCTTTTTTGCATTCCTGGCTGCGAAGGCATAGGATTTCCCGTTCATTTCCAAGCACTCAGGAGGAAAAGCGTTGCGAACCACTACTCTTATTCTGCTTGTCGCATTTCTGACCACAATGGGCGCCGCCCGGCAGCAGGCGAACCAACCGCCGGAGCCAGGCGCCAGGAAGTCGCGGCGTGCCCGGCAGGAGAAGCAAGCGCAAACATCCGGCACTCCATCTGCCGGCACAGCCCAGCAGGCGGAGCAAGAAACCAAGGGTCCGTGGAAGGCCTTGCAGTACCGTCTGGTTGGCCCCTTTCGCGGAGGCCGTGTAGTGGCGGTCTCCGGAGTCGTGGGTGAGCCCAACACGTACTATTTCGGCGGGGTGGCGGGGGGTGTGTGGAAGACCACGGATGGTGGCCTGAACTGGTCGCCCTTGACTGACAAGACCAAGGATATGTCGCCATCCATTGGCGCCATCGCCGTTGCCGAGTCCGATCCCAACGTGATTTATGGCGGCACGGGCGAGGCCTGCATCCGCGGCAACATCGTTGGCGGCAACGGCGTGTACAAGTCTATTGATGCCGGCAAAACCTGGAAGTCAGTCGGCCTTGCCGATACTCATACCATCGGCCGCATCATCATTGATCCTAAGAATCCCGACAGGGTTTTTGTGGCCGCTCTGGGCCACCCCTTCGCCGATAACGAAGAGCGTGGCATCTTCCGCACCCTGGACGGCGGCAAAACCTGGCAGAAAGTGCTCTACAAAGATTCCAAGAGCGGCGGCATTGACATAGCCTTTGCTCCCGGCAATCCCAACCTCCTCTTCGCCGCTTTATGGCAGGTGCGTCGTACCCCCTGGAGCTTGGATTCGGGCGGGGCGGGCAGCGGTCTTTACCGCTCCAGCGACGGCGGCAATAACTGGAAGGAACTCACCGGCCACGGCCTGCCGGATGGACCGCTGGGCCGAATCGGCGTGACAGTTTCCGGCGCTGATTCCAACCGCGTCTGGGCCATCATCGAAGCCAAGAAGGGCGGCATTTACCGTTCCGACGACGGCGGCGACACCTGGCATCTGATGACCGACGACCACCGCTTCCGCCAGCGCGCCTGGTACTACTCGCACATCTTTGCCGATCCCAAATCGGAAGATACGGTCTACATTCTCAACACCGGCGTTTACCGTTCCCACGACGGCGGCAAAACTTTTGCCCGCATTCCCGCGCCCCATGGCGATAACCACGGCCTGTGGATTGATCCCAACAACCCAGCTCGCCTTATCAACGGCAACGACGGTGGTGCCACGATTTCTGTGGATGGCGGCAAGAGCTGGAGCACCGAATACAACCAGCCGACCGCCCAGTTCTATCACGTGGTAACCGACAATCGTTTTCCCTATTACATCTACGGCGCGCAGCAGGATAACAGCACCGCGGGCATTGCCAGCGCCAGCCCCGATGGCGCCATTGACCGGCCCGACTGGTACGACGTGGGTGGCGGCGAGAGCGGCTATATCGCGCCGGATCCCACCGACCCGCAGATCGTTTACGCCGGCTCTTATGGAGGTGAGATTTCCCGCTACGACCATCGAACCGGCGAGCTGCAGGCCATGAATCCCTGGCCAGTGAACCCCATCGGCTGGGGCGCGGCCGACCTGAAGCATCGCTTCCAATGGACCGAGCCTATCGTGTTTTCACCCCATGACCCCCACACCATGTACTTTGCCGGCGAAGTGCTGTTCAAGACCACCGACGGCGGCATGAGTTGGACCACCATCAGTCCCGACCTCACACGCAATGACAAGAGCAAGCAGCAGTCCTCCGGCGGGCCCATCACCAAGGACAACACCGGCGTGGAGGTGTACGACACCATCTTTTCCGTCGTGGAATCTCCAGTCCAGAAGGACCTGATCTGGGCCGGTAGCGACGATGGCCTGGTCCACCTGACCCGCGACGGCGGCCAGCACTGGCAGGACGTCACGCCCAAAGCCATGCCGGAGTGGGGCACGGTGAGCATGATCGAGGCTTCGCCGCGCGACGCCGGCACCGCCTACATGGCGGTCGAACGGCACAAGATGGACGACTTTGCGCCTTACATCTTCAAGACCACCGACTTCGGCAAAACCTGGAC
>DASYWT010000104.1:0-3920 GCA_035935775.1 Terriglobales bacterium
ATATATCGCGGGCGCTCCGGCGACCACGTGCGGTTGCTTGAGCATGCGAGTCAGAAGTTGCTGCCAGTGGGTGATGCCCTGGCTCTGCACGCGCATGAGGTTGATGTGGGCAGTGGCGCCCAACAGGCGCTGCTGCAGATCCGTACGAAATCCGTTGGTGATCGAGAGAGCGATGATGAGCGAAGCCACCCCGGCGGCGACGCCGGCGATGGAAATCGCGGTAATAACCCCTATGACGGCCTGGCGCCTCTTGGCTCGCAGGTATCGCCGGGCGATAAACAGTTCAAAGCTCACGCGAGGTTCCTCGCTTGGACTCGGGATTTCGGCAGCGGGCTCAGCCGCCCGCTAAACGCCTCAAGCTGACGGCGTTTGGTACGCAGGTATCGCCTGGCGACAAAAGGTTCGAAAGACATGAAAACCGACTCTCAGCTGTTGACTATTAGCTCTTAACTGAAAAGCCGATTATAGCGGCAAGAAGACAAAACCCGACCGTCTAACGGCGAGAACAAGCCACCCGACACTGACTACGTAACCAAGAGCTGGCAGCCGTCATTTCCCGGTGGAAGCACCGACGTGGGGCCGCAGAACAAACTTGGCGGCGCCCATATTTTCAAAGCGGTCGTAGGCACGGACCACCACGAGGTGCTCCTGAGGGTCACCCGGAGGGACAGGAATACTGAAATCGTAGGACTCCGTTTTAGAATCGGAAATCTTACCCACCGGCTCGACATATTGCCAGTTCTTGGCGTCAATGGAATATTCCGCGCGCTTAATGGGCGAGAAGCTGTCCACGGCCCGGAAAGTCACGCGCAACTGGTCTCCGACCATAGTGCCGCGCAGGTCTTGAATAGCCGGCGGGGTGGTATCCACCTCGAAGCGGGCGCTTTCCTGGGAGGAAGTGAGCGCCTCTTGCGGTGAGTGCGAGGGCGCATCCGAAGCCACCACCTTAAGGGTGTAGCCGCCGTCGGGAAGCAGACTGGCGTCGAAGGAGTAGTAGCGGTCGTCCAGGTCTTTCTTCAGCAATAGCCAGCGGGTATCACCGTCGCCACGGTAGTAGAGCGAGTAGACAAGCTGATCGTCATTGTCGTCATGAGCGGTCCAGTGGACGGCGATGGAATCGCGGTCGCGGATGGGGGGTGGAAGAGGTGCATTGGCTTGGCCAGCGCCTGCTGGGGCGCCGGAGTCGCCAGGACCTTTAGGTAGAGGCTGATAACGCATGCCCACCTGTACGGTGACGTCGTCAACCTCGGGAGCGACATTCTTCGGCAGGTAATTGATAACCACGTTCTCCACCTGCGCCGCAGTATGGCCATCGTGGAGCACAGCCTTCCACTGCACAAAGCGGGCGGCGGGGATTGAGACGGTTCCCTGATTGGCCAGATCAACCTTTTGCCAGGTGCTCCAGTTGCGGTCAGGATTGTCTACGTTGCCGCTGCGCGCGTAGAGGTCCACCGGGCCGTTGGAGCGCACTTCCGCGCGCCCCCAGCGCGAAAAGATATGAGCATCAAAGACGTCGCTCTCATAAGACCCCTCGGCCTGCGGCTGTGGCCCCAGGACGAATACCTTGCCGAAGTTGCTGCTGCAGGCATATAGGCCGCCCTGCGGCGCCTTCGCGAACGCGGTCACCTGGTTAGCGGGCGCCTTGAGCAGGTCCGTGAACTCGTCGGTGCCGGTAATGGCGTAGATATGGCCTTTGTTGCCGGTGCCGGCCAGGAGCCTGCCCTGGTTGTCGAAAGCGAGGGCATACACCAGGTCGTCGCGTGAACTCCACACCGTTAGCGGTGAACCATCAGGCGCAATGCGGTAAATCTCGGAACCTCCAGCAGTAGCGAAGCTGGGAACGGCGAACACGGGGGAAGCACCTGATGGGGCGGCGCTGATGGTTAGACCCATTTGTGCGCCCGGAGACGCCGGAGCCGGTGAGACCTGGACGGGAACCGGACCGGCCGGCGGGGTGCGCTTCTCACCCACGGCCGCTGCGTAGATATTGCCGTGGTTGTCAATGGCCACGGCCGTAATTTCCTTCTTGGGAGCGCTATAGAGAACAAAAGCCTGGCCGTCAGGAGAGATGCGGTAAATCAGGCCGCTGCCGTCAGAACCGGCGATCAGGTTGCCCTTGGAATCGAAAGCCAGCACGCGAATGTGAGCTTCATCGCTTTTAAAAAAAAGCGAATGTTCGCCATTCTGCGCCACTTTGAAAATCTCGCCGTGGTCGCCGGTGGCGACATAGAGATTCCCCTGCTTATCCAGCGCCAAGTCCCATATGTACTTGGTGCCGGGAGTGAAGAGAACAGCAGAGGAGTAATTCGGGTCCACGGTAATAGCGGCCTTGGACTGGGTGGCAGCCGAACTTTCGTTGGTGGCGCTGGAAGCCGCCTTTTTGTGCTCGATTTTGTAAATTTTGCCGTCCGGTGAAGTGCCCACATAAACGGTGTTGTGCGGACCCACTACCAGGGTCTGCACCTGCAGCTCTTGAGGAGCGAAGATCACGCTGGCGGCGCCTTGGGGCGTGATGCGGTAGACGCGGGCAGGGGAGCCGGCGGCGACGTACACATTGCCCTCGTTATCGGTGTCCATGGCCCAGGTATAAGTGGAAGGGGTGACGTACAGCGAGCGGAATGAGGGTGCCAGTTCGAGAACACCATCGCTGGTAATGGCCACGCCACTGGCCGTACCTTTCTCAAAATCATCGAAGCTGGACTGCTCCCAGGTACGGGTACCTTCAGCCAGGGCTAGAGTCGCAGACAGAAGGATGACGGTGAGCGCGAACAATTTTGGCATCTTGCTTAAAACCTCTGAAAACATTGGGGAAACCTCAGAGTATCACGGCAGACAAAAGCCCTGCGCGGAAGCAGGGACCGCATAGTAGTTGGTAGCTGGTGGTTGATGTTGTGCAAAAGCCAGCTTACCAGCTACCAACCTACCAGCTACTTTATCGTTAAACCAATGATCTGCGCCCCGGAAACCTGGTAATCGAGCGGAGTGGAGGCTTCGTTCACCGAAGACTCGCCCAGAACCACCATGTCCTGGGTGCCGCGCATGCCGTCCATGATGTTCATTACTGAAAGCGGCAGCGTGGGCATCACCTTGTCCTGGACCATGGCCTCAGGGTCGGCCTCGAGCAGGGAAACGTAAAGGCGGTCGTTGGAATGTTCTTTGTTCAGCACCGCGATGATGGAGCCCAAATCGAGTTGCCGGCCCATGGGAAGCCCGCTGCTGCGGATGCGGTCCAAGGTGTCGCCGTCACTGACCAGGATACGCAGCGTCCCCTTAGAGGCCGAGGTGGGGACACGGATGGGAATCCTGCGAACGATTCGCTCTCCGCGATAGGGACGCAGAACGGCTTCGACCATGACCTCGTCGCCCGGCCGGGCCTCGGTGACGTCCGTGCGGGCGCTCTCTAGGCGGGCAGAGCGGCGATCGTTAACCAGCTCAAAGCTCAGGTCCACGCCGCGGATGTTGGGGACCTCGTAGGAATTGTCAAAAATGCGGCCGAAGCGATCGCCCAGGGAAAGAGCAACCAGCACGCCGGTGGGCTGGCCGCCGTCGCCGGGAGCAAACATGTCGCGCACTTCCACGTCCGGATAGCCATTGACCTGGATACGGCCATCCAGGCGATAGGTGGTGTCCTCGCCATACTCATTCACGCCTTGGAGGGCGCTGAAGACGGTAGCCATCATGGCCAGCGGGGTTAGCTTGCTGTTGTCCAGCACCTCATAGTGGAACGTCTTGGGGCTGGTGACGCCGTGAATGCTGAGGGTCACCGGAATCATCTGCGGCTGCTTGTTGAACACGCCCAGGATGCCGTTGTGACGGTCCTGAACGAAGGCACCGACCTGCTCAGTGGTGTTGACGATCTTGAAGGCATTGGCCGGAGAAGGCAGAGTGGCGAGCACTTCCGCCTTGTCCATAGGCAGGTT
>DASYWT010000105.1:0-4654 GCA_035935775.1 Terriglobales bacterium
GGGACGTCAGGCGGGCTGCTGGCGCCAATGTTCATGAGCAGCGCGGCGTTGGGCGGGGTGTTTGCCGCGCTCATTAATCGCGTGCTTCCGGCGGCGCATTTGGCGCCCACCGGCTTTGCCCTGGTGGCCATGGGCGCGGTGTTCGGGGCGGCGGCACGGGCGCCCTTCACCTTCATCATTTTTGCCTTCGAGATCACGCGTAACTACGATTCCGTGCTGCCACTCATGCTGGTTACGGTAATCGCCGATGCCCTCGCCATGCTGCTCTCGCCCAGTTCCATCATGACGGAGAAGTTGGTCCGGCGAGGGCTCCACATTGACCAGGATTATGAGGCCGATGTGCTGCAGGAGGTCGCAGTGTCAGAGGTGATGGACCGCAACGCGGCAACCGTGCCCCCGGAGATGACGGTGCGAGAACTGGCTGACCGGATTGTACAGCGCGACCCGGCGGTAAGTGCTCATCAGGGCCATCCCATTGTGGATCAAGCTCGACGGCTTGTCGGCATCATCACCCGCAGCGACGTGCTACGGGCGCTCGACAAGGACGCCAGCGGGCGCCTGACGGTGCTGGAGGCCGGTACAAAGGACCCGATCGTGGCCTATCCTGACGAGCTGCTTTCAGATGCTGTAACACGCATGCTGCGGCAGGACATTGGCCGCCTGCCAGTCGTGAGCCGCGATGAGCCTAACCGCGTGATCGGATACTTGGGGCGATCACAGGTGATGGCTGCGCGCGCACGCCGCCTGGAAGAGGAGTATGTGCGCGAGCCGGGGTGGATTCACTTCCGGTTTTTGCCGTGAAGTCGGCACTCAGCCGTCAGCAATCAGCATTCAGCATTCAGCGAAGAACAGTGTGGCGTGGGCGCTCCCGCTCGCGAAGAAGCAGCCATCAGTACGTCAGTTACTGCCCGCCGGCTGCTCCCTCGCTAGGAGCTTCTCTTTCCGTTCCGTACCCCAGCGATAGCCGCCCATTTCTCCGCTCTCACGCACCACGCGGTGGCAGGGAATGAGCACGGCCACGGGGTTGGTGGCACAGGCGCGGGCAACGGCGCGCGCCGCCTTAGGTTGGCCGATATCAGCCGCGATCTGGCGGTAGCTGCGGGTGCTGCCGTACGGAATGCGCAGCAGCGCTTCCCACACCTGGCGCTGGAAGGCGGTGCACTGCAGATCCAGGGGAACGCCGGGGTGGGGCTGGCGGCCTGAGACCGCGTTTACTATTTCCCGCACCCAGGCGCGAAGGTCCGCGCCGGCAGGCCTGATCTCGGCCGCGGGAAATTCGGCGCGTAGGCCACGCTGGAGCTGGCTGTCGGACTCGCCGAATTGCACCGCGCATACGCCGCGCTCGGTGGCGGCCACCAGCACGCGTCCCAGAGGGCAGGCGGCGGCAGCGTAGCGAATGTTCATGCCGGCGCCTCCACGGCCGTAGGTGGCGGGGGTCATACCCAGGCGTCCGTTCGCGGCTTCGTAAATGCGGCTGCTGGAGCCGTAACCGGCCTCATAAGTCGCGGCGGTCACGTTGTAGCCTGCGCGCAGGCGCGTTTTCAGGTCCTGCAGTCGGTGGCCGGCCGCGTATTGGCGCGGCGAGATGCCCAGCGTCTTTTTGAACAGGCGCTGCAGGTGGAAGGCGCTGTAGCCGGAAATGCGGCTCAGTTCCTCCAGCGTGACGCGGCGCTCAGCATTTTTCTCGATATAGCGGCAGACGCGGGCCACCACGTCCTCGGTGGACGTGCCATTGCGGTCGGGATGGCAGCGATGACAGGCGCGGAATCCGGCCTGCTCGGCCTCCTGCGGCGCTCCAAAAAACGTCACCTGCTCGCGCCGCGGGCGGCGGGAGGGGCAGGATGGCCGGCAATAGATGCCGGTGGAACGCACGCCGTAGACGAACTGATGGTCAAAACGCGGGTCGCGTCCCAGCACCGCGGCCCAGCGCTGACTGCTGATTTCGAGATGGTTTGCGGTTGTCATGCTCGAAGACTACGGCGGCGCTTAAGACCATGCTATCCGAAAATTGCGGTTAAAACAGGTAGCTAGTAGTTTGTAGCTGGTAGCTGGTAGCTGGTAGCTGGTGGTTGGGGGCGCCAGCACATTTCCCAAATGTCATCCCCAGCACATTTTGCAAATGTCATCCTGAGCGAGTGCGAGCCGAGCTTGCGAGGCGAGCGCGAGTCGAAGGACCTTGCGCTCGCGGAATCTCTCCCAGACACCGGGTCGTCTTGCTGGCTAGTGCTCCTAATCAGTATTCTCATGGGCCATGAAAACGCTCCTCAAGTCAGTCGCGTGCATGCTGCTTCTCGCCATCGCCGCTTCCGCCCAAACCCTCCCCAAGCCAACGGAAGGCGATTACGTGGTGAACGATTTTCATTTCCGCTCGGGCGAAGTGCTGCCGCAGTTGCGCCTGCACTACGCCACTTATGGCAAACCGGCCCGGGACGGCCACGGCCGCGTGACCAATGCCGTGCTGATTCTCCACGGCACCACCGGCTCCGGGCAGCAGTTCATGCGGCCGCAATTCGCCGGCGTCCTGTTCGGGCCGGGGCAATTGCTGGACATCAACCGCTACTACATCATCCTGCCCGACAACATCGGGCACGGCCGTTCCAGCAAGCCCAGCGACCGCCTGTATGCCCGCTTTCCCCACTATGACTATGACGACATGGTGCAGGCGCAATACCTGCTGCTTACGCAAGGTCTCATGGTCAATCACCTTCGCTTGGTGATGGGAACGTCCATGGGTTGCATGCATACCTGGATCTGGACGGAAGCCCATCCTGATTTCATGGACGCCGCCATGCCCCTGGCCTGCCTTCCGGTGCAGATTGCCGGCCGCAATCGCATGGCTCGGAAGATGATCATGGATTCCATCCGCGACGATCCCGGCTGGATGGGCGGCGAATACAAGCAGCAGCCGGCGGGCCTGAGAAGCGCTGTCTACGTGCTGCTGTTCCTGGTGAGCAGCCCGCTGCAGATGCAGAAAAACTATCCGACGCGTGAGCAGGCGGATGCTTTCCTGGATCAGTTTGTGAAGAGGGAGCTGAGCAGTCTCGATGCCAACGACACCCTTTATGCCTTCGACGCCTCCCGCGACTACGATCCCTCACCCAGGCTGAACCAGATCAAAGTGCCGGTGATGTTCGTCAATTCGGCGGATGACCAGGTCAATCCGCCGGAACTGGGAATCGCTCAACAGGAAATTAGAAAAGTTAAGAAGGGCAGGTTTGTGCTTTTACCTATCACCGATCAGACCCGGGGACATGGCACGCACACGCTGGCGGCGGTGTGGAAGCAGTACCTGGCGGAATTGCTGGCGGAGAGCCGCTAGACCGGCTTCCACAGGGGCTAAAAGCCCGAGTGTTTTAAGCGCGCTTGGTCGCAGGGCTGAAGCCCTGCGTTTCCACGCTTGAGGTTGCATTCTCTAATCCTGAAACGATAAGTGTGCTGGCTTACGCCCCGCTGCGGATCTGGGTTGGTTGCACTTTCCCACATTCCCACCCCGGCTACGGCGAATCCTTAAAAAAACGGACTAAAGTGTAAAGCATGTGCCCGGTCTAAAACGTAAACTATGTCCCCGGCTGGACATTCTTTCGCCGCTTCGAGGCTGAAAGTGGTCATCTTGTTCCACTCTCGACCTGGATTCTCACGCGGACTCTGAAGCCCTGCGCCGACACCCCTTGGGGTGGGGCGGTTGCATTTTTTAAGTCTTAAGCTGCGCGAGGAAGTGTGGAAGCCCCGGACTTTAGTCCGGGGAAACATTGGGTCGAAAAAACTGGGCTTTAGCCCCCGATTCTCGACCTCATTTCCCCAGAATTTCCCGGCGGGTGATGCGGGCGGCGACGCCGAACTGACCGGCAGTGGTGTTCTCGGCGCGCACCACTTTCACGTGGTAGGTCACCTGCTCCTGCGTGTCAGGCTCGGTGAGCGTGATTTCCGCCATCTGTCCCGGGGCCAACTTATACCCAGAAAAGAAGTACACGCCCTGCGGGCTGATGTCGCGAACGGTAACAGGATCGGGCGTGGTGTAGGAACCGGACACCAGGCTGCCCGGAACACCCAGCGGACGGCGGCCAGTGGAGCGCTTTTCACCGCGGGCGGTTTCTTCCGGAAACAGATCGAAGGCAGGCTCCTCTTCGGCCGGCGGCGTCTGCGGCAGAGAGGCGGGTTCGGCATCTTCCGCGGGCTTGGGCTCGCGGAACCAATCCAGGACCTTCCAGCCTCTAGCCATGACATGCCTCCGGCGGCGAAGCCAGGGGGAGGAAAACCCTCAAGCTACCCCCGGCCAACGCGGCAAGTCAAGGACGGCCGGCAACGCAGCCGGGTTACACCACAACAGTAATCAGCAACAAAGAGGGAGCGGTTTCCCGCTCCCAGCTTCCATGGTATGGATTCTCTAATTATAAACTGGCGTGCATACCCGAGGTAAAAGCTGACCGGCGTCATGCTGAAGCGCTTCAGCGCCGAAGCATCTCGCGTGAGTTGCCACGGATTTGCCAGGTACACGCCAGACCCTTCGGGGCTGAAAGCCCGCTCAGGGTGACGCCCGGCGGTTTTGGGCGATGAAACAAATCAGCCACCCTTTTGGGGGTGGCTGATGGCTGAAAGCTGATAGCTGAAAGCTACGGCGTGTACAGCAGCACGGCCTCGTTTTCCTTGGAGTCCA
>DASYWT010000106.1:0-9109 GCA_035935775.1 Terriglobales bacterium
CAACGAGGCCGGAGATGTAGTGGGCATCACCTGCGCCAGCACCGACGTCACCGAACGCAAGCGGGGAGACGAACGTTTGCGCGAATATGCGAAGGCGGTCGAGGGCCTGCAGGAAATGATCGTGGTTGTTGATCGCAACTACCGCTACCTCATCGCCAATCGCGCATTCCTTAAATACCGTGGCTTTGAGAAAGACCAAGTTATAGGCCATTCAGTCGCCGAGGTATTGAACAAAGACATTTTTGAAGGTGTGCTGAAACCTAAACTGGATGAGTGTCTGCAGGGGAAAACAATTATTTTTGAAATGAAACATTCCTATCCCGGTCTGGGCGAAAGAGACTTGCTGATCTCATACTTTCCCATCGAAGGCCGGGATGGGGTGGACCGCATCGCCTCTGTGTTGCAGGACATCACCGACCGTAAGCGGGCGGAAAATGCGTTACGCGATTCAGAAACGCGATATCGCCTCCTGTTTGAACACAATCCGGCGGCCATGTTCCGCTCTACCCTGGATGGCGAGTTGCTGGAGGCCAATGAGGCGTTCGCACGCATTTTCGGATATCAGTCGCGCGAGGAAGTCCTTCGCCTTCCTGCTGTTCAGTTCCATCTCAACCCGGCAGAAAGAGCATCTCTGGTTGCTAAGGTGCGCGAACAGGGCTCTCTGAGCAATCATGAATATTGTGCCCGGCGGCGGAACGGAGCTCCAGTTTGGTTGCTGGCCGATTTGGCTTGTGTTGCCGGCGAGAGCGGCGGTCCTGAGGTGCTGAAAGGCACCTTCATTGACGTCACTGACCGCAAGAACGCGGAGAAGGCCCTTTTGCATTCGGAAGCCCAGTTGCGCGCTTTCATCGAAAACGCACCCTACGGAATTCTTAGATACGCCGGCGATCACTTCTTGAGCGCGAATCCTGCCCTGGTCCAGATGCTTGGCTATGGCAACGCGGCGGAACTACTGGCCCTCCACGTGACCGCTGATGTCTTTCATCACACCGCCGAATGCAGAGATTTGCTGACCATCTTCGCCCAGCAGCCCTATTTCGGCCCCATCGAGGCCAGGTGGAAGCGCCGTGATGGTTCCCTCGCCCTCATGCGCTTGCGGGGACGGGTGGCCACCGCCGAGAACGGCGAGAAGACAATTGAGGCCATCGCCGAAGATATTACCCAGCAGCGCGCCCTGGAAGAGCATCTGAGCCAATCTGACCGACTGGAGGCGCTGGGTCGGCTTGCCAGCGGGGTAGCCCACGATTTCAACAACCTCTTGCTCGGCATCACCCTTAATCTGGAGCATGCCATCCAGCGCGCCGGTTCCGCCGGCACATCGGTGCGGGAAGACCTCGAGCAAGCCCTCCAGGCCGCCAGGACCGCCGCCAGCGTAACCCGGCAATTACTGGTGTTTGGCCGCAAGCGCGCCCAGCAACCGCAACCCGTGAACCTGAATGATGTGATCATCCGGAGCCGAGACTTGGTGAACCGTCTGGCAGGAGAGAACATCCACATCTCAATGACGCTGGGCCGGAACCTGGGCCCGGTTAAGGCGGACCCCGTTCAAGTTCAACAGGTGATCCTGAATCTCGTCGCCAATGCCCGCGATGCTATGTCCAAGGGAGGACAGATTACGATACGGACCAGAAACATTGACCTGCAGACAGCTCCCCCTGACGAATACTTCGCAACCGCCCCCAAGGCGGGAACCTACGTCGTGCTGGAAGTCAGCGACACGGGCACGGGAATCACCCGGGAAGCTCTCACCCACATATTCGAGCCGTTCTACACGACCAAAGAGGAAGGCTACGGAATAGGCTTGTCCCGCAGTTACGGCATCGTAACCCAGAGCGCAGGCTACATGTCAGTGCGAACCGAGGTGGGCCGCGGTACGACGGTGAAATCCTATCTGCCGCAATTGCATGAGCCTTCCCCCCTGGCTTAAGCGGTAAATTCTAAAGCGTTCTCGCTTTGGGAAACCTGCTGTTTGCCCTCTCTCACCTGCTTCCCGCATACTATCCGGCACACGCTCGTTGCCTGGGTACACATCTCCCAGAACCTGGCAGGGAAGCGTGCAGGTGCAGAATGGCGCGAAGATTTCTAGCTCTCGTGGCTCTTGCCTCGTTCCTGGTTTCACCCGCGGCCGGTTTCGATACCTACTGGCATTCGCAATGCAGCCAAAAGGTCGGCGAAGAGTTTGGGTTCGCGGAAGACGCCTGGAAGATCATGCAACTGGGCAACTTTTCCCCGGATTTTTTCGGTCCGGTTTCCGAGTATGCGTCCAAGAATCTCAAGGGCCAGGAATTGCAGGCGCTGACTCAATATGGAGCGGATAATCCGCAGGTGCGCGGCGCTGCCATCTTCCTCCACTTCGACAATCTGAGCAGCGATTTTCAACGCAACTCGGATTTTGATTACCTGTTCGCGCACCTGCTGCACAGCACCCAGTCCCTGCTCGCCAGCTACAACAAGATGAAGCTGGACGACCGCACGCGCAAGGTGCTCACGCTGGTTACTCTGGGTGCTTCCCTGCATGCCGTCCAGGATTTCTACAGCCACTCCGACTGGATCCACAATGACTTCAATAAGACCGATGTCAAAATGGTGCAATTGCCCGGGGGTGGGCTTCGCGCGCCGACATGGTTCGAGTTTCGCAGCAAGCACAACAATCCAGACAAGTGGGCCTTTCATGTGACCTCGGGGATTTATCCCCCGATCGCCGGCGCGCTCAACACCCACACCCACATGAATCACGACAACTCGCGCCTGATGTACACCGAGACCGAAACTCCGGGGCAGCCGTTGCGCTCACAAGCGGAGTATCACAACGCGGGGGCGGTGCCGGCTCACGGCGACGATGCTTCCGACCTGGCCCACCAGCAACTGGCAGTGAATACCGCCATCGCCGCAAGCATCGAGTGGGTCAAAAAAATTGAAGAGAACTCCGACGCCAAAAAGGCCATTGAGTCGGCCAAAGGCTGGAATCTGAAAACCCACGATCCGCACCTGGCCAAGGAACTGCAAGCCGGTGTGGTCACGGAGATGGCGGTCTCCTGCGCCGCCGGCAAATGGGACGGAGATGACCCGCCCGGCGACCGGGGTACGTTCTGCCGCTCGGTGCTGGAGCGCAAAATGAATTCCGTCGGCGGCACGACGGGTTCTGAGCTGCAATCGGAAATCATTGGTCTGGCGGCGAACCTGATCACGCCCTTCGCCTTGAAGTTCACCGGCATGTTCTGGGATGTGCACGGCAAATATCACATCCTGGAAGGTCTGGCGGAAGGCATCGGCTCCAACTCAGGCCATTACAGCTTCGTGAAGAAGTAACTGCCGCGCAGCGGCCATCTGAGCGGCATCACTTCCCTGCACTCTTGAACCAGACAGGCATCAACTGCGGATTAGCGGCGGCAGGTTTTCGCCCACCCAGTTGGTGGCCTGCTCGTAGGCGTATGCCAGTTGCAAGACCGCGAGATCAGCGTGATTCCTGCCGATGATCTGCATGCCCATGGGCAATCCTTGTTCGCTGAAACCGACCGGCACGTTGATGGCCGGGAACCCGAGCAGCGAGGCCGGAACCACCACCTCCATCCAACGATGATAGGTGTCCATGGCCACGCCATGAATTTCTTTTGGCCAGTGGACCGTGGCATCAAAAGGAAAAACCTGGGCGCTGGGCAGCAGCAGATAGTCGTATTTCTGAAACAGCTTTTGCATCGCCGCGTACCAGCCGGAACGGGCCTCAGAGGCTTTATACACCTGCAGCGCGCTCACTTTAAGGCCGCCTTCCACCTCCCACTGGGCCTCAGGCTTCATCAGTTTGCGTTTGGAAACATCGTTGTAGAGCTCGAGCAAATCACTAGCAACCAGCCAGTGGCGCAGCGTTACCCAGGTTTCCCACATGCGATCCGCAGAGTAGTCCGGCTGGGCTTCCTCCACCGCACATCCAATGGCTTCGAACGCCTTAAAGGAAGCGCGGCACAGTTCGATTATGCCCGGTTCCATGGGCAGGTGCCCGCCGAAATCGTCCAGCCACCCCAGGCGTGTGCCTTTGAATTCGCGCTTCAAAGGCTCGGTAAACACGGCAGGGTCCTGCTCCAGCGAGAATGGCGCGCGCGGATCCGGCCCGGCCATTACGGAAAGCAGCATGGCCACGTCGGCAACGCTGCGGCCCATAGGTCCATTAACGCTCAATTGCTCCAGAAACAACTCCTCGCCTCCCGAGGGAACACGTCCATAGGAAGTTCGGAAGCCGATGACGTTGTTGTAGGCGGCGGGATTGCGCAGCGAGCCCATCATGTCGCTGCCATCGGCTACCGGCACCATGCGCAGGGCCAGAGAAACCGCCGCGCCCCCGCTGCTGCCGCCGGCACACTTTGACTGGTCATAAGCGTTGAGCGTGGTGCCGAAAACGGAGTTGTAGGTCTGCGATCCCAGGCCAAATTCCGGCGCGTTGGTTTTGCCGATGAGAACGACCCCGGCCCGGCGAAGGCGCTCGACAAAAATGGAATCGTAGTCGGGCACTGTGTCCAGCAGCGGCGAACCCCAGGTGGTCCGAATCCCCCGGGTCGCGGCCAGGTCTTTCACCGCGTGCGGCAGGCCATGCATCCAGCCCCGGTATTGGCCCCGAGCCAACTCGTCATCGCGCTCGGCGGCCTCCTTCATCAGCGCATCCTGCGGTTGCAACGAGACAATGGCGTTGACCTTCGGATTCACCCGCGCGATGTGCTCCAGGTAAGCGGCCATCACTTCCCGGCAGGAAACCTGGCGGCCGCGTATGGCGCGCGAGAGATCCAGGGCATTCATCATGACCAGGTCAGGCGACGGGCGAGCTTGTGCTTCGCCGGTGCTGCTCAGGCTGCTGAAAATGCCGCCGGCAGCGACGGCACTCGAGATTTTGGCTGCTTTATTCATAAACTCCCGTCGCGTCAGCCCGTTTGTAGCCATTGGGGGCACATTCCTCTGCATAAGCGCGACGGAGAAAGGCTGTTGCGCCGCGGCAGGTAGGCGGGAAGGTACTACAGGCAGAATGCGGGCGCAAGCAGGCCGCCAACATGTACCTGACTTCGCTATTGCAGCGCTATTAGCCTTGTGGTAGCGTTGCGCCCCAATCAGACAGATGCACCACACATCGCGTCTGAGGCGTCGCTTAAGGGCTCGGGGAAACTCAAAATCGCGCCACGATGAAACAAATGGCAAATTCGTTTTCCACGGATTTGGTGCCGGTTGCCGACCGCTTGGACGCCTGGTTATTCAGGGCAAAACAGATCTGCGGCGACTGTCGGTTCCAGTTCCCCAGGCGCTCCTCGTTTCATGGATGTATCGAACGGCGGACGGTCGCCGGACTGGAACTGACGCGCTTTTCCTCGACTCCAGTTTCCTTCGCAAAATTCCCGGTGGTGAGCGCCAGTTCGCCGGACAGGAGCTGCATCGTCATCACCCAGCTCGAGGGTGTCAGGCGTTATCAGCAGCAGGACGCCCTTGCCATCCTGCACCCGGGGGATACCACGCTGCTCGATTCCGGACAGCCCTGGTCCTCCGACTGTGCCGGCCAGTGCTCCCGCCTCTATCTGCGCGTGCCCATCTGGCTGATGCAGAACCGTCTTCGCCTCACCAAATTGCCCACTCTGCCGCACATTTCAGGAATGTCCGGACTGGGCGTGACCCTGTTCCAGTTTCTCGCTTCCCTTTTCCAGGAAGCGGAAGCTTTTGCGGCGGATGAGGGCGCCTCTGCCATTGATGCGTACCTGCAAATTCTTTCCGCCTGCCTGCGCCGAACCAGTTCCGCTTTCGAGGGCGTTTCCCGCCATGACCAATTCGGCGAGTGTATTGATAACTTCATCGAGAATCATCTGGCGGAGCCGACTTTAGGCCCGACGGCCATCGCGGAAGCGGCTGGAATTTCGGTGAGGCATTTGCACCGCCTGTTCTCCGCCCGGGGGCGCAGGGTCGCCGAATGGATCCGTGAACGGCGCCTGGAACGTTGCCGCGCTGACTTCGGCGACCGGCGATTCTCGGAAAAAAATATTACTGAAATCGCATTTTCCTGGGGATTCAGCGATTCCGCCCACTTCAGCCGCTGCTTCAAGGAACGATTCGGGATGTCTCCCCGGGAATTCCGCTCGCGAGTAATAAGCGGTGGCTGGGAGCCGCCGCGAGGACAGGTTTCGCTGCTTGCCCCAGGCGTTCGCCTCTGGCCGTTGAACTGACGACTTTAGGAACTTGCGCCCGGCGGCGCCACTGAGGCTTGCTCTGCTCCAGCGGCTTGCTCTGATCGGCCGGGCTCCGCCGCCGGGATTCGGATCAAAGCTCCGAACCCGAGCCAGATTCCCAGCGCAATCCATTCGTAGCGGGTGAAGTGGCCGGGCACCAGGGGCACAATCTTCACCAGGATCATCAGGCCGGTCACCAGCAGGCCGAATCCGGCAGCCAGCCTTCCCTTGAGAGGCGGCCTCATGCACCAGTAAGAAGCACAAGCTGCCATCCAGGCCACCGCCGAAGTGACGGCTCCAACCTCCAAAATGGGCACCAGGCCGGCCTCGCCCAGGAACATGGCCAACACGGTGCACGCGCCCACGGCTACGATGGCGATCGCCGGCGTCTGGTTCCGCGGGTGGATTCGGGCAAGTCCGGGATAGACCAGTCCGCGGCGGGAAAGCGCAAACAGCATGCGTGAGGAGGCAACCATGTTGGCATTAAAAGCCTGCAACATGGCGAACATCGCTGAGGTCATGATGAGGATAACAATCCAATGAGCGTGCAGCGCGCGCTCAAAGGCAACCGCTGTCGGGAACTGCTGGTTGCTCTGCAGCGTGGACCAGGGGGCGACGTATGCCACGGCTGAGATGACCACCCAAAAGAACGCCAGTCCCACCAGGATGGTGAGTGCGATGGCAACCGAAAAATCGCTGCCGCGAAAATCAGGGCTGGCTTCTTCCGCATACTTGCCGACCGACTCGAATCCGGCCAGCAGCCAGGGCACCACCTGCCACACCAGCAGCACCGACAAAAGCGGACCATGGCTGAACAGCGGATGCAGGTTTGAAACTCTGCCATGCTGTGCCCCGGCGCCGGCAAACACCACCACCAGGGCGAGAAAGGTGAACGTAATCCACTTAGCAGCCCGCGCGCTCGACTGGATGCCGCGAATGTTGAGCCAGGTGAGAGGAACCGCAATCGCCACGCCCAACAGAATGTGGGGCAGATAAACCGGACGTCCTCCCAGGCGATACAACGCGAAAGTGTTCAGCGACGGGAACAGGTACCCGGCAATCCGTCCCGCTGCCAGGCCTTCGAAGGGGCAGGTAAGAAAATAGCTCAGCAGCACCATCCAGCCCGTAAGAAAGGTAACCGAGCGCGGGAAGAACCTGGAAACGTAGGCCGCCTCGCCTCCGGCGTCGGGAATGGCGCGAACCAGTTGGCCGTACACATATCCGATGGGCAGCAGCATCAGGGCGCCGCCGGTAAAGCCCAGGATCGCCCCCAGCGGGCCGCCTCGTTGCAGGATGTCATCCATCACCACCAGCCAGGCGGTGCCCACCATCACGCCAAAGGCGAGCACGAAGTAATCAACCAAACGCAGCTTGCGGGCAAGAGTAGCCATGGTCAGGAAGGGATTCTAACGGCAAAGTGGTCCCGGGTGGCGCCTCCGAAAAGAACGCAGGAGGACAGCCGCAGCACGGCCGTCCTCTCGATTCATCCGGCGCTCAGAATTCGTAGCGCAGCGCAAACTGCATTACGCGGGGCTGAGTCAACAAGCCGGTGTAGGCTCCAAACGCCTGGGGTACTTGCTGGAGGGATGGTGCCAGGTCGCCCAAGCCTCCCAGTACATTGAAGCGCTTCAGATTGGGAACATTGAACACTTCCCAACGGAACTGCAGGCTGTGCGATTCCCAGGGCATCTTCCAGCGCTTGGTGAGGCTCATATCCAGACCCGCGTATCCATTTCCGCGAAGGCCGTTGCGTGTTCCGCTGCCGCCGGGAAAGGGATGTACAAAGTCATTCAGCGCCGCTGCCGGATTGGCAAAAATGCTCACCACACCGTTGGGCTGCATGAATGCGCCAGTCTTCGGCCTGCCTACAAGTTGTGCGCTACCCTGTTCGTCCCAGTCGGTGGGCCAGAACTGGCCGTTGTCCACGCTGAACGGAAAACCACTTGTCCAACGTGCGAGCCCGGAGAGCTGCCAGCCACCGATGACGGCATCCAGGACAGAGCCCGCATTGCGGGCCAAGCGCCGGCCTTTGCCGACGGGCACATCCACAATCCAGTCAGCATTGATCTGGTGTGTGGTATCGAAATCCGAAACGGCGCGGAACTGGTTTGGGAAGAATGCGTTGGGAAGCCGGCTCCCGGGCGCCCCTATGTTGTCGCTTCCGCTGTATCCCAGGCGGGCGGAGCCCGAGGTGATATCAATTGACTTGGAGTAGGTGTAATTCAAGTCGAACTGAACCCCCGAGCCCAGCTGCTTTCTCAGGCTAGCCTGCAGCGCGTTGTAATTGGAGTTGCCGATCGAGCTCCAGCCATACATGCTGGTCAGTTGCTGGCTCAGCATTTCGCCGCTTTTACCGTTGAAGAAATAGCTGTTGCCGGTGCCCGAGCCGTAGAAGGCGTTGACATTGGGCGCGTTGTCGAAAATGAGACCGAACAGATCAATGTTGCCCAGACCGACCACCTCGTCGCCGGCAAAAGCGCCGGAGGTCACGTAGAGGGAGTACGCCGCCTGCGCCACATCGGTTGTTGTGAACTTGGGCAGCGAAACCGGCATGTAGAAGAATTGGGCATTCTTGGCGAGTCCAGGCTGGCTTGAGCCATAGGGGGCGAGCAGGTTCTTCCAGTACGCGGCCGTGCCGCCGAGCAAGGCATCGAATTGGCTTGGCGTGAGCTGGGTGGGGGACAGGCCTTGGCTGCGGGCCAGTTTGGAAAACGCGGTGGCAGCGGTGTAGTAGTCAATACCCGACTTCGGATCGGTCAGGTCCAGGGGCTGCGTCAGATCACGCTGGGTGAGCAGATTGCGGCCAAAACGTCCCACATAGGACAACTGTAACGAGAATTTGTTCGGAAGTGCGCGGCCGACGGAAAAGTCCACGGTGTAGGAATATGGCGTCTTAAGGGACTGGTCAATTCCCCAGG
>DASYWT010000107.1:0-4950 GCA_035935775.1 Terriglobales bacterium
ATTTTACACCACGCGCGTGGTTAGCCCTTCGACCGGAAGGGCAAGGCCCTTACACCTGAGCTCAGGGAGGTGACACATGCCTGAACTTCGCCAGAACCGTTTCACCAAGGAATGGGTGATCATCGCCACCGAGCGCGCCAAACGCCCCAGAGACATGGTGGTGCTGCGCACGCCTCGCAATCTGCCCAGCTTCGACCCCAAGTGTCCTTTCTGTCCCGGCAACGAGAACGCCACGCCACCGGAGGTCCTGCGCGTGACCGCGCCCAGCGACAGCCGGTGGCTGGTCCGGGTCGTGCCCAACAAGTTCGCGGCGTTGCAGCCTGACCTGACCCCGCGCCGCGTGGTGGAGCGCTCACATCGGACGGTCAGTGGTTTTGGCTACCACGAGGTAGTCATCGAGACATCAGACCACTCCCAGGTCACAGCCCTCATGGCGGATGCCCAGGTGGCCAGCGTGCTTCGAGTCCTCAAGGCACGCTGCACCGACCTCAGCCTCGATTCGCGCATTGCCAGCATCATCATTTTCAAGAATCATGGAGTGGATGCCGGTACCAGCCTGGAGCATCCGCACTCTCAGCTCATCGCCACCCCGGTCATCTCCTCGCAGGTGCGCAGCCGCCTGCACGAGGCCCTGCGCCACTATGATGAATTTGGCGAATGCATCTTCTGTTCTGCCGTGCAGGAGGAGTTGCAGGATAAGAGCCGGCTGGTCATGGTAACCGACCACTTCGTTGCCCTGCAGCCGTTCGCGTCCTTTACGCCTTTTTGCACTCACATCTATCCCCGCCGCCACATGGCCAACTTTGCCGACATCAGCGGCGAGGAGATCTCCGACCTGGCGCATGTGCTGCGCCTCATGCTGGCCAAGCTCTACTATGGCCTGCACGATCCTGATTTCAACTTCACCATCCGCTCCGCCCCTGTCGAATGCGCCGGCGTGAACTACTACCACTGGTATGTCAGCATTATTCCCCGGCTCACCCGAGTAGCCGGTTTTGAGATGGGATCGGGAATGTACATCAACACCGTGCTGCCGGAAGCGGCGGCGGAGTTTTTGCGCGAAGTGAATGTGGAATCGGCGGCCGCCCCTGATAACCCTCAACTGGTGACGCCAACCGCGAACTGAGGAGCCGGCCTTACTTCTATTTCGGGCCGAACAATGACGGCATGCGTGCGGCGGTCGGAACGGCCGCCACCACAAAAGCCAGGCAGCCGGCAAACATCTTGGATGTGCGGACCAGCAGGCTGGCGCGTTTCCCTGCGGGCATTTGCTGAGATGGCAGGGCGTGCCGCAACAACATTTTCTGCCGTATGCTGCGAATCACATCGAAGGCCGGATTTTCGCCCTGCGGCTGCAGGGGGGTCTCAGTGCGGATGACTGTTTCTTCTGCCTCCGTCCAGCGGGGCATGGGCTCATCGAAGGCGTAGAGGTCGAGGTGGCAGGGATGGTGCTGGCCGACCCGGCCGTCGAACAGCCAGCTCATTTCTTTTTCTTCCATCACCGAGCCGAAGTACACCACGTATTCCTGCCGGCATCCTAGCTGGGGACAGGTCAACTTGATTCCCGTCCTGCCCTCGTCCGCCAGCATTCGGCTGAGCCCGGCGAAGCGCGTGTGCGCCAGCTCTCTTCTTACTGCAATCGCCATAAATAGGAGCTTAAGCGTGTCGCCGGTCAGCTCAAAGTGACCGGAGTGCAATGTACCAGGCGGGAATGCAACCTGTACTCACGGCAAGCGCCGGCCTCCTGAAGTACCATGAAGGTATGCGCCGGCCTCAATTTCAGGGGTGAATTATCTGCTACCTGGTAGAGGGGGTCCTCTACTTGACTGGCAGCGCGTTTACCCGCATCGCCGCCTTGGCGAAGCCCCGCGCTTAACCTTCACGCGCAGCGGTAGAGCCGTAACTTGCCCTTCACCCTAGGCCGCCAGCAACTCTCGCATTTTCTCCAACAATTCCTGGGGCCGGGCGGGCTTGGCAAGGATCTCGAAAGCGTAACCGCGGGCGCGGGCACGGGCCAGCAGGTCAGCCGCATCCGGCCGTCCGGAAAACAACACCACTTTGCAGTTGGGCGCGGTCTGGCCGGCCTGAATGGCCACCTCCACCCCGTCCAGGCGCGGCAGAATCACATCCAGCAGCACCGCATCCGGTGAGACTTCTCTGATCAGGCGGGCTGCATCCTCCCCGTCGTGAGCCACAACCGTTCGGTATCCCGCGTGCTCCAGGATCATCCTCACGGTCTTTGCCACCGTGGGTTCGTCATCCACAATCAAGATGGTCTTGGTTCCGCTCACCATTGCACCTGATCAGATTTTGACCTTCACCGGCGCGATGCCCGGAGCAATCGCAGCCAGGTTGTCGGAAGCCGGCCACACTTCGCCCTCCGGGCGCCATCGCGTGAAAACGGCTTTCAGGGGAACAGGGCAGTTAAACCAGGGTCACCGTTGGTGACAGAGGCACAGAAAGATTACCATAATTCTACTGCTCAAAAGACCTGGGGCTTCCAGGCTGTGTTGCACAAGCTGGCCGAGAAATCTGCCGCCCGCCTAGCAACTCGCCCCTAGCCGTACGCTTCCCATATTGCGCGGACCGCAAGAATTCGAGTGGCGCGGAGAGCGGCCTTTCTGTCGGCTGTACTGCGTTTCGCGCGAGCCGTCGCATTCGACGGCGGCAGTGGATATCTGCGTTCCCCAGCGTCTCACGCGCCCCCTTCGTCCAAATTGATGAAACACTCGTGCCAAAGCTCACGAGAGAAAGAGTCGCCAGGCATGAATGAGCGCGAACCGTATGCTCTTTTTCGCGGAATTTACAGCCGGGTAGCCCGGCAACTGGGAGTAGACCGTTCCTACGTCAGCCGGGTGGCCCGCGGCGAAAGGCGATCGGAAGAAATCGAAGCGGCCCTGCGGACCGAATTGCGCCGCCTGGAGGCCGCCGTGAAAACGCTGGGCAAAAACCTGCCCGCCAGCAAGCGCGGCCGCAAGACCAGCATTCTGGTGGTGGACGATGAGCGCACCGTTGCCCACAGCATTGCCGACATTCTTTCCCTTCACGGCTTCGAAACCCGCGTCGCCTATGATGGCCGGCAGGCCATTCGCGAAGTGCTGGAGGATTGTCCCGATGCCATCCTCGCGGACGTGGTCATGCCCCGCGTCAACGGCATCGAAGCTGCCAAGGCCATCCAGGAGATGTGTCCGGGGGCTCGCATCTTCCTATTCTCCGGCCAGGCAGCTACGTCCGACCTGCTGAAGACGGCTGAGGAACAGGGCTATTTTTTTGAACTTCTCCCCAAGCCGGTCCATCCCGACGTGCTGCTCAGCAAGCTGAACCAGTCGGACAGGGCTCAGATATAAGCCCTCAAGACTGGCCCCGGCGCGATTTTCCTGCATCTAACCCTGCCAGCTTACCTGGAAAAATTTTCGGCCGGCCGGACGGGCCTGTGGGCCGCGTCAAGGCAGAGCTGTGCCATCTTCCAGGAGCTCCAAGGAGGATTGGTGCGCAAATCGATATTGGGCCTTGTCTGCGTGTTGCTGCCCCTGGCGCTGCAGGCGCAAAAAAACGATATTGCACTGACCGGCGGAGGTTATTTCAATGTTAGCAGCCCACTAAGCCTCGGCGTCGCGCCTGCCCTGGAGGGGACTTTTGCCCACCGTATCGCTTCCGTGCCCATGCTGGGCTTTTATGTGGAATTGCCCGTGGCCGGCTCCTTCAGTTCCAACATTCCTACTCTGAGCGGCCTCACTTTGGCCCGTAGTTATACGTCCTTGTTCATTACTCCTGGTCTGCGTGTGCGTCTGGCTCCATCGTTCCCCCTCTCCCCCTACATTTCGGCGGGGCTGGGATATGGGCGCTTTAACCGCCAGCTCTTTAACGGAACCAGTACCGCCGACAGCACCTTCGCCTTCGACGTTGGCGGCGGCCTGGACCTTAAGATTCTGCCCGTGGTGGGCTTGCGGGCTGAAGTTCGCGACTTTAATTCCGGTGGCGTTGGCCTGGAAACACTGGTTCTGGGCCGGCAGAACAACGTATTTGTAACCGCGGGGATTACAGTGCGCTTCTAATCCGGTGATTCCGCGGGATGGCCGCGGCCTACAGCCCGGCCCACATGGGAGCCCGCTTAAGGAGTAAATTAGACAGAGTAAATTCCGCCGGACTGGGGTTTACAGGTTTAGGTGGACTCCCGCCACACGAAATTTAATTGCCGCCGTTCAGCTTGCGGGGGCATCTAGTGGGGTAAGTATGAAGCACCGTATTGTTGCCCTGATCACAGTTTGCCTGTTTGTTGTCAGCCTTTTTGCCGCCAACAAGAAGGATGAAGTTCCCAAGGAAGTGCAGGATGGCAGCCTCAATGACGTTTCTGCCATCGGCCACCGCAACGTTGGCTGCAATAAGGGCCTGGGCAATTGGTACAGCATTGACTCTCAGGTCAACATGGGCCGCCAGTACGCCCAGCAGGTCGAGTCCTCGGTGAAGCTCATCAAGGACCCGGTGATCGGCGAGTACATCAATCGCGTGGGCCAGAATCTGGTGCGCAACTCCGACTCCAAGGTGCCCTTCACCATCAAGGTGATTGATTCGGATCAGGTGAACGCTTTCGCCCTGCCCGGCGGATTTTTCTATGTAAACTCGGGCCTGATCCTGGCGGCGGATAATGAAGCGGAACTGGCTGGCGTGATGGCGCACGAGATTGCCCACGTGGCCGCCTGCCATATCGCCCGCGAGCAGACCCGTGGCAACCTGGCTAACATTGCCTCGATCCCGCTGATTTTCGTGGGCGGCGGCATCGGCTATGCGGTGGAAAGCGCCGCCGGCCTGGCTTTGCCCGTTACTTTCATGAAGTTCTCCCGCGGCTTTGAGGCTGAGGCGGATTACCTGGGCGTGCAATATCTTTACAAAGCCGGCTATGACCCACAGTCCTTCGCCGCTTTCTTCGAAAAACTTGAGGCCCTGGAGAAA
>DASYWT010000108.1:0-6382 GCA_035935775.1 Terriglobales bacterium
GGAAGGCTCATGCCACGGGTCCACTGAGGAACAGTAAGTCGGCGTCTGATCCTGGTCGGGCGTGTGCCGCAGCAGGTCGTGGAATTCTCCCCTTTGATCCAGCGTTCCCATGTAGATTTCGCGTATGGCGTAGCCGGCGCAGTTCCGGCGATCGCCGGCGCCGTGCGTGTCGCAAGTGTCCGAGGATTCCGTCATCCAGATGCGTACCCAGCGCACCGCAATCGGTGACGACGTCAGCTTGATTGTCACCCTGCCGCCCTTGCCCTGGCTGATCCTCCCAAACGGAAAATCCTGCCACACGCCTTTGGTCGGCTGCCGGATCGGATCGTCCCCCGTAAAAAATTGCACCGCGTAACGCCGCGCGTAGGGATCGGCCCAGGCAATGCGAATCGCATTCACCTCCTGAGGGCTGGAAAGATCGAAGAAAATCCATTGCGGGTACTTGGAGTCGTCCTCCCCGGTGAAGGCGTGGCTCAGGTAAGGATTGCTCTTCCAGTAGGTGTTTGTGTCCCCATCGGTAAGCCGCGAATATCCCACCGTCTCGGTTCCGTCATCGCGCGTCACCCCGCGGTGCGGCAGCGGGTATCCATAGCTGTAGCGGATCATCTCCGTGGGTGTGGAGTCGCCCACGAAATACCCCTTGCCGCTGGCATCGCTCCAAGTGCCCTTCGGGTTCCAGTGCCAGGCCTCGGTGTAAAGCTCAGTGTTCTGGCGGTAGGTCACCGGGCCCCAGCCGGCGGCGAGCACGCGATCAATCACAGGCTTTACGAACGTGTCGTCAATCGCCCGCTGAGAGATTCGGTCAATGCCCGCGCCCAGAGTCTGGTTGGGAACGAAAGTCTTACGCACATGAGTCGGGCTGGCATCCACCTGAATCGTTTGCCCCGGCGCGAATGCCGAGACGGAGCACACGAGGACCACCCAGCCGATTCTCGCGATCATGCATTTCACCATTTTAGGGTTGTGCTTGCCTGAACCGCTCTGCCCGCTCCATCACCCATTGCGGAAATACGGGCGCTCCCTGCGGCGGCTTGCCCTGTGTGATCGCCCAGTGGTCCAGCCACCCGGTTCCTTCTTCCCCAACGTACGTGTCGGGCATCCCATAGGCCGGGTCGCTGAGAGCCTCCTGCAGCGTGATAAACCGGTACCCCCGCTTGCGCAGCACGTCGAGAAGCTCGCCGATGTGGTCGGCCTCCAGTTCGTTCCCATGCAGCAGCAGAATCTGCTTCACTTCGTAACCTGTAATCTTGGTCGAAAGCTGCTCGGAATACGCGAATACGTCATTGCTATAGGAAAGATAGCTGCTGACCAGTTTTTGCTCGAGCGCCGCGTCTCCCCGCTTCTTCGCGTCGGCATAAACGGGCGCGTACATCCAGTCCCACGCGTCGAGCGTGACTGGCGCCACGCTATATCCTCGCGCGCTCAGGAACGCCTCCGCCGCGCGCCTGGTTTGCAGGTCCTTCCCCGTGTCCAGGTACGGATGCCGCAGATACCGCAGCTTCATGTGATGTTCCGCCAGCAGCTGTTTCAGAACCGGTTCGCCCTCGATCACCTCATCTTCCCAGTCCTTGAGTCCCACCCGGTTCAGCGAGGCATGGCTGTAGGTGTGATTGCCCAGTTCGAAGCCGTTGTCCAGCCAGATCTGCAGCGCTTTGATGCGCTCGTCTACTTCTCCCCACTTGAAAAGCTTGCCGGCATTCACGAATCCCACCGCCGGCACTTTCTGGTCGTGCAGCGTGCCAACCAGCTTGGCGGTCATCTCGTCAATCTGAGCGCCGGACATTCGTTCCGCCGCTGCGGCCGGCAGATCATCCACCGTGATCGCCACCTGCCGTTCTGGAGGACCCGCCGCCCACGCCGACACTGCCACCATCGCTACTGCCAGCAATGCAATCAGTCTCATCTTTTAGTGATTCGTGCCTGGGCAGCTTACCACAGCCGCCTACTTTGCCTGCGCTGACTTGGCCGGCTGGCAGAAGTGTGCCAGCACTTTCTCGAACGCCCGCACAATATCGTCTTCATCCTGCGCCGTCAGGCACGAAGGAATGGACATGATGATGCTGCGCTCGAATAGGCTGTCCGCAACCGGGCAAGTGCCCTTCTCATAGCGCTGCGACAACCCCGCGTTCTCCGCCAGTTGCCAGGGAAATCCGTTCGTATCCACACTGCGCCGTTCCACCAGGCTGCTGATGTTGTAATAAAGATGCAGCCCCCACTCCGTCATCACGATATTCGACATGCCCTGCGGCAAGGTCACGATCCCCTCCGCGCGCAGCGCCGCATTCACCGCCTTCGCCATTGCCGCGCTCTCGTAGGTGGTAATCAGGAACGCGCCCGTGTCTCCCGCCGGATCCACAATGCGCCGCAGCTTCACCCCCGGCAGTTTCTCCAGCGCCCTGCGAATCCGGTACTTGCTGCTCCGCATTCGCTCTACGATCCGCGGCATCTTCTTCAACTGCACCCGCAGGACCGCCCCCCGCAACTCGTCCAACCGGTAGCCCCGCCCCCACAGGCACAAATCGGGATTGTCCATGATCAGCCGCCCCTGCTCGTCCCGCGCGTATCCCAAATCGTGCGCCGCCACCGCCCGCCGGTAAAGGCGCAAGTCGCGCGTGACCACGGCTCCGCCTTCCCCGGAGGTCATGTTCTTGTTCATCTGAAAGCTGAACACCGCCATGTCCCCGCACGTGCCTGCCTTGCGCCCGCCCACGCTCGCGCCATTTGCCTGCGCGCAGTCTTCCAGCAGAAACAGCCCCCGTTCCCGCGCGATCTGCGCGATGGCCTCGATGTTAATTGGCGCCCCGCTCATGTGGACGGCAATGATTCCCCGGGTGCGCGGCGTAATCCGCCGCTCCAAATCTTCCGGATTGATCCCAAAAGTCTCATCAATGTCGGCCAGCACCGGCGCCGCGCCCAGGTTCACCACCGCCGCCGCCACCGCCACCCACATGTACGCCGGCACAATGATCTCCTGCCCGGGCCCGACGCCCAGCGCCGAAAGCGCCGTGTGCAGCGCTCCCGTCCCGCTGCTCACCGCCACCGCATACGGCACTCCCAGATGCGTCGCAAACTCCTTCTCAAACTGCTCCACCTCGCCCCGCAGCTTCACCCCGTAATAGCGAAAGGGCGAGCGGTCGCGCAGCACCGCCGTGGCCGCTTCGACCTCCTGCTCGTCGAAGTGATGAATGCCTGGAAACTCCAGCGGCAGAGGCCGCGTTCTCACCGGCGGGCCTCCGTGAATCGCCAGTCCCGAAGTCTGCGTATCTTCAGCCAGCTCTTTCTCTCGAATCGTCAAGGTTCACCCCACGGCACAACAAACTTATGACTTAACATTTTCGGAACGACGGCAAGCCCGCCGCGCAGCCTACTGATATCCCGGCAATCGCGATGGCTTCACATCCAGCGTTCCCCGCAGCTCAATGTCTGCCGAAGATTTCCCAATCAGTATGTCGAACGTCCCCGGCACCACCCGCCAGTGCATGTTGCGATCCAGCAACTGCAGGTCCTCCGGACCCAGCTCAAAATTCACCGTCTTTTTCTCTCCCGGACCCAGCGCCACTCGCGTGAACCCGCGCAGCTGTTTCACCGGCAGCGCGACTGGAGCATAGCGCTGGTGAAGATAGAGCTGAACCGTCTCCACGCCAGCCCGCCCGCCCCTGTTCTCCACGTCCACGCTCACCTTCGCTTTCCCTTCCGAGTAAATCGCCGGTGGATCAACTCGCAGATTGCTGTACTCAAACGTCGTGTAGCTCAGGCCGTGGCCGAACGGGTAGAGCGGGGTGCCCGGCAGATCTACGTATCCCTTGGTATGCGTCCAGCCGCCCTCCACCCAATAAGCCTTGGAAGGCTTGTAGTTGTAGTACACCGGCAACTGCCCCACGCTACGCGGCACCGTGATCGCCAGCCGTCCGCTGGGGTTGTAGTCGCCGAAAAGAACGTCGGCCACCGCCTCTCCGCCTCGCTCGCCCGGCTCCCACGCCTCAACCATTGCCGGCACGTGTTCTGCTTCCCAGCGCACCGAAAGCGGCCGCCCATTCACCAGCACCACCACCGTCGGCGTTCCCGTCGCCTGCACCGCCCGGACCAGCTCCTCCTGCACTCCCGTCAGGTCCAGGGTGGCCACGTCGTATCCTTCTCCATCGGTTGGAGGCGGCTGATTCTCCGCGCCCTCCCGCCGCGACTGTTCTCCCACCACGACAATCGCAACCTGCGCCTTTTTCGCCGCGTTGACCGCTTCCTGCAAACCGCTGCGCTCCTGGTCATTCACCGCGCATCCTTTGGCATAGAGCACGCGCGTTGCCGGCGATACCTTGCTCTTGATGCCGTCGAGGATGGTGTTCACATGTTGTGGCACTACCTGCGGGGCATAGTCGCCAAACAGGTTTGAGGCGCTGTCCGCGTTCGGCCCGATCACCGCGATGGTCTTCAGGTCCTTCCGCAGCGGAAGAACATTATTGTCATTCTTCAGCAGAACGATGCCTTCCCGCGCCGACCGCAACGCCAGCTCCTGGTGCTCAGCCGAATGCATCACCTGCTTGGCATGCTGCAGGTCAACGTACGGATGCTCGAACAGCCCCAGACGGAACTTCACTTCCAGAACGCGCCGCACCGCGCGGTCAACCAGCTCCATGGGAATGCGTCCCTGCTCCACATTCGCCACCAGCAGTCCCATGTAGGCAGGCTCATAAGTGATGTCCAGGTCCACCCCGGCCTTCAGCGCCATGGCTCCCGCCTCGCTCTGGTTGGGAACAATGTGCTCGTAAATCAGCGTGTCAAAGCCGTCGCCTTCGCTGGTCACGATCCCTTTGAAGTCCAGTTCCTCCCGCAGGACTCTTGTCATCCATTTCTCAGAACCGTGGGCCGGCACATCCTCTATCTCCGGATAGCCGGCCATCACCCCCAGCGCTCCGTTCCTGGTGATGGCGGCCTCCCATGGCAGAAGGTAATCCTCGCGCAGCACGCGTTCCGAAAGCTCGATGGCGCCCCGCTCCAGGCCGCTTGCCGGCTCGCTCTGCGTCGGAAAATCCGTCATCAGCGCCACCACTTTGTCGGGTGCGGCGAGGTTCGTCCCTTGCGCTCCCCTTACGATCGCATCGGCAATGCGGGAATAAAGGTACGGGTCCTCGCTGTAGGCTTCCTCGTTGCGTCCCATCCTCGGATCGCGGTCCAGTTCCAGCACCAGCGTGGAGAGGACGTGAATCCCCACCGCCCGCGACTCCTGCGCTGCCGCCCCGTAAATGGCTTCCACCAGCGGCATGTCGAACGTGCTGCCAATCGCCAGCCCCTCGGGAAAAACCGTTGCCCCGGAAAACATCCCGCCGTGCGTGCCTTCCTCATCTTCCAGCAGCGGTATTTTGAGCCGCGTCTGCGTCAGCGCGATTTTCTGCAGCTCATTGAAGTATTGGACTTGTTGCTCGGCGCCCTCATGCAAAATCGTATCCGCCAGGGTAAAGAATCCGCAGCCCGGGCCGATTTCATCGGTGTAAGTGCCGGCTGCGAAGCGCCTGCACGCCTCCATCTTGACGGGAACGGTCTTTCCCAGCTGGTCCACGTAGACACATGGCAGGTTCAGTTGCCCGACTTTCTCCTTGAGCGTCATCCGGCTCATCAGGTCGTCCACCCGCGCCTCGATCGGAGCGCTCGCGTCCAGGTACACAGGCGTTCCGCGCTGGGTATGCAGGCTGGCCGGCAGCGCGAGCACAACGAAGACAGCTAGTGCTGCAAACAGTTTTCTCAACTGTCCGCCGGATTTGAAGCGGAGTGTGCTCCCGCAACTACCTCTCTCAGGCTCAGATACTGAACATCTCTCCCGCTTCAGCATCTTTTTAGTTGCCTCGTTGCCGCTCTTGCCCTCTAAACCTGTCCGGGGCGCAGGTGTCCCCACAGGTTGTGGCATGCATCACTTCAATCGTTCTAAAATACGAACTTCATCGCGACTTGCCCGATGCGCGGGTCGTGCGCCTGTGTCACCAGCCCGAATGACGAGTTGATGATGTCGCCCTGCGGCAGTCTGAAGTTTGTGTGGTTGAAGGCATTGAAGAACTCGGCGCGCAGCTCAAGTTTCTTCGCCTCGCTAAGCGGCAGGTCCTTCACCAGGCTGAGATCCCAGTTGCCATACCCCGGACCATGAAAGAACCGCCTGCTGGAATTACCCAGCTGCCCCAGTGCCTCCAGGCTGAACAACGATGTGTTGAAGTAGGCTTGGCCGGAATGGGGATCGGTGAACTTCAAACTCCCGGGCGTGTAGTTGGGCGTGTCAATGACGGAGCAGGTCGGGCCGGTGCAGTAGGTCCCCAGCAGCGAATTGTCATCCTGCTCCGTCAGGGTCACCGGCAACCCGGTATGGTACCGCGTGATGCCCGTAATCATCCAGCCGCGGGTC
>DASYWT010000109.1:0-11213 GCA_035935775.1 Terriglobales bacterium
CTTTGCTCCTCGCTGCCAAAAATGTGGTAGGCGGAAACCATCAGCCACTCCTCCTTCCGCGGAGCAAATGCCGCCGGCACGCGTGTGAAATACCCGTCTCTGTTCCCCGCCCCCGGCTCGATCAGGCGCGCTCCCGGATCCCCGCCGCGCAGCGGGCCGGCAATTTCCTTCTGATAGAAGTTCGTGGACTGAATCGAGTTCCACCCCGGCGACCAGAAGAAGGGAATCAGCGCCGAGGGCGGCTGGTCTGGGTATCCCTCCATGGAGAATGAAAGCGCCGAGTCCGGATCATCGGGCGGCTTGGGCTCGTGCACGCTGATGTTGGCGTGCATGGCCGTGCGGCCGCTGTAGCGGTGGGACTCGCGCGGCACTTTTTCACCCGCCAGCCGCAAGCCGGAGAACGGCGCGGCGGCCACGATGCCCGCCAGTTCGGGTATGGCGTTGGAAAGCGCGACAATCACATCATCAAGGTCCCGCCACCCGGCCATTTCCTGGCGCCCGCACAGAACCGCCAGGTCGCGCAGCCAGCGCCAGCTCTCCTGCACGTCGCCCTCAGGCACGAACACCTGGAAGAAGCGCTGGGCGCGGCCTTCGCTGCTCACCAACGTTCCGTCAGACTCCGCGAACGTGCCGGCGGGCAGCGCCAGCTCGGCTCGCTCGGTGGTGGGATTGGAGATGCAGTCCAGAGCGATCACGTGAAACGCCTGGTCGAAGAATTCCCTGAATTGCGGCTGCGGCGCCCGCCGTTCCAGATCGTTTTCGAGAACGATGACCGCTTCCGCGTCCTTCACCCCTGCAAATGCGGCGCTCAAGGTTCCCGCTCCCATCAGCGCCAGCCCCATGCTGTTGCATTCGGGCACGGTAAAGCTCAGCCGCGCCTCTTTTCCCGCTGCGTGCAGGGCGCGCGCCACATTGGCGGCAGCTTCGAGAATGGCTTCGCTGTTCAGCCCGCCGCCGGCAATCACCAGAGGCCGCTGAGCGCTCTTTAGCACCTGCGCAATCTGTGTGGCCAGCGCCACCACTTCTCCCGCCATGCTGGTTGCCGGCGCGCTCTGGTCGAGGGCGCGCGCCACCGCGAATCCCAGGCGGGCGATGTCGTCCGGCGCGCCGCGGAAGGTCTGCGTGGCAATGTCGTCCAGCCGCGTGGCACAAGGTGAGGCGATGAAAAGCGGCCCCTTGTCGTCCTGCACCGCTTCGCGCACGGCGTGGTCCAGCCAGCGGGGAATTTTCATCTTGTCGGTGGCGGCAAACGGCTGCTGCCTTACCGACTGGCGGAGAGCGAGCGCCAGGCGCGGGGCAAAGTTGGTCGGGTCCTCGCCCAGCAGCAGGACCGCATCGCATTGCTCCATCTCCCGCAGGGAAGGGGTGCGCGCGGGCGTGGCCTGCAGAATCGCCAGCATTTTCCCGATCAGCCGGTACTCATCGTCCGCCATGCCGGCGAAGAAATGCTCCGGGCCCACCAGCGTGCGCAGGGCAAAGTTGGCCTCCAGCGAGGCGCGTGGTGAACCGATGCCGATCACCTTCCGTTTGCCGGCCAGCAACTCGCGCGCAGCCCCCAGCGCCTCCTCCCGGCTCACCGGCTGTGCCACCCCCTCCCGCCGCAACAGCGGCTGACGAATCCGTTGCGGGCTGTTCACAAATTCGTAGCCGTAACGCCCGCGGTCGCACAGGAAATATCCATTTACCTCGCCGTTGTAGCGGTTCACCATCCGCCGCAACGTGCCGTAGCGTTCCCCGGGGCTGGTGTTGCAACCCAACCCGCAGTGGGTGCAGATGGAAGGCGCGAACTGCAGGTCCCACTTGCGCGTGTAGTGTTGCTTCAGCGTCTTATCGGTAAAAACGCCGGTGGGACAAACTTCCACCAGGTTGCCGCTGAATTCGTTTTCCAGAACGCCGTCCCGGTGGCGGCCGAAAAAAACCAGGTTGCGCAGCACGAACGAATCAAAATCGTGCCCGCCCGCGTACTCCCGGTAGAACCGCACGCAGCGGTAGCACTGGATGCAGCGGTTCATCTCCTGGTTCACGAACGGCCCCAGGTACTGGTTCCGGAACGTGCGCTTCTCGTAGGGGTAGCGCCGGTAGTCGTGGCCGGTCATGACCGTCATGTCCTGCAGGTGGCACTCGCCGCCTTCATCGCACACCGGGCAATCATGCGGATGATTGAGCATCAGGCCCTCAATCACCCCGGCGCGGAACTTCACCGCCTCCGGATCGTGGATGGAAATGCGCGTGCCCTCGGTCGCGGGGGTCATGCACGCCATCACCAGCTTGCCGCGCGTATCCTGCTCGTCCCGGAACTGCTTCACCGCGCACTGGCGGCAGGCGCCTACTGAGCCCATGGCCGGATGCCAGCAGAAATAGGGCAGGTTGAAGCCCAGCGTGAGCGCTGTAAACAGCATGTTCTCCGCCGCATTAGCCGGGTACGGCTTGCCGTCAATGTAGATAGTTGCCATGCCTATTTCCACGGACAGCGTTTCTCGCGGAGGTGCCGCTCGAAGTCTTCACGAAAATATTTCAGCGCGCTCTGCAGCGGCTCCACCGCGCCCGGAGCCAAAGCGCAGAAGGTATTGCCCGGCGCATTGAACCAGCTCTGAAATGCCAGCTTCTCCAGGTCTTCCTCCTTGCCCTGGCCGTCCTCCAGGGCGCGCAACGCGCGTTCCGCCCAGTTCAGCCCGCTCCAGCAGGGCGTGCACCAGCCGCACGATTCCTGGGCAAAAAATTTTTCCAGGTTCCACACCATGCCCACCGGGCAGGTCTGGTCATCGAGCACAATCATGGTGCCGGTGCCCATGCGGCTTCCCACCTTTTGCAAAGCGGTAAAATCCATGGGCGCATCGAGGTTTTCCTCGGTTATGAAATCAGTGGATGCGCCGCCCGGCAGCAGTCCGCGGAAGCGCAGCCCTTCCCGCATGCCGCCCGCATGCTCTTCCAGTAATTCGCGCACGGTGGTGCCCATGGGCAGCTCCCACAGGCCCGGTCGCTTCACCTTCCCGCTGGCGCCGTAAAGCTTGGTGCCGCCATCGGCAGTGCGGCTCAATTTTTTGAACCATTCGGCCCCTTTGTTCACAATGTGCGGCAGGTTGCACAGCGTCTCCACGTTCTGCACGATGCTGGGCTTGCCGAAGAGGCCGGAAACCTGCGGATAGGGCGGCTTGCTGCGAGGGTTGGCCCGTTTCCCCTCCAGCGCGTTCAGCAGCCCGGTTTCTTCGCCGCACATGTAGCGCCCCGCGCTCACGTGCAGGTACATTTCCAGGTTGTAACCGGAGCCGAATACCTTCTTCCCCAGATAGTGCGCGTCGTAGGCCTCAGCCAGCGCCTTTTGCAAACGCCGCGCCGACTCCACGTACTCGGCCCGCAGGAAGATGTAGGCCACCTCCGCCTCGATGGCCCAGGCGGCGATGCTCATGCCTTCGATCATTTGGTGCGGCATTGCCTCCATCAGCAGGCGATCCTTGAACGTGCCCGGCTCCATTTCGTCGGCATTGCAAATCAGGTACTTGGGACGCGGCGCGTTCGGCCCCATCGGCACAAAGCTCCACTTCGCGCCGGTGGGAAATCCCGCCCCCCCGCGGCCGCGCAGGTTCGAATCCTTCACCGCCTGCTGAATTTCACGCGGGTCCATGCGCAGCGCTTTGCGCATCGCCTGGTAGCCGCCCACAGCTTCGTAGGCGCGGAGGTCCTGCGCCAGGCCATCGGGACGAACGTGTTGGGTGAGCGGTTTCTCCACTGGCTTGCCTACTTGTAGTTCTCCAGCGCCTGTTCGGCTTTTTCGGGATTAAGATCGCGGTGCAGGTCCTCATCTACCAGCATGGCGGGGGCGTGATCGCACGTGCCCAGGCAGACAATGGGCAGCAGTGTGAATCGGCCATCCGCCGTGGTTTCGCCCAGGCGCACGCCCAGCTTGCTGCACAGCTTCGCGCGCAGGCCTTCGTAGCCCATGATCCAGCAGCTCACGCTGTCGCACAGAAGCACCACATGCCGGCCCACCGGTTTCCGGAACAGCAGGTTGTAAAACGTTGCCACGCCATCCAGTTCGTCCAGCGACATTTCCAGCAACTGCGCAATATCCTCCATGCTTTCGTCCGAAATCCAGCCCCGGTGCCGCTGCACAATCTTCAGCGCGTCAATGCAGACGGCGCGCTTGGTGGGATAGTGCGGAAACTCAGCCTCAATTTCCCGTCTCTCCTCTGCGCTCAGCGGCAAGCTTTCCTCCTTATCGGTCCACGTCCGCCAGTACGAAGTCCAGGCTGCCCAGAATGGCCAGCAGATCGGAAACAATCAGTCCCCGGCACAGCAGCGGCACTATCTGCAGATGCGGAAACGACGGTGTTCGAATGCGGGTGCGGTAGGAAACGGTGCTGCCGTCGCTCACCAGGTAGTAACCGTTATTGCCCTTGGTGGCTTCAATCGCTCCCAGCGTCTCCCCCGGCGGAATCACCGGCCCCCAGCTCACGCTGAGGAAGTGCGTAATTAAGGTCTCGATGTCGTGCATGGTGTGATCTTTAATGGGCGGAGTGGCCAGGGGGTTGTCGGACTTGTACGGCCCTTCCGGCATGTTCTTCACGCACTGCTCGATGATGCGTAAACTCTGCCGCATCTCCTCCACCCGCACCTGGGCGCGCGCGTAGCAGTCCCCGCCGCTCGCGGTGGGAATGTCGAACTGAAACTGGTCGTAAACCGAGTACGGTTGCTTCTTGCGGAAATCCCACTCCAAACCCGTCGCCCGCAGGTTGGGCCCGGTTACGCCCCATTCGATAGCTTCCTCCCTGCTGATGGAGCCCACACCCACCGTGCGCGCCTTGAAGATGCGGTTGGCCATGATCTCGCGGTCGTACTCCCGCAGCTTGGGCGGCAGGTAGGCGATGAAGTCGCGGAACATCTGCTCCCAGCCCCGGGGCAGGTCCTGGGACACGCCGCCAATTCGAAACCAGTTGGGATGCATGCGCGCCCCGCAAACCGCCTCCACAATGCCGAAGGCGCGCTCCCGGTCATTGAAGGTATAGAAGACGGGGGAAAGCTGGCCCACGTCCTGGGCAAAAGTCCCGTACCACACCAGGTGACTGATGATGCGGAACAGTTCCGCCATCATCACCCGGATCACCTGCGCGCGCGCCGGCACCTGCACCGTGGCCAGCCGCTCCAGCGCGGTCAGATATGCGAAGTTGTTCATCACCCCGCCCAGGTAATCCACCCGGTCGGTGTAGGGAATGTAGGTGTGCCAGCTCTGGCGCTCGCCCATCTTCTCGGCGCCGCGATGGTGGTACCCGATGTCCGGCACCGCGTCCACAATGAACTCGCCGTCGAGCTGCAATACCACGCGCATGATTCCATGCGTGCCCGGATGCTGCGGCCCCACATTCAGAAACATGAAGTCGGTGCCGCCATGGCTGCGCCGCATGCCCCACTCTTCCGGCTTGAATTGCAGCGCTTCCTGCTCGCGCTCTTCTTTCTGTTCGTCAAGATGGTAGGGCCCAATCTCGGTGCCGCGCGCGGGATGGTCCTTGCGCAGCGGGTGCCCCTTCCAGGTCCACGGCATGAGAATCCGCACCAGGTGGGGATGACCCTCGAAGACCACGCCAAACATGTCCCAGGCTTCGCGCTCATACCAGTTGGCGGCGGGAAAGATGCCGGTGATGGTGGGCAGCGACAATCGCTCCGCCGAGAGCGCCACCTTGATGCGGATGTATTGATTTCGCTCGAAGGAGAGCAGGTGATAGACAACGGTGAAGGCGCTTGCCGGCTGGCCGTCGCGATGGGTACGCACTCGCTCGTCAATTACGGTCAGGTCGTACAGCATCTTATAAGGCTGGCTGATTCCGTTCTTCAGGTAGGCAATGACCTCGCCAATCCTGTCTTTTGGCGTCCACAACGTCGGCACCGAATCGCCAGTCAATTGGGGGGTAATGGCCGCCGGCCCAAACTTCTCCTGCAGTTCGTCAACAACGGTCGGACTGGCAACCAGGGGCATCTTTCAGATTTCGTCGGGAGTTTTAAGGTTCGTAACCTTCCTTCTCTGCTCCAGCTTCACATCTCGCATGGCGGGCATCGGCGCCCGCTCCACGCCCTGCGGACCAATCGCCCAGCTCAGCGGCCGGCGCTCGCTGCCCACCGCTTTCTGCAGAAGCACAAGCCCTTCCATGAACGCGTCCGGCCGCGGCGGACAGCCCGGCACATACACGTCCACGGGTAGAAACTTGTCCACTCCCTGCACCACGCTGTAAATGTCGTACATGCCGCCGGAATTGGCGCAGGAGCCCATGGAGATAACCCAGCGCGGCTCCATCATCTGCTCGTACAGGCGCTGGATGACTGGCGCCATCTTGATGAACACCGTGCCCGCGATCACCATCAGGTCGGCTTCGCGCGGCGTACCGCGAATCACCTCTGCTCCAAAGCGCGCCACGTCATACTTGCTGGTCAGGCTGGTGGCCATCTCCACGTAACAACACGACAGCCCGAAATTAAATGGCCAGATGGAATTCTTGCGCCCCCAGGCCAGCAGATCTTCCAGGCGCGACATGATCAGGCTGCGGCGCACCGTTTCCGCCAGCGGAGCATTCTCCGTCCGCTTGAAACTCTCTGCGGTCCCCGGCTTGGTTAAGGACCAATTCATTCAGATCCCTCTCGCCGACGCCCGCCGCCCTCGCGGGGAGCGCGGATTCCAGTCCAGCGCGCCCTGCTTCCACAGGTAAGCCAGCGCTACCACCAGCACGCCCACGAAGATTACGATCTCCCAGTAGCCCGGCCAGCCCAGTTCGTTGGCCGCCACCGCCCAGGAGTAGATGAAAACCGCTTCCAGATCGAAAACCACAAAAAACATCGCAATAAGGTAGAACCTGGCCGAGAGCCGCACCCGCGCTGACCCCTCGGACAAAATGCCGCCTTCATAGGGCGCGCCCGTCGCCGGCTCGCGATGCCGCGGCCCCAGCAGCCACGACACGAGCAGAATGACCCCGATAACAAAAATCAGCAGCAGGAAATAAATTCCCAACGCCCAGAGTGTCACGTTGCCTCGCAGGCGGTCGTCAGCCGCGGTGCTATGCCGGCCGGATCACCTCATTATTGGGATAGATTCCGGACCAGCCGCTTGGGTTGGTAATTTGTTGGCGTGTGGAGGAGCGTGTAGTGCCGCATTATTTCGCGACCGCTGCCAGTATATGCACCTGCCCGCGCACTGTCGAGGAGCCCATTCCGCAGCAAAAGCATCAGCGGCTACCCGCGCCCGGAACGCCGTAAGCTCTCAGTCGCTAGGGCGGGATGATACAGTTGTTCGTCTAACGATGAAACCGACCCTCGCTCTCGCTCTCCTGCTCTGCTGCCTGTCTGCGCCCCTGGGCGCACAAACCGCGTCTCGCAAATTTGAACTGCAGGCCAGTTCGCCGCAATTCTGGAAATTGCTGGACCATGGCGCAAGGCTCGACAAAATCGCCGGCGGTTTCGGCTTCACCGAAGGCCCGGTCTGGGACCCGGCGGGCTTTCTCTACGTCAGCGACGAAACGCTCAACAAGATTTTTCGCGTCTATCTGGACGGCCGCAAAGAGACGCTGATTCTGCTGGGCGACCCCGACGGCAACACCTTCGACCGCCGGCATCGCCTGCTCGATTGCGCCAGCGTGCTGCGGGCCATTATCCGCATCACCCCCGATGGCCAGTACACCGTGCTTACCGACCACTACCAGGGCAAACGCTTCAACAGTCCCAATGACGTGGTCATCGGCCCCGACGGCGCCATCTACTTCACCGACCCCACTCTCGACCTACCCAAAGGACAGAAGCAGGAAATTCCCTTCCAGGGCGTGTACCGCCTCGACAGCAAGGGCAATGTGCAGTTGCTGACCAAGGATCTTTCCCAGCCCAATGGGCTGGCCTTCACGCCCGACGGCAAACGCTTTTTTGTGGACGACAGCGAGCAGCGCAACATTCGCGTGTACGACGTGGGCCGCGACGGCAGCCTGACCAACGGCCGCATTTTCGGCGAAGAGCCCGGCGGGCCCGATGACGGCGTGCCCGACGGCATGCGTTTCGACCGCCGCGGCAACCTCTTTGTCACCGGGCCAAAAGGCATCTGGGTCTGGGATGCGCAGGGCCGCCACCTGGGTACCATTGCGCTCCCGGAGCAGCCCGCCAATCTGACCTGGGGCGACAAGGATTACAGTACCCTTTACATTACGGCGACCACATCGGTTTACCGCCTGCGCACCAAAACCCGCGGCTTTGTGCCCTACCTGGCGCACTGAGCCCGGGCATTGCTCGAGAACTTCGTATGCGATTGCAGATTTTTGACGACAAGCTTTCCCTCGGCAAGGCGGCCGCTGAGCACGCTGCCGCAAGCATTCGCCAGGCCATTTCCGCCCACGGGTGTGCCCGCACTGTGGCCGCCACGGGCGTTTCGCAATTTGAATTTTTGGAAGCGCTGACAGGAACGGATGGCATCGCCTGGACCAAGATCGAACTCTTCCACCTTGATGAGTACGTCGGCCTGCCCATTACCCATCCTGCCAGCTTCTGCAATTACCTTATGGAGCGGCTGGTGTCGAAGACCGGAATTATCAACTATCACTTCCTCATCGGCGACGCCCCCGATCCCGCTCAGGTCGCTTTGCGTGTGGGCAAGGAACTGAACGCGGCCCCGGTTGATATCGCCTTTGTGGGCATCGGCGAAAACGCCCACCTCGCCTTCAACGATCCCCCTGCCGATTTTGAAACGGAACAGCCTTATCTCATCGTCAACCTGGACGAAACCTGCCGCCGCCAGCAGGTTGGCGAAGGCTGGTTTCGCGACCTTTCCCAGGTGCCGCGCCAGGCTATTTCCATGTCGGTGCGCCAGATCCTTAAGGCGCGGGAAATCATCGTGGTCGCGCCTGAAGCGCGTAAGGCAAAAGCCGTCAAGGCCAGCCTGGAAGGTCAAATTACGCCTATGGTGCCGGCCTCCATCCTGCGCACCCACGCCAACACCACCATGTATCTGGACAACGACTCCGCCGGCCTGCTGAGCGGGAAAACACGGTCATCTTTTGTATGAGGCCCTGAAAGGAAGCTGGCGCATGGCCAAATACGTGATACAGAGCAAGCGCGGCGCGCCGCCAAGGGGCGCCTATTCGCAAGGATGGCGTGCGGGCGACTTCATCTTCGTCACCGGCAGCGGCCCCATTGACCCTGCTACCGGCCAGTTGGCGGGCGACTCCATCGAGCAGCAAACGGAGCAGACCATCACCAACCTCGCTGCCATCCTTGAAGCCGATGGCGCCTCGCTGGCCGACGTGGTGAAGGTCAGCGTCCACCTCCATGATCCCAGCCTGTTCCCCCGCTACAATTCGGTTTACGCGCGCCGCTTCACCCAGCCCTACCCTGTGCGCACCACTGTGGGCAGCAATCTCGGGGCCATGCCCGGCATGTTGATCGAGATTGACTGCATCGCCTATAAGCCGCAGGCGCGGAAATCGGCCCGTCCCCGCCCAAAGCGCACTCGCAAAACGAGAAAATAATTTCGAGACTCACTTGAGCGCCCTCAGACCTTGTGACGCCCCCAGACCATGTGTCGCGGGCGCCCTCGCCCGCGAGGTAGCGCCGGCGTCTCGCCGGCTGTCCTGAGGGCGTCTCGCCCTCAAACCCCTTGTGGCGCGGGCGCCCCCGCCCGCGTACGCCATCCGCAGGATGGCGTCATGCAGAGGGCCTTCAGGCCCGAAGCATCTCGCATGCACTACCACGAACCATGACAACGAGGGAAACCTTGTGTCGCGGGCGCCCTCGCCCGCGTACGCCATCTGCAGGATGGCGTCATGCTGAGGGCCTTTCAACACCACTGGCAATTATGATTTGCCCTACCGGCTAAGCGAAGCCGCGCGCTCGGCCGCCAGGGGCGCCTCCCGCCCGCGCGCGGAAACTTTCTCCACGCCTTCAATTTCGCCCCGCCGCACCAGCAGCGCGCAATCGAAGTTGTTGACCGTGGGACACACGTGCCGCGGCAGGAGATAAAGAATGTCTCCCGGTTGCGGGCCGCGCGCCCCGTCCGCCACCGCGAAGGGCAGGTGCTCCTCGCTCGGCGCCATCGGCGTCAACTCCGGATGCCCCACCACTACACAGGTAGGCACGCCGGCATCGGCTGACACAGTCTTGTGCCCGCCGTCGCAGGTTACCATCCCCGTTCGCGGCCGGCTCACCACCCGCGCCACCACTACCGCCGCCGGGCGGTAGCCATATTCCGCGGGCAGTTGCGTCAGACTGCTGGCATCGCTGTAAACGATGGTCCCGGGTGAAACGCGATGCACAAAGCCACGCCCGCGGAACCCGGCGTACGCGAGTGCCGCGGGAAAACTCGGCGTGCCCGCGGTGATCACTTCTCCCACCGGCAATCCGGCGCGTTCGATTGCACCCACCAGCTGCAACAGTTGGTCATATCCGCGATGCGCCACCGGCGCGCGCTCCTCGAAATCCAGCCCGCCCAGGTGACCGTCGTAATAATGCAGCCCGCGAAATTCGAGTCCCGAGCCGCGCACCGCGCGTGCAAGCGCAACCACATCAGCAAGCGCGTTCTGCTCAACTCCCGTGCGGTTCATCCCCGGATTGATGTCAATGAATACTCCTACCCGGCTGCCCCGCCACTGCCGCACCTGTTCTTCGTTTTCGGCCAGCACGGAAACTCGCACTCGCGGGAACTGCGCCGCCAGTTCCTGCACCCGGCGTGCATTCGCGCCCATGGACGGATAGGCGAAGAGCACGTCATCCGCGCCGCACTCGCAGGCGGTTAACAGCTCCAGGGTGGTTGCGCATTTGAAATTCCGAATGCCGCGCTCCACCAGCATGCGCAGGCTATAACCCAGCTTGGCGGTCTTGATGTGCACCCGCCAGCGGCTGCCGTCGCCCTCGAGCAGCGCCAGCGTGCGCTCCAGGTTGGAAGCGATCATTTCCGGGTAGATCACCAGCGCCGGCGTAAGCACCTCTTCCATCCCGGAGATGCGGTAATCATCCGTCCAGGAAAACTCGCTGAGCATTGCGTTCTGTGCAGCCATGCACCGATGATACTGCCGCCAGGCAAAATCCACCACACGCCGCTCCAACGCTGGCTCGGCAGGAGGAAGGAAACGCATTCAATCTTTCAATCACTGAATGATTGAATCGTTAAGTCCAGCTTTCTCTGCGTGTCTGTTTGTCTGTGATGAAACCATGCAGGTTTGACCCGCTCTCCCTCCCAGAGTACCCTCTCTGCACCTTGC
>DASYWT010000110.1:0-2635 GCA_035935775.1 Terriglobales bacterium
GATGTGGTGCCTCCGGAATTAATGGCCAGCGCAATCGTGTGGAACTGGTCTTTGAGCAATTGCACGCCCAGATTGAACTTCATCTGCGCTTCGGCCAGCAGCAGGCTCTCGCGCTCGACGCTGACGTTGTTGCCATCGGGCCGCTCCATCAGCCCGCGTACCTGGCGCGCGACCGGGGTGAAGGAGGCGGGGAGCATACGAGCGTCCCCGGAATCTTCGGCAGCGGCCCGGCGCAACTCCGCCCGGAAATCCAGATCGCGCGTGTGATAGCCGGGGGTATCGATGTTGGCAAGGTTGGTCGAGATCAGCTGGTAGCGGGCCACATCCACATCGAGGAAGCGGCCCAGGGATTCGGTCAACGCAGTATCAATCATGCTGGACATAACTGCTCCAAGTGGGCAAACCATAGCTGCGCACCTTGTTGCGAACCGTGCGCAGGCTTACTCCCAGCAACTCGGCGGCGCGCGAACGGTTGCCGCCGGTCGCTGCCAGGGTCATTTCGACCAGCTTGCGTTCCATGTCTCCCAGAGAGACTCCCGGACGAAGACAGGAAACTTCCGCAGCCATGACAGACGGGGGAGCGCTGAACTCAGAACCTTCGCACGCGCTCACCCCGATTTCGCTGCTGCCGGACAAGGCCACCGCGCGGCGCATGCAGTTGGCCAGCTCGCGCACGTTGCCTGGCCACGAGTGAGCTTCCAGTTTTTCGAGAACTTCCGGGCTCAGGTGCAGGCACTGCCCGGCAGCCGAATAGAGCCGGACAAAGTATTCGGCCAGCTCGCGCACATCTCCAGCGCGCTCGCGCAAAGGCGGCAGGCTCAGCGGAATCACATTCAACCGGTAGTACAGATCGGCGCGGAACCTGCCTTCGCGCACCATCCGTCCCAGGGCGCAGTTGGTAGTGGCGATGACCCGCAGGTCGACGCGCACCGGAGAGGTGTCACCCAGACGGTCGAACTCGCGCTCCTGCAAAGCCCGCAGGAGCTTGGGCTGGAGCACCAGCGGCATCTCCCCGATCTCATCGAGCAGCAGGGTGCCTCCATTGGCCAGTTCGAACTTTCCCGGCTTGGCGTGGCTGGCCCCGGTGAATGCGCCCCGGGCATGCCCAAACAATTCGCTCTCCAGCAGGGCTTCAGGAAAGGCGGCGCAATTCACCGCGACAAAAGGACGGTCCCGCCGCGGGCTGAGCCGGTGAATCAGGCGGGCGACTAGCTCTTTGCCGGTGCCGCTTTCGGCTTCGATCAACACATCGGCATTGCTGGCGGCGGCCTGGCCGGCGCGCGCCAGCGCTCGCAGCCACGCCGGTGCGTGCCCGACGAGGTCTTCACTGGCCGCTTGTTGAGATCTGGCCTGCGCCAGAATCCGCTCCGCCGACTGCTCCAGTTGTTCGAACGAGACTGGCTTCACCAAATAATCGCAGGCTCCATCCTTCATGGCGGCGACGGCACCGGGAATGCTGGCGTAGGCAGTCAGCAGAATCACCGCCGTGTGCGGGGCCAACTGGCGCGCCGACCGCATGACGAACAGCCCATCTTCGCCGGGCATGCGGATGTCGGTAACGATGAGCGGGTGCAATCCGCGGCGGAATTTGTCGAGCGCCCCGGAGGCGCCGGAGGCGGTATCCACGCTCCACCCTCGCCGTAAAAAGCGAGTTTCGAGGGCAGCGCGCATTCCAGCATCGTCATCCACCACCAGAACGCGATTCATGAGCAGTCCTTTTCCGAGCCAGTCATGGGCAAGGTCAACGTAATCCTGGTACCCCGCTCCGGGCTGTTTTCTGCCCGCATCATGCCGCCGTGTTGCTCCACGATTTTCCGGCATACTGCCAGCCCCAGTCCGGGGCTGCCGGATCTAGTGCTGAGGCCTGGGGCAAGGATCCTGGGCAGGCAGTCCGGCGGGATCCCGGGACCGTTGTCGGACACCGCAAGCTCAAGCTGGCTGGCGAAGCGGCGGGCAGACACTTCGATCCATCCCTGGCTTTCTGATCCGCCCTGGGATACCGCTTTGATGCTGTTGAGCACCAGATTCAGCAGCACCTGTTCCAGCCGGTGGCGATCGCCCCTCAACGCTAAACCCGGGACGTGATTTTGCAGGCTCAGGGTTACGCCCGATTGGTGCGCCAGAGGCCCGCAGAAGTTCCGCACCCACTCCAGCAGCTCACCCGCATTGACGGTCGAGAATTCCGCGCGCGGCATGCTGTGAAAGTGGAGAACGTTGTTCACCGTAGCCGCCAGCGTGCGCAAGCCCGCCTGCACACGATCCACCCATTGCTTGCGCTCCCCGTCCAGCCCCGAATCTGCCAGCAATTCCGCAAACAGTTCTAGGCTGCCCAGCGGGTTGCGGATTTCGTGGGCCAGGATCGCCGACATCTCGGCGAGCGCCTGATCGCGCCCCAGCTGCGCTCTGGCGTCCTCCAGCTTTTTGTGCTCGCTGATATCGCGCAGGATGAAAACCGTCATATTTTCCGCAATCGCGGCATGGCGCGCGGCAATCCATGTAGCTGCGCCGGAGGGCAGATCCAGCTTGAGTTCTGGTTCCCCACCCTGGTCGCGAACCCGTGCCAGCAGCTGCTGAAACGGCAGCGGCAGGGCCGTGATCGAGTCCACCGTCTGAGGACAGGAAGGAGCCGTCCGGA
>DASYWT010000111.1:0-3996 GCA_035935775.1 Terriglobales bacterium
CAGGCGGAAGACAGTCAACCATCTCGCCAGGCTGGCTGCCCGCGCCGCTGCACACCGCGCCTTCTTTTCTGCTAGCGCCTTCCCTGGGACTAAGGGACAAAATGGTCATTGCCCGCGCTATGCTGGCCATTGCGCGTGGAACCGAGGACAACGGCAGCGAGAATTTTCGCCAGTGGCTGGAGCGCCATGGGCAAACCGCGCGCGCCATGGATCGCTTCTGGAAGGTGGTGCTGGTCAGCGCGCTGAACGAGGAACTGGAGCGCAGCTCGGTGCGCTATGGGGCGCAGGTTTTTCGTGAATCCTTCCTGAAGTCGGCGGCCGCCGGGCGCATGGGCGTGCCCACGGTTCCACTGACCGAACTTTACAATGCTGCCGGAGAATATATTCGCCAGCGCGCCGGGGAAGTGCAGTTGCGTGCGCCCGTAGAAGCGTTTGCTGCCGATCCGGAAAAGGTCAAGCTGTGCGCGGCGGGAAAAGAGATAACCTGCGACTTCGCGGTGCTGGCGTTGCCCTTCAATACGATCGGGGCCGTGCTGCCGCAGGAGGACGATGCCGCCCCGCTCCGACGTTCGGCGCAACAACTCGAGAGCTCGCCCATCACCGGCATTCACTTGTGGTTTGACCGGCAGATCACAGAACTGGAGCATGCGGTGCTGCTCGACCGTACCATCCAGTGGATGTTTCATAAATCCAAGCTGCTGGGCCGAAAGGCGGAAGGCGACGGCAGCTACCTCGAGCTGGTGGTGAGCTCCTCGAAGAGCCTGGTGGATAAGCCGAAGAACGAAATTGTTGATCTGGCGGTGCGCGAGCTTGCCGAGTTTTTCCCAGCCGCCCGCAACGCCCGTCTGGTGAAGAGCACCGTCATCAAGGAAGTTCACGCCACCTGGTCGCCTGCTCCGGGCGTGGACCATCACCGTCCGCCGGCAGTCACGGCCTGGCCGCGCGTCTTTCTGGCGGGCGACTGGGCCGCCACCGGCTGGCCGGCCACCATGGAGGGCGCCGTGCGCAGCGGCTACGCGGCCGCGGAGGCCCTGGCCCGCGCCGCCGGCGTGCGCGGTTCGCGCTTTCTGGTACCTGATCTGTCGGCGCGGGGCTTGATGCGGCTTTAGACGCGGCGCGGCCTGTTTCTTTTCTGATTTGTCATCCTGAGCTGCGCAACCGAGCTTGAGCGAGGGAGCGCGGCGAAGGACCTGCTTTTCTTTTGTGGGCTACCAGGTTTGTGCCGCCCCTAGCGGGGCTCGGCCACTATTGCCCCCCGTTTTCTTAGCGCCGGCTCCCGGGGCAATTGTTCTAGAATTGCGGGACGGCAAGGTAATTCTTCTCGCTCTTCGTGGCGGGGTCATGCGGATAGTGCGTTTAGGTTTTTTCGTTGTTGTATGGGCTCTCTATTTGGCGAATGCTGTTCTTAGCCAAACTTTCCTTTCGGAGGCGCTAGGACGACACCCTCAAGCGGCGACTGCGCCTCAGTCCGCCGTCGGTACCCACACACTTTCAAACCCTCTGGAGGCGGAGGGTGGTTTAATCAAGCTCGATGTTTTGGTCAGTGATAAATCGGGGAAACCGGTGGCGGGTCTGAAGTCCACAGACTTAACCGTGCTGGACAACGGCCGGCCAACGAAGCTTCTTTCCTTTTGGAAATGTGCGGCTTCAGCCGCGGCGCGGCCTGTTTTCTTTTCTGATTTGTCATCCTGAGCTGCGCGACCGAGCTTGAGCGAGGGAGCGCGGCGAAGGACCTGCTTTTCTTTTGTTGGCTACCAGGTTTGTGTCGCCCCTAACGGGCTCTGCCACTATTGCGCGCGTTCTCCCAGGGCTTCCGCCCTGGGCTTTAATATTTCGCCCGCTACGCGGGCTGGCCGGACGGACCGGGCATGTCTTAGAGGGCGCGGAACGAGATAATGCGGTCATCAGAAAAAGAATTGTCGCGAAATCCAGCTCTTGCACTGGTACCAATGCCCCTCCAGCTTGCGGAAAGGTTCACCCTGTTGGGCGCGCTGTTCCAGTGGAATGACGGTCTCGAACCTGGGAACATCAGCGTCGGCGATGGGGTCGCATACCGGATGCATCAGCCAGATTGCCGCCAACGTGGCCGCCAGAACAACCGCGGTGCGCAGCCGCATAAGCGTGCGGTTCAGGAAAACACCCAGTGCGACCAGCAGCAGTCCGGGAATCCAGAAGCTGATGACGTGAGCCGCATCCTGGCCCGGCGGCGAGTGGGTGCTGCTTCCCAGGGGCAACACAATCAGCACGATCCCCGCTAACGTGATGAGAATTCCAGCCGCACTTGCGCAACGGATGCTCCGTCGCGGTGGCGCCGTCGCAGGTCGGTTCACGAGGGCATTCTATCCCTGTGGTGTCCAAGGTTGGAGTCGGAGTGAGGCCGTGCGCTAGCCTGGCACACGAGAGTTTACGCGGGCGAGGGTGCCCGTGCCACAACTCAGATGGCCACCAGGGCCACGCCGCCGGCCACCAGGAGGGCGGCAATCCAGCGGCGGTGGTCCACTCGCTCGTGCAGGAAGATGCGCGCGGCCACCGCGTTCGCAATAAAGGTGAGGGAAGCGGAAGCGGGCGCCACCAGGCTCACATCCTGCCAGGAGAGCGCCATGAGCAGGCTGTAGAAGGCGAAAGTCATGGCCAGTAGGCCAAAAAGGAAGGTCGGCGTGCGCACCACCCGCCCAATGACGTGCCACAAGCCCCGTTCCCGGCGCAATACCCCCAAGTCCCCGATCTGCTTCATGGCATGGGAGAGCAACACGTCACCGGTGGTGGATGCGATCACGATGGCGGCGATGGACAACCAGGCGTAGAGATCTCTCACGCACTCTTCTCGTTTCTCATGCGCGGCCTCGCGACACGGCTTCCGGTTCCGGCGCTTCTTCGCGATGTGGATGGCGGGTCAGCGCGGGTCCGCGGGCTACAAAGCCCACACCGGCAGCGATGAGCCCGATGCCCATCCAGCGCGTTGCGGTCACGTTTTCGTGCAGCATGAATTTAGCTATGAAGGCCAGCAGCACGTAGCCGATGGAGGTGGCGGGCAGCACATAGGTCAAGTCCGCCCAGGAAAGGGCGGTCATATAGGAGGCGAAAAACGCAATCAGCAGCAGCACTCCCAGCGCCACCCAGGGATGGACCACGGCGAAGATGATTTTCTGCCAATGGTCGAGTGGGACCTCGCCCAGTTGCCTCATGCCGCGGGAGAGGAGGGCATCGCCGGAAGCGCCGAAAATAACCACTCCCAGCAGGACCAGATACTTACGCAAATTCACGCGCGATCCTAGGCGTTGGCCGGCTCCACCGCTTCGGCCTCCTCGGGCTGTGACTCGCCGGCCGCGGGCGGCACCGGTCCCGGCTTAATGCGCTGTTGCTGCACCCACCGGCGGCGCTGCGCGCGCAGCTTGAGGAAGGTCTTGGCTTCCTTGTAGAGCCGTTTGCGTTCGGAGGAGTTGAATACTGCCTTCTTGACGATGCGGAAGACGGCGCGCGGACGGAAGTAATACTCGTCGTAGAAACGGTGCACCGACTCCAGAATTTCCTCGCTGGAAAGGCCGGGATATTCGATGTGGGCCAGCTGGTGGCCGCCCTCGTCCACCATCTGCCGGTTCGACATGAATCCGTTCTTAACCGCGTAGTCAAACAGTTCCGTGCCCGGATAGGCGTGCGCCACCGAGACCTGGATGGTTTCCACGTCCAGCTCTTTGGCGAAATTGATGGTGTTGAGCACTGTCTCCCGGCTCTCTCCGGGCAAGCCGACAATGAAGTCGCCGTGAATCACCAGCCCCAGCTTCCGGCAATCCTTGGTGAACTGGCGCGCGCGTTCTACGGTGGCGCCCTTCTTGATGTTCTTCAGGATCTGCGCGTCGCCCGATTCGTAGCCCACGATGAGCAGGCGGCAGCCCGCCTCGCGCATCGCCTTCAGGGTTTCGTAGTCGGTGGTGACCCGGGAGGTGCAGGACCAGGTCAGGCCCAGCGGCTTGAGCTTCTGGCAAAGCTCGAGGGTGC
>DASYWT010000112.1:0-2948 GCA_035935775.1 Terriglobales bacterium
TGGAAGCTCATCCCCAGGTCTGCCGCCGAACCGGCGTAGCGCCCAACGAGTGCCTGGCCTATTTGGCTTCCCTGCGCCCCTTCCGCTTCACCATCGCCGAAACCGGCCGGCAGGTAAAACCCAATGACCAGATTCTCGACCCCATCCGCGTTTTCAACCTGGTAGCTGTTTCTCAGTGAGGTCATGATGCGACGATCTTTGACTGCCTGCTGGCTGGTCCTGGCCCTGGCCGCTGTTTCTCCGGCGAAAGACATCTACATCGCCCAGAGCCCGGCCGGGCGCGGCGATGGCGCCGATTGCGCCAACGCGCTTGCCTACACCTTCTTCAACAATGCCGCCAACTGGGGCAGCGGCGCCGCGCAGATCGGCCCCGGCGCCACCGTGCACCTGTGCGGCGTGGTCACCACCTTCAACGGCTCTACTTACGACTATCTGACCTTCCGCGGCAGCGGCGCCAGCGGCCAACCCATCACCCTGAAGTGGGAGCCCAATGCGAAGCTCAGCCTGCCCACCTGCGGCAGCGGCTCCTGCATTTTGTTCAGCGGCAAGAGTTACCTCGTATTCGATGGCGGCAGCAACGGCGTGGTGGAAGAAACCGATAACGGCAGCGCTCTCGGCCACCACGACCGCCACACCGCGCTCTATGGCCGCCCCTGCAATCACTGCGAGTTCAAGAACCTGGCTCTGCGCAACATCTACGTGCACTCGCTTGCCTCAGACGATATCGGGGCCGACGGCCTTACGGTCTCCGGCCCCGGTATCTTGATGCACGAAATGAGCTGCACCCAGGCCAGCGGGTGTTTCACCATTTCCGTGAGCGGCGCGGACGACAGCGTGGAAATGTACAAACTGGAAGCCGACAATACCAACCACTGCATCACCATTGCCGCCAATGGCGCCGGCTATGCGCTGCTCTCCGCGCACATCCACGACAATGACTGCCACGATTTCGCCAATTGGGACACTACCAGCAACACTTTCCACCACGACGGCATTCACCTCTATGCCCTGAACGGCGCCACTTTCCGCGATGTCCAGGTTTACGACAATGTGTTCAGCGGCGATCCCGGCGTTAACGTCACCTCGTTCATCTATGGAGACGGCGACATCGCCAATTCCTTTTTCTACAACAACGTGATGCTCACCCCGGCGGACAAGTACTTCAACAACGGAGTGTTCTGCGCCGGCGGCAACGGCATTGCCATCTACAACAACCTGATCCTGGGTGGAACGACGGCCTCCGGCCTATGCCTCGCCACCAGCGGGACCGGCATCGCCGTGCGCAACAATATCGTGGGGGGGTGCTCCGGCCTGGTCGCGCTGGCTGCCGGCACCACCTTTGTGGACCGCGGCCTGGACCACAACATTTATGGTCCGGGGCAGAACTGGAAGAATGGAAGCACGTTTTACTACACTTTCGAGCAGTGGAAGGCGGCCTCCGGCGAAGGCGCGCACTCTCTGACCACCGCCGATCTGAAGGTTGACCCCAGCGGGCGGCCCCAGCCCGGCTCACCGGCCATCAATGCCGGCGTCAATCTTTCTTACTATGCGATTGCGCCTCTGAACGCGGATAAGATCGGCGACCCGCGCTCCGCCTGCAGCGCCTGGGATGCCGGCCCCTACAATCATTTTCCCGGACCCATTGCCGCCGCCGATTCCTGGCCCCTCGCGGACTCGGTTTATTTGCGGGCACATAAGTAGTGTCCTTCAGCATCATCTTTTTGGCCGTCATCCCGAGTTTTTGACCTGTCATCCCGAGCGAGCGTAAGCCGACCTTGCGAGGCGAACGCGAGTCGTGGGACCTTGTGCCTTGGTCAAGGTCGAACCTCCGAAAATCAGCCCCTTGCAGCCTAGAATGAATGGCGGCGTTGTCGGCGTTCCCCCCATGTCCTCCGCCGCTCGCCAACTGACCGCCGCCTCCGCCTTCCGAATACTCAGCTTCTTTGTCACCACCGCGGTCTCCCTGCTGATGATGCCCTTTATTGTGCACACGCTGGGAGACCGGATGTATGGGCTGTGGGCGCTGGTGGCGACGTTGCTTGGCTACTACGGGCTGCTCGACTTCGGCCTGACCCCCGCCGTGTGCCAGCACATTGCGGCCGCCCTCGGCCGCGGCGACCGCGAGGCCTGCAACGGAGTGGTGGCAGCCAGCTTACGATTTTTTCTGGTGGTTGGGGTCCTGGTCCTGCTCCTCAGTGGGGTGGTGGCGGCTTGTGCTCCCTGGTTTGCCAGGCGCACGGCCGACGCCGCCCTGTTCTCGCAAATCATCCTGATTCTCGGTGTCAGCACTGCGCTCAGCTTTCCCTCGCGCGTGTTCACCGGGTTTCTGATCGCCAACCTGCGCTATGACCTGATGGTCGGCGCCGAACTGGTCGCCCTCGCCCTGCGCACCTGCCTGATCCTCTCCGTTCTGCTCCTGGGACATGGGCTGGTGGCCATGGCGTGGGCGGCTTTTGCCGGCGGACTAACTGCCATGCTGCTGCAGGCGGGGCTCGCCCTCAGGAAGTATCCCTGGCTGCGCCTGCGGCTCACCTCCCCGAGTCCGGGCTTGACTCGCAGCCTGGCTTCCTACAGCGTCTTTTCCTTTGCCGGGCAGCTATCGGACCGCCTGCGCTTCCAGGCTGATCCCCTTGTCGTCTCCATGTTTGTTGGTCTGGCTGCGGTGACCCACTACCGCATCGCCGGTACCCTGGCGCAGCAATTCATTGTGCTCACCGTGGCCGTGACCGGCGTTTTCGCGCCGCTGCTCAGCCGTTTGTACGGGGCGCGTGACTTCGAGGGCATGCGCGCAACTTTCTTTGTTGCCACCAGGATCTCCATTTGCGTTGCCACTTTTCTTGGCTTCGGCCTTATCGCCTGGGGCAGGCCGTTTATCCTGCGCTGGATGGGGCAGGCTTACCTCGATGCCTACCCTCCGCTCGTTATCCTCACCCTCGCCATCACCTTCG